>NZ_JABUMP010000001.1:481616-507193 GCF_029169405.1 Wolbachia endosymbiont of Onchocerca gibsoni | reverse complement strand
GAACCGAATGTATATGCAATAGGTGACGTAGCTGGCCCGCCATGTTTAGCACATAAAGCAAGTCGTGAAGCTATGGTTTGCGTTGAAAAGATTGCTGGTAAAGATGTCCACGTATTAAAAAAAGAGTGCGTACCAAATTGTACTTACTCTTATCCGCAAATAGCGAGTGTTGGTCTAACTGAGGAACAAGCAATCAAAGATGGATATGATATAAAGATAGGGAAATTTCATTCTAATTTTAGCAGTAAATCTATTGTGCTCGGCGAGACTGATGGGTTAGTGAAAACAGTGATAGATAAAAGAACAGGTGAGCTCCTTGGAGCTCACCTGTTAGGAGCAGAAGTAACAGAGTTAATTAGCAGTTTTGTCCTTGCAAAGCAGATAGAAGTAACAGATCTTGATATAAAATCTACGATTTTTCCTCACCCAACTATTTCGGAAATGATGCATGAGTCAGTACTTGCTGCAGATAATGAGTCGCTGAATAGTTGAGTTAATGTTCCGTTGCTTTAGAGCTGAAAGTCCTTAAACGGAAGATTTCTATGTACTTTAGTTATGACTGATTGATTATCAGAGTTAGGTCTCTATCGTCTTTCTTTTAGCTCTTCAGCTCTGCTACTTTCACTTTAAGCTTTATTTTTAGATTAAGATATTCCTGAGCTTTTTCCTGTATTATCTAAATCTTGTTACTTCAGTTAGTGTTTTCCATTTTTATGCTGTTCCTACTGAGGTAGATCAACATCTAAATTAAAAATACTTTTATTGTGTTTTTAGCAATCCGATAAATCTTCTCTGTTTTGTTTTCTATTCTCGAGGTTTATTTTTTTGTTAATTTCTTTTTTACTATTGTTGTTAAGTACTTTTCTTCCTATCTTTCTATTATAAAGCCTAATAAAATTCTACGTGCAAATTATTAAATTATAGTTAATAATCTAGTATCAATGTACTATACACAGATGGATGTTATCCTCGCAACAGGCGGAACAGGTGGACACATTTTCCCAGCTATGACCTTGGCAAAAGCACTAAAATTGCAAGGGTACAGTTGTATATTGTTTACTAATAAAAAAATAGATAAAAATACAGATATAGAAAGCTATACCCTGCCATTATGTAAGCCAAGTAATAATAGATTTAAATTTTTCTTTTTATTAACATATAGCTTTGTGTTAGCACTGTATCAAATAAAAAAACTAAAGCCAAAGCTAGTTGTTGGTTTTGGTAGCTATGCCTCTTTTCCAACTCTTCTTGCTGCAAAAATTCTCTCTATACCTATAATTTTACATGAACAAAATACAGTTTTAGGAAGAGTAAATAGATTTTTTCTCAATAGTGCAGAGTTGATCGCAACTAGCTTTCCGGAAACTAAATATGTAGAGAACAATAGATGTATTTTTACAGGAAATTTTGTTTATATAAAAGCGCAGGGCTATTATCACATTCATTCTGAAGAGAACTTGAATATATTAGTGATAGCAGCTAGTCAGGGTGCAAGTTTTTTTGACGATGTAATAAGTGACGTAGTTTGTAATTTGCCTATTAAAGTGAAAGAGAAGCTTAGAGTAACACAGCAATGTACGAAAAAAAATATCAGTAAGGTCAAAGACTTGTATGAAAGTGAAAAAGTCAGTAGTGAATTAAGTGAGTTTTTTGATGACATAGAAAGTAGATTAGCAAGTGCTCATTTGGTAATTAGCAGAGCAGGGGCAACTTCAATAGCAGAGATCACTCTTGCTAAGCGTCCTGCTATATATATTCCTTACCCTTACTCAAAAGATGGTCATCAATTTTACAACGCAAAATATATTGAGAATTTGGGAGCAGCTGTGATAATTGAGCAAGATAGTGAAACGAAAAAAAATCTAAGAAAGTTACTAGTTGATTTATTAGGAAATTCTCAGAAATTGTGTGATATGGCTAATAATACTAAAAAATCAAGAATAAAAAATGGAGTTGATGAATTTATTAAGATAATAGCTCAAAAATTTTGATGACGAGTATGGATGCCTGCTTTTTCTTCAAATATATCCCATAACCTTTTTTCTAATGCTATATTATATAGCTTATTGATGTAAACTACGCCTGTAGGTGAGGTTGTGTTAATCTCAAGGAGAAAATTATCTATAATGTCAATGCCAACGAATATTAACCCTCTTTTCTTTAGTTCAGGGCCAATTTTATTACAAATTTCATTATCTCTGTCACTCATTTCAGCTGGTAGAAAACTTGCTCCAAGTTGTAAGTTTGTTCTGATTTCTTCACTGACTCTTGGGACTCGTTTCATTACTCCAATTGGTTGGCCATCCAGTAATAATATTCTTTTATCTTTATCTATATTTTTACAAAATGCTTGCGCAATTATAGGGCATTTATATTTTGAAATCATTAGTTCCACTATTACTTGAATATTACTTTCATCTCTTACTCTCATTACGTCGTTTCCTCCATAGCTATACAATGGCTTCAGAATAATGTTTTTGTCATGATTATGGTAAAAATTCCTAATCATTGATGTATTTTCAGTGATTAAAGTCGGCAAAGTTAATTCTGGAAATAATAAGGTGATTAATTTTTCAGAACAATTTCTTATCTCTGTTGGATTGTTTATTACTAAAGCACTGGCTTTCTCTAAAATATAAGTGGTTGTAATGTAACGCATATCAAAAGGTGGATTCTGTCTAATAAATATGATTTCTATTTCATTTAAGTTAATTATTACGTCTTTTCTAAAGGTAAAACTAGAGTCATCAGCACTAACTTTCTGAGCAAGAGCGATTGGCTGGTTTAGATTTAATGCTAAATTACTAGGAACATAGATGAAAATTTCGTGTTTTCTCCTTTGTGCTTCCTTTATTAGTGCAAATGTAGTATCAGTTTCAAAGTTTATATTTTCATCCATTTGAAAAGCAACTCTCATTTATATATTTTTTTTAAAATAAAACTACCATTTAAAAACTAAGCTTCCATTAACGTCGTAACTTGCTATGTCTATGACGTACATAACTTACAACTTGCTTTACTCCTTTAACTTTTCTTGCAATTGCTATTACGGCTTTTAGTTCTGCTTTATTCTGAGCTATACCCATTAAATAAACAGTTCCATCAACTGTGTTAACACTGTAATTAATTGATTTGATATTTCTTTTCCCTAAAAACCTTGTTCTTATTTCTGTTGTTATCATACCATCTATAATAGAGTCAAGTATGGAAATTGTTTGAATTGGTGTTACCCTTATTTCATTTATTACCTCTTTAACTTCTTTTTCCTGCCAAGCTATTTTTTCTGCTGTAAGTTGCTTTTCGGGCGTATCGACATTCCCAATAAGCAGTACTCTTCCTTCACTTACTTTAACTTTTATAGGTGAAAATAATCCATGCTTTAAGAGCTCCTTATTGATTCTGATTATTATAGTTGTATCGTCGACAATATTTCCTAAAGATTTATCTTGCATTGCTACTGCTGTCGCTGTAGTAGCTACTACACCACTTATTATAAGGGTTGTGCATCCACTCTGTGTAATTAAAAAGATTGCAAGTAGAAAATTTGCTATCAGTCTCATTATTGATTTTTAGGGTTTAGAGTTTTTGTTAAAAGATATTAATAAGCTTTTTTGATTATGTAAATACCATAAATTGAGTAAGATTTTAGATCTTGAGTATTTTAACGTAGTACTATAATGTTAGTTTGAAGTAATTTAGGTTTGCTTAAGTAGATTGATAGGTGGAATTGATTAGAGTATTATAAGGTTGTTATTCTAATTTTGTAACACTGGGTGTAATCTTCAAGATGAGTTCTATCATAAGATAACAGAAATAGATTTGTGGTATAGTTATAAGTTACTGAAAAATTTTTGCGGATATGGCGGAATTGGTAGACGTGCCAGGTTTAGGTCTTGGTGATCTTGTTCATGGGGGTTCAAGTCCCTCTATCCGCACTTACATAACTTAGGTTCTAAAAAAAAGTTTATAATCACTAAATATGCTTTTGTTTCTATAAAAAACCTGTTCTTAAAGATTGTATTTAACTTAAATTCTGATAAAATAACTTTGTTAAAGTGTGAATTAAAATACTTATAAGTAGATTATAATGTCTAGTAGTATACCTCAAAGTACAGTTAAAATAGGTGTATCAGATAGTATTTATACTTATAGAGAATTAGGTATAGATAAACTTAAGCATGAGTATGAAATTACGGTAAGCAGTGATTGTATAAGACAGAAAATGGGTTTTAGATTACAAGAAATAGCTAAAAGTGCAAAATTGCCTGGATTTCGGTCTGGCAAGATGCCTTATGATCTCGTTGTTACGAATTATAAAAGCGAAGCTTTAGAATATGCAGTAAACAATACGATTGATTATTGCTCTAGTGATTTGATGGAAAAAATTGGAGTTAAATCTCATGTTTATCCTAAAATTGATATTATATCATTACCAAATCTAGACAAAAAAGATGAAAAGGACAGTTTTGTATATAAACTATCTTTTGAGTCAATGCCAGAGGTACCATCGATAGATCTTGATAAAATAAATTTGAAGAGAATTGAGGCAAAAATCGAAGAGGAAGACATAAGAGAATTTATTGACTCTATAAAGGCAAAATTTCCTGATTTTGTCTCTGTTAATGATGTTTCTTATCAGGCAAAAAATGGAGATAAATTAATAATTGACTTTAAAGGGCGAATTAGAAATAAGCTTTTTAGAGGTGGAAGTGATAAGAACTTTAAGGTGATTTTAGGTTCCGGAACATTTATTAACGGTTTTGAAGATCAATTGATTGGCATGAGAAAAGGAGAAACAAAAAGCTTTAAGTTAAAATTTCCTGAAGATTACCAAGTAATTTCTCTTGCAGGACAGGAAAGTAATTTTTCTGTTCTAGTTAATGATATTCAAATTATTCGAGGTTTTAGAAGTAATGATGAAATAGCTAAAAAAATGGGTTTTGAGAATTATTCGTTACTAAAAAAATATGCTAAAAAAGTAATCAGTGATCAGTGTAAAGAGATGGGAGATCTATTGATTAAAAAGGAGCTGTTTGATTGTTTAGATGCTGGTTATAGCTTTGGGTTACCTACGGAAGTGGTGAAACAGGAACAACAGAGAGTAAAAAAGGAATTGAACTCTGAGGACGATTCTTGTAAAGAGGCTGAAAGGCGTGTAAAGCTTGCAGTGTTATTTATGAAGTTTAGTACAGAACATAAAATATCATTAACTCAGAATGATATTCTGAATGTTGTTATGAATCAGTATGTTAATAAAAATATGCCGTTTGATAAAATAGTGAAGCATTTTAGGTCAAATAGGCAGTTTCAATGGTTGGTTAAAGGACAAGCTCTTGAGCATAAAGTTACAGATTATATAATGGAAAAGGTTAATAAAAAAGAGCAAGTTGTTTCTGTAAAAGAATTAAAGGAATTGTTTGATAATATCTAGTGAGAAGGGTATGACTCTTATACCAATTGTAATTGAGCAAACTAGTCGTGGTGAGCGTGCTTATGACATATATTCGAGATTAGTAAAAGAAAGAATAATTTTTGTAACTGGGCCTATTGAAGACAGCATGGCTAGCGTAATAGTGGCACAGCTTTTATTTTTGGAGTCAGAAAACCCTGACAAGGATATTTATATGTATATTAACTCACCAGGTGGTATTGTAACTGCTGGTTTATCAATCTATGATACGATGCAGTATATAAAGCCTGATGTTTCGACCCTGTGCATAGGTCAAGCTGCATCTATGGGTTCTTTACTACTTGCAGCTGGTACAAAAGGTAAGCGTTATTCTTTGCCACATTCAAGAATTATGATACATCAACCATCTGGTGGTTACCAAGGTCAAGCAACCGACATAGAAATACATGCTAATGAGATTCTACGAGTTAAGAAGAAGCTGAATCAGATCTATGAAAAACATACTGGAAATTCACTAAAGAAAATTGAAGAAATGATGGAGAGAGATAAATTCATGGATTCTGAAGAAGCCAAGAAAATTGGATTGGTTGATAAAGTAATGGCTGAGCGTGAAGATATTAAAGTTGAGTAGAGGGTGAATTAATGGATAATAATAATGATTTACATCGTTGTTCTTTTTGTAATAAAGCACAAAATGAAGTAGATAAATTAATTACTAATTCTTCAGATAGCTTAAAAGTGTTTATTTGTAATGAGTGCATAGAGTTATCTCATAAGGCAATAAGTCAAAAAAAAGGAGGGCCTTTTAATTCAGATTATATGTCTGATGTGAAGTTATTATTAAAGAAACCTGAAGACATAAAAAATTTTCTTAGCAAACATGTTGTGGGTCAAGAGCATGCACAACATGTTTTATCTGTGGCTATGTATAACCATTGTCAATCCATGGCACAAATTCACTCTATAAGTGACATTGAGATTGAAAAATCGAATGTAATGCTCATTGGTCCCACTGGTTCTGGTAAAACTTTGTTAGCTAAGACACTTGCTAAAGTCTCGGATGTGCCGTTTGCTATGGCTGATGCGACAACTTTAACGGAAGCAGGTTATGTAGGTGATGATGTAGAAAGTGTGTTGTCACGTTTGTTGCAAGCTGCAAACTATGATGTTACAAAAGCACAGCGTGGTATAGTATTTATAGATGAAATAGATAAGATTACAAGGAAATCTGAAAGCACTTCAATAACGCGTGATGTTTCAGGTGAAGGAGTGCAGCAAGCTCTGCTTAAGATTATGGAAGGTACAGTCGCTTATGTTCCACCGCATGGGGGACGTAAACATCCACAACAAGAACTTATACAAGTGGATACTAATAATATATTGTTTATTTGTGGAGGAGCTTTTGAAGGTCTAGATAAAATTATTGAAGCAAGGAAAAGAGGAACATCAGTTGGCTTTGGAGCGGATATTAGTCATTCTAGGGAGCAAAGGAAAAAGAATGTTTTACATGATGTTCAACCTGAAGATTTGATCAAATTTGGTTTAATACCGGAGTTCGTAGGGCGGGTTCAAATAACTGCTGTTTTAGATGAGTTAGATCATGAAGATTTAGTACATGTACTAATAGAGCCAAGAAATGCACTAATAAAACAGTACAAGGCATTACTTGCATTTAGCAAAGTAACCCTTGAGTTTACAGACGAAGCAATATCAGCTATTGCTGAAAAGGCTATAAGTTATAAGACAGGTGCAAGAATGTTGCGTGCTATTTTAGAGTCACTTTTGCTTGATGTTATGTATACAGCTGGAAATGGAGGTTTTGAAGGTAGTACAATAGTGATTACTAAGGAAATGGTAGAGCTAGGAAAAGCAGTGATTAATCGCAGTAATAAAGGTAATATTATAACAGTTAATGATTAGTTTGGGGTAGTGTTATGAGCGTTGAATGTACTGTAGACTCTGTTTTTGTTACATTGCCAGTATTGCCTTTAAGAGACGTAGTAGTTTTTCCAAGTATGATGGTTCCTTTATTTATAGGTAGGGAAAGATCTATCAATGCGTTAGAGCGTGCTATTGATAATAGTAGTCGCCAAAATGAGATTTTTCTTGTGACACAACGAGATGGTTCTATTGATAACCCGGAACCACAAGACCTTTATGAGGTAGGTGTGCTAGCAAATATTGTACAATCATTAATAAGACTACCTGATAATGCAGTAAAGGTTGTAGTTCAAGGAGTAAACAGAGGAAGAGTTTTAGAATATATCGACTCTCATACTTTATTACAGGCTAAAGTAGAGTTGAGTAGTTACTATGAGTGTGAAGATGATGAAGATAATGTTGATCTAGAGGCTTTGAGGCGCTCTGTTATAAACGCATTTGATAGCTGGTGTAAACTAAACAAGAAAAATCATCCTGAAGTTGTTGTTAGTCCAATTGAACAAATCAAAAAGCTTGATCAGCTTGTAGACACGATAGTTTCGTACTTAAACATAAAAGCATCAGATAAACAAAGCATACTTGAGACTTATAGTACAGTAGAGCGTTTAAGAAAAACTTTTACTTTTATTGAAAGAGAAATAAGTATTTTGGATGCACAAAACCGTTTGTGTAAAACAATTAAATCACAAGTTGAGAGCACTCAGAAAGCCTACTATCTTAATGAACAATTGAAAGCTATACAGAAAGAATTAGGTGAATTTGAGAATGGAGAAGAAGGAAGTACAGTAAATGAATTTGAGAAAAAGATAAATGAAACAAAGCTTTCTCAGGAAGCAAAAGAAAAGGCTATAACTGAGTTGAAGAGATATAGGAAAATGAACCCTGTTTCTCCTGAAGCTACAGTTATATCTAATTATCTGTATTGGTTGCTTGATCTGCCATGGGGAAAGCATAAAGATATAAAAATTAACTTAAATGCAGCAAAGAAAATCTTAGACGAGAATCATTATGGTATAGAGAAGGTAAAAGATAGGATAATAGAATTTTTAGCAGTATTGAAGAGAGTAAAAGAGATAAAAGGTCCTATACTTTGTCTAGTTGGACCACCTGGCGTTGGTAAAACTTCTTTAGCTAAATCTATAGCAAGGGCGGTAGGTAGGGATTTTGTTCGCATTGCTCTTGGTGGTGTACGTGATGAATCTGAAATACGTGGCCATAGAAAAACATATATTGGTTCGATGCCTGGCAAAATCATCCAACACATGAAAAAAGCTAATTCGTGCAACCCGCTCTTTTTACTTGATGAGATAGATAAAATGGGCTCTGATTCGCGTGACGATCCTGCATCTGCGTTGCTTGAGGTTTTGGATACAGAACACAATAAGCACTTTACAGACCATTATTTAGAAGTTGAGTTTGATCTTTCAAGTGTAATGTTTGTAGCTACAGCAAACAGCTTAAATTTGCCATATCCTTTGCGTGATAGAATGGAAATTATACAATTGTCTGGTTATACTGAAGATGAAAAAATTAATATTGCTAGATACTATCTGATTCCTAAATTGAAAAAAGAGCACGGTTTACGTCAGAAGGAATGGAGTATAACTGATGATGCACTGTGTGAGTTGATACGTTTATACACACGTGAAAGCGGTGTGCGTAGTATGGAAAGGGAGCTTGCGAAGCTTATGAGGAAAGCTGTTAAGAAGATATTAACTGATAAAAGTAGGGAAATATCTGTAAGAGTTGACAATTTACAAGATTATTTAGGAATACGTAAGTATACCTTTGGTATTGCAGAAAATGAGAGTTTAGTAGGTGTAGTAACTGGACTTGCTTACACTGAAACAGGTGGTGATATTTTAATGATAGAGTCAGTTCTGATTCCTGGTAAGGGAGAAATAAAATACACGGGAAAACTTGGAGAGGTGATGCAGGAATCTATAAAAGCTGCATATAGTTATGTTCGTTCAAATTGTCTGTTTTTTGGTATAGAACCTGAAAAATTTCAAAGTAACGATATACATTTGCATATACCTGAAGGTGCTGTGCCAAAGGATGGGCCTTCTGCTGGTAGTGCAGTATGTACGTCTATTGTTTCTCTTATGACAAGCATACCAGTTGACAAAAGTGTTGCTATGACAGGTGAAGTGACATTACGTGGTAGAGTTTTAGCTATTGGAGGCTTAAGAGAAAAGTTGCTTGCAGCACTCAGAGGATCAATTAAGACTGTAGTTATACCTAGCGAAAACGAGAAAGATATACAAGAAATTCCAGCAAAGATTAAGGAAAAGATCAATATAGTTCTTGCCAAGAATATTGATGAGGTCATAAAGGTTGCTTTGATACGACCCACCATTCCAATTGAAGGAAATACTGGAAACAGCACACCATCTTCTTCTATAGAAAATAGAGGCGATAGTTTTCCTGAATTAAAAACACTAAAGCATTAGGCCTTTGTCTGCATAGCTTTATCATTCCATAATAAGTTTCAAGTAGCTATAGAAACAGAACACTAAAAACTCCTTAACAAGTTTTGCCAGCTTTCTTATTATTATAATGAAAGTATTACGTAATCGATATCCTGTTTGATTTCTGGTATTATGTGTACCTTACGTTTTTACAACCTTTCTAAGGTTTTACCTATATAAGCTGAAATGAGCTTTTAAAGCATTTAAGGTAGTATAGAATGCCAATTTATAGAATTAGAGAGAGCTACTAAAGGGTCTTACCTGCCTTCTTTTCTAACTTAGTAAGTTTTATAAATATTTATATAACTAAGAGTTAATTATTTTTATTAAAAAAAAGTAGTTATTTATCCTTTTCTGGATTATATAGGAAGTCGATTATAATATAACTAAATCAGTTTAGGTTTACTAAATGTGAGAAAACGATATGGTAGAATATAATATTTTAAAGACTTAATCCATTATAATCTTTCTAAAATAGTTCTATCAAATGTAATTGATAATAAATTGCAAAATACCTTTGAGGTGAGTAAAATAAACTGTGTATTTTTTTATAAATTGACTACGCCAAAAGCATGCAAAAGCTTCATATATCCATTTGTCTTGCACTACCTCCTATAATTGGCACGTTATTCTTAGTGTACCCTATGATTTTTCCATGCTTAATATCTATTGTTGTAGCATACTTATTCAATCCGCTAGTAGTAAAGTTTGAAAAGCATAAAATACCGCGCCTATATTCTGTCATTTTTATAATATTTGTGCTACTGCTGGTTCTTGCATTAGTTGTTACATTTGTTTTACCTATTATATATGTTCAAATTACTTCGATATTAAATTTTTTAATCAGTAAAGCACCTTTCTTAAACCTTAAAGGTATCCAATCTGCATTAGAGTTTCTTAATATAAAAGTAGGAGATGGTTTGTTTGATCACTTATCTGAAAATCTAGTAAAAAATTGCGGCGATTATATATCTTATTCTATAAACGCTTTTGGTATTATAGGTAATTTTATTGTCCAGGTGTTAAGCTCGAGCTTCAACTTAATTCATGTAGTATCATTGGTAGTAATTATTCCGATAATGTTTTTCTATATATTGCGTGATTGGCCTCTAATTATAATAAAAATTAGTGAATTAGTTCCTGTTCCTTATAAAGAAAAAGTTGCAGNTTTTTTTTCAAAAGTAGATTTTATTATACTTAATTACCTAAAAGGGCAGGTAAACATATGCGTTGTTATGATGGCCTTTTATTCTATAGGTCTTAGTATAATCGGGTTGAAACATCCTATTGCTATTGGAATTTTATCAGGAACATTAACATTTATACCTTATATAGGGCCATTAATATATACTATTATTGGGTTTTTGAGTGCTATTGCTCAATTCAGTGGGTGGTTCAAAAGCGCTGCTGTTTTAGTATTATTTAGTGTTGGACAGTTAATAGATGCGAACATACTAATTCCTTTATTAATAGGGAAAAAAGTTCATATATATCCAGCTGTAATTATCCTTGGAGTAACTACATGTGCTTCATATTTTGGGTTGATAGGTATATTACTTTTTATTCCAATAATAGCGATTATTAATGTATCAATAAGATATGCAATAGATGTATATCTTCAAAGTGAGTTTTATAAGGGTGGTTAGCAGATTTTTTATATAACTTATGATAATGAAGAAGATGGACTTTAAAATATTATTTGTACATGACAAGAATAAGCAAATTTTAACACAAAACTCACTGTCAGAGGTGTANGATTATGTTTAGTATGCAATTAAATTTATTTAGCAATAATCAAACTGATTATAGTTGGCAAAATTTTATTATTTTAGGTGAAAATAAGCATGTGTACAATTCAGTAATTGATGATCTGTCCTGGAAATGTATGATTCTTTTTGGACCTAAAGGTTCTGGTAAGACTCATCTTGCTCACATCTGGCAATCGATAAATAATGCAATTTTTATCAATGTAAATGATTTTGTAAATGAGATGAGATATAGCGATGCTTTTATTTTAGAAGATGTACAAAATGTTCAAGATCAAGCAATGTTGTTACATTGTTACAACTATATGAAAGAAAATAACAAAAGACTACTTATTACTTCTTCATCTTCACCAAAAANACTTAATTTAAAATTAAAAGATTTAAGTTCTCGTGTACTATCAACTACCAGTGTGAAAATTCCACCTGCAAGTGAAGAACTGTTACGAATTATGTTGGTAAAACGATTTTCAGATAAACAACTGAGGGTTAATTTAAGAGTGATTGATTATATTTTAGCAAGAATAGAACGTTCTTTTCATAGTGTTAATAAAATTATGGAGAGAATAGATAATGAATCTATGGGATCAAACATTACCATTCCTTTTGTTAGTACTTTACTAAAAAAAAGCAATTATCATATATATTAAGAATTAATTAACATCTATGCTCCAGTAAATGAGCCACCATTTAATCACATTAGTGCTATAAAAAATTATTATTTTTGATATAGATATAATTAAATATGATCAAGGGATAGTATATTATGGTAGTTTATAAGGTATTTTCTATAGATTTGAATGTTATAATTTAACTATGGTAAAAGTAAGATCAAGTCTGAAAAAAAAATTAAGACGAAAGTTTATTGTACTTATAATATTAGTAAATGCTTTATTTATCTCGTATTTCCTAATAAAAAATATGAGTAACATTTCTGATCAAACTGTAGTCAAAGAAATAAATATAGAGGCTAATAATGCAGAATAAAAAGTTGCAGGGTAAAAAAGGAAACCTTTATATAATGTATTATATAGATGCTTTGGTATCAAAAAGATTTGCTATGCAAAATACTTTAGAAAGTTATTGCTCAGATTTACTTCAACTTGAGAGTTTTTTATTTAAAAGTGGTGCTACTTTAGTTAGTGCAAGCAAAGCTAATATTAAAGATTATGTTAGATATTTAAGTACACAAAAGAAATATAAAAGTAGTTCTATATCAAGAAAAATATCTGTTATGAAAAATTTTTATAAGTGCATATTTAATGATAGAATAATAGACTTCAATCCAGCCCCGGCTAGTGATGATGAATTAAAAAATCCAAGAGTTTCTCGTCCTTTACCAAAGTATTTGAGTGTTGGGGAAATGCTTTTACTAATGAACACAGTCAGAAAATCAGTAAGCAGATCAAATAAAGAGATAAGCAATAGGAGATTATGTGCCATTTTAGATATCCTTTACTCTTCTGGTATGCGTATTACTGAACTGATTAATATAAAGTTATGTGAAGTGTTACATTTAGTAAACAATAGTGATAAAGAATGTTATATAATCATAAAAGGAAAAAGTGGTAAAGAAAGAAGAATCCTTTTTAATGAGCAAGCACTAAAAAGCCTTAAAAATTATTTATTAGTTCGTCACAACCTAATACTTGGAGATAAGGAATCTGATTGGTTATTTCCAGGTAATAAACCTAATAGGCCGATTACAAGGCAGAGAATCGGTCAATTAATTAAGGAATTGGCGAGAAAATGTAATATTAATGAGAGTAAAATCTCTCCGCATGTAATTAGGCATTCTTTTGCTACTCATTTACTCGATAGTGGAGCAAGCATTACACTGATACAAAAAGTTCTTGGTCATACTAACCTTTCTACAACACAAATATATACTCATATTACTAATAAAGAATTGAAAGCTGAATTAGCTGATTTACATCCTATTACTCAGGTAATCAATAGTTAAACTTGTTGTTTTAAGTTTGTAGTAGAGTTAGACTTAAATAAATTCATCTAGATTTGTGACTTCAAGTTTGTTATTTAATTTTTTTCTTATATTATGGGAGGTGCTTTATACTTCAGTTACTCTTCCTATACTCTTTTTTCCTACACATATAGTAACTATTTTTCTTACCTTCTCAATAAAGATTGTATTATACATGCTTCGTTTACTATGTGGTGTTGAATATGAAATTAGGGGAATGGAAAACGTTCCAAAGCAGCCCTTTATAATAGCTTCTAAGCATCAATCTCCGTTCGAGACATTTATTTTTATGCTTTTATTTAGAAATGCAGTTTTTGTTTTGAAACGTGAACTGAAATGGATTCCATTTATTGGCTTGCACCTCATGGCACTTGGAATGATTTTTATCAATCGTTCAGATGGTATCAGTTCTATACGCTATATTGTTAAGTTAGCTAAGTTACGTGTGAAAGAAAATAGGAACATAATCATATTTCCTGAAGGCACCAGAACAGTTGTAAAGCAAAAGACGAAATATCAATCAGGGGTAGTTGCTTTATATAGTGTATTATCTGTTCCTGTATTACCAGTTGCTTTAAATACTGGTTTATTTTGGCCAAAGAGCATACTTTCTATGAAAAAAAATCCTGGAAAAGCAGTAATAGAAATATTGCCTCCAATATATCCTGGATTAAGCAAAGGCGAATTCTTGAAAAATTTAAAAAAAACTATTGAAGGAAAAAGTAGTAAATTGGCCACAAGAAAACTGGTATTGCAAATTACTGAAAAGCATTTACAATAAAAAAAATACAGTGTTTTAGGTGTTAATATATGGCAAATCATAAGAGTGCTAAAAAAATGGTAAAGGTAACAGTAAAACGCACTTTAGTAAATAAAATTCGTAAAAGCAAAACTCGCACTGCTATTAAAAAATTAGTTGATATAATTAAGTCTGGTGATAAAGAAAATGTCATTTTAGCATTTCGAAACGCTGAATCTAATTTGCATAAGTGTGTAAATAAAGGTGTTCTTCATAAGAATACTGCTGCACGTAAAATAAGTCGCTTGAATGCAAAAGTAAAAGCATTAATGACTGTTTAATGCGATTAATCTAAAGTTAACCAAGTTATATACACTTTTTAGTTTGCATGCTTTATATAAAATTTGATAGACCGGGTTATGGATAAAAAAGCGTTATTAGAATTAAACAATGGGTTAAAGGTTGAGCTACCCATATTAAGTGGAACAATAGGCCCTGATGTGTTAAATATTAAGGATTTATATAAGGCAACAGGGCTATTCACTTATGATCCAGGGTTTATTTCCACATCTTCGTGTTCTTCTGCAATTACATTTATTGATGGAGATAAAGGAGTCCTTAGATATAGGGGACATGATGTAGCTGATTTGACAGAGAATAATGATTTTACTGCTGTAATTTATCTATTACTTTATGGTAAATTACCTAGTTCAAATCAACACAGAACGTTTCTTCTAAAAATAAAAGAGTTATCTAAAGTGCCGGAACAGGTTATTGATGTAATTAAAGCATTTCCAAAAACTGCTCATCCTATGTCAATTTTGATTGCATGTTTTGCAAGTTTGTCAGCATTGTACTACGAAAAACATGGTACTAATATTAATAATAAAGACCTGAATTTTGGAATCTCTGCAATAGCGCAGATTCCTGTAATTGTTGCAATGATATATAGGTATATCAACGATCAGGCATTTATAAATACCAATAATGAATTAAACTATAGTGAAAATTTCTTGAAGATGATGTTCGGCGATGCTTTTAATAACGATAAGGGCACTCTTTTTGCAAGAGCTTTGGATAAAATATTTACTCTTCATGCTGACCATGAGCAAAATGCTTCTACAACGGCTGTCAGATTGGTAGGATCTGCCGGTTCTAATTTATTAGCGAGTCTATCTGCAGGAGTTGCTACACTTTGGGGACCAGCACATGGTGGTGCTAATGAGGCAACTATAAACATGTTAGAAGAAATAAGACAAAGTGGAGATATAGATAAATTTATTGAAAAAGCTAGAGATGATAAAGATCCATTTAGATTGATGGGGTTTGGACATCGTATTTATAAAAATTACGATCCACGTGCACGCATATTAAAAGATACTTGTGATGAGATTTTAGATAAGCTTGAACAAAATAATGAACTACTTAAGGTTGCAAAGAAACTTGGGGAAACAGCTTTAAAGGATGAGTATTTTATTGTGCGTAAGTTGTATCCTAATGTTGATTTTTACTCAGGCATAATAATGAATGCTATTAATATTCCTTCAAATATGTTCACGCCTATTTTTGCCCTTTCAAGAACCACTGGATGGGTTACTCAATGGTATGAAATGATGAGTGACAGGGAAACTAAGGTTTATAGACCAAGACAACTCTATATCGGTAAATGAACCTATTTATACCTCTAATTTTAAATATTAATTATCTTGAACTTAGTGTGCAATTTTAAGTAAGAGAATTTTACGGTTCATTTATATGTTTCTTAATTTCAGCTACGATCTTATCGGATTGACTTTCGTCTGAGTTTAGGTCAGCTACAAAGTGCGTAGCATATTTTCCTCCAGGGCCAATGAGATATATTATCGAAGAGTGGTTAATTTCCTCTTCTTCACCAATTTTGCTAGTGTATACCTTATAACTCGTGATTACCTCATCTATTTTTTCTCTTTCACCAGTTAACATTTGTATTCTATGGTCAAATTGCTGTTGGAATTCTTTAAGTTTTTCTGTATTATCCCGTTCAGGGTCAACTGTTATAAAAAATGTTTGTAGCTTTTTATTGATTTTCTCATCTAGTTTTGCAAGTACCTCTGAAATTATTCCAAGATTCATGGGACAAATCTTTTTGCATGAAGAAAACCCGAAAAAAATCATCATATATTTATCTTTAAAATCATTACTGCGTATAATTTGATTATCTTGATTAACCAGAACAAAATCTCTCCCTATTTTAACTTCTGCTTTGTGAATAACTGTTGGAGCAAATATGCCTTTTTTGGTGAAATAACAATAACTAAGAAAAATAACTGCTAATACTATTAGTATGGTAGATGATAATCTTACAAACTTTATCATTAGAACACCTTAAATAAAATAAGATTATATCCTTATTAGCTAACTTATTCAATATGTTCTTTCCAAAGTGGGTTGTTAATTTTATCCAATAGTTTTCTATGTTCATTAATTTCTTCATTGCTTGGTGAGTGTTTCCTACTAGATAAATCACGTATTTTACGGTAAATGACTGTGGAATTATTATCTTTCTTGCACTGATTATCAAATAAGAAAGTTTGTAACCCTCCTGTAAGCTCAACATAAACTTTTGCAAGCAGCTGAGCATCAATTAGTGCTCCGTGTAATTCTCTGTCCTTTAGTGATATATTAAAACGCTTACATAATGCACTTAAAGATGCGGGTGAACCTGCAAACTTTTTTCTTGCAAGTGGCAATGTATCCAACACTCTGTCCGAAGAAATTAATCCGGTATTTAGTTTACTAAGTTCCATATTAAGAAACTTAATATCAAATTCAGCGTTATGAATTATCAAAATATCAGTAGATATAAAGTCAAGAAATTCAAGTACGACATCTGAAAATAATGGCTTATCTTCCAAAAATTCTTCACTAATGCCATGAATCTTAAATGAGTGATAAGGTACATCCCTTTCTGGGTTAAAATACTGATGGAATACTTTGCCTGTTGGGACTCGGTTAATCAATTCTATACACCCTATTTCAATAATCCGGTGGCCAAATTCAATATCAAGGCCTGTAGTTTCAATATCAAGTACTATTTCACGCAGCTTACTTTTCATGATTAATTTTAAACAATACTAGCCTTGTTTACCATCTGTTATTAGAACATTATCATGATTGTCTTTATTGTAGTTAATAGAAACAAGCAGCCAGCTTGGATCTGATGAGTTGATGTTTTTTTTGAATTGCCACATATCCTCAACTCTATTGATCGTTGATGTGCTACCTGATACAATATTCCCATTATCATCCTTAACAAAATTAATTTGCTCTGAAAGAAAATACACTGTGATAAACACTACGTTTTTCACTAGTTTTATTTCTAAAATCTTTTGTGAAGTAATGGAAACAATTATAGATTCATGTGTTTCCTTACGATGTCTAATTTTCTCTGCAAAGTTATTATATAAGCCTTTATCTAAGAGAGGTTTTAGCTTAGGTAGATTCCCCTGATTAAAATACTTTATTATTAGTTCAAAAGCTATACTTGAACCTTCCATAAAATGGGAAATGGAGAAATCTTTATTTTTTTGTAATATTTGTTTGTAAGTGGCTTTTATTGAGTTTTTGTCGTTACTATTGATGTAGTCTTCAATGTCTTCTGCTACGTCTTTGTTACTCTGGCTTATATCAAGTACATTAGTTAATTTTCTTAAGTTTGAGTTTGTTAACCTTCCTAAAGAGTTATATAATCGCGAAAAAATGAATGCCGCTAATAAAGCATATATTACAAGCTCTATCATAGTAATTCAACTCCTTAGCATGTAAAATACCTGAACATTATTAATTATTAATAAAAGTGTGCTTGTTCTATGTCAATCTGCGATTTGGATTTACTATTCATCTATAAATGACTATATTGTAGAAGAAAACGTTAAATACTTCAACTTAATTATGGAGGCGTAAGAAATGTCACAGTACAAAATAAAAATTCATGGCCAATATATTAAGGATCTATCGTTTGAAAACCCGAATTCACCATTCCTTTCTTTAAAGGAAGCTCCCAGTATTAATGTAATGGTTAATGTCAATTCAGTGAAGTTGAAAGGAGCTGAAAGTAACGAAGAAAATGATGAAGAAAAATCTTTCCATGAAGTTACTTTACATATAGAAGTCAAAGCAGTGATAGAGAGTGAAAGTATGAAAGATGGTGTTGCTTTTATTTGTGAAACGAAATACTGTGGTATTTTTTCAATAGAAAACTCAGCAAAGCTAAGTGCAGAGGGGGTTAGGCAAGCTTTATTTATAGGTGGGCCTACTTTTCTTTTTCCTTTTGCAAGGGAAATAATTGCACGGGTTACAAGTAGTGGTGGGTTTCCTTCTCTTATATTGGATCCTATAGATTTTGAAGCTATGTATAAACAACAGAGTCAACAACAAAAAGATACCGTAAGTAATGAGAATTTTAACTAATATTGGCCTATCCTTGTTGTTCCAATGTGAGATAGTTTTGTACACAGTAAGTTAAAAGACTTTGGTGTTCTTAGTAGTCAGAATTTAATGTTCAATTATGTTATAACTTAACGCTTGAGTTTATAAAATAATTGACAATGTTAATTTTCTAATTTACAAGTAGGTTTTTGAGGTAATTATCCAAGGGGTAGAGTTTGATTGAAGTATCCGTTCATTATGGTGATGTAAGTAGGGCTTTTCCAATATTAAAAAAAACAATTCAGAAAGAAGGAAGAGGGGTAAAAATAAAAAAACAATATCATGAAAAGAAATCAGAAGTAAGAGCTAAAAAGAAAGCTGAAGTTAAAAAAAAAAGGCGCCAACAAGAGAGTAGAAGACAACGTTATGGTTGATAATTTTTAATAGTTTATATTGGTTGTTTTATGAATGTTCATGAATATCAAGCAAAAGAGATCTTACGCAAATTTAATGTTCCAGTGTTAAGCGGTTTTGTTACTACATCTGCAGAAGGAATAGAGACTAAAATAAATCAACTGAAGTCTGATATACTTGTAGTTAAAGCTCAGATTCATGCAGGTGGAAGGGGCAAAGCTGGCGGTATAAGACTGGCAAAGTCAACTGAAGAAGCTCAACAGCTTGTAAAGGATATGATTGGTATGACTTTGCTAACTCATCAAACAGGGCCAAGTGGGCGGCAAGTAAAAAGGGTTTACATTGAAGAGGGTTCAACTATTAAGAAAGAGTATTATTTAGGTTTAGTAGTTGATCCAAAACTCAGCAGGCCAACATTCATATTTTCTTCAGAAGGTGGTATGGATATTGAAAAAGTTGCGAAGAGCTCTCCTACGAAAATTGTGAAGCTCGATATTAGTCCTGCTTCTGGTTTTGCAAGTTTTGATAGTAAAAAGTTAAGCAGTAGTCTTAATTTAAGTCCAGAACAAATAAAAAAAATAACAAGTGTTGCAAAAAGTGTATATAATGCATTTATTGCAACCGACGCAAATCAAATAGAGATTAATCCACTAGCTGAAACGAATTCTAGAGATTTTGTTGCGCTCGATGCAAAAATTGATTTTGATGACAATGCCTTATACCGTCATCCAGAAATTGCGCAACTCCGTGATTATGATGAAGAAGTAAAAGAAGAAATAGAAGCCTCAAAACATGGGCTTAGTTATATAAAAATGGATGGCAATATTGGTTGCATGGTGAATGGTGCAGGTCTTGCTATGGCAACAATGGATATAATAAAGTACTACGGAGCAAAGCCAGCCAACTTTTTAGACGTTGGCGGTGGAGCAAATAAGGAAGCTGTTACCAAAGCATTTAGGATTATATTGTCTGATAGTAACGTAAGGGGAATTTTAGTTAACATATTTGGCGGGATAATGCGTTGTGATGTTGTTGCAAGTGGAATCGTTGAAGCTGTAAAAGGAATGAGTATTGGAGTTCCTCTAGTGGTTAGATTATCAGGTACTAATTTTAAAGAAGGAAAAAGAATTTTAGAGAAATCAGGGTTAAGTATTATTGCTACGGATGAGCTCGATGAAGCTGCACAGAAAATAGTAAAAGAGGTAAAGTAAAGCATGTCTATTTTGGTAAATAAAGATACAAGATTAATATGTCAGGGGTTTACTGGTGCACAGGGTACATTTCACTCAGAACAAGCAATTAGTTACGGAACAAAGATAGTTGGTGGTGTAACTCCTGGCAAAGGTGGAAGCACTCACCTTAATTTGCCAGTTTTTAATACTGTAGCGGAGGCTAAAGAAAAAACTGGTGCAAATGCTACAGTAATATATGTACCTGCTAGGTTTGCTGCTGACGCAATACTTGAAGCGATAAATGCAGAAATAGAACTAATAGTTTGTATTACAGAGGGCATTCCTATACTTGATATGGTAAAAGTTAAATATATGCTTGTAGGTTCAAAAAGTAGATTGATTGGGCCAAATTGTCCTGGGATTATTACGCCTGAGGAATGTAAAATAGGAATTATGCCGGGATATATTCACAAGCGTGGACACATAGGAATTATATCTCGTTCTGGAACTTTAACTTATGAAGCAGTAGCACAAACGACTACTGTTGGTCTTGGTCAATCAACATGCATTGGAATTGGAGGTGATCCTGTTCATGGAATGACGTTTGTTGATTGTATGGAACTGTTTTTGAAAGATGAAGATACCCATGGCATTGTAATTATTGGTGAAATAGGTGGGAACGAAGAAGAAGATGTGTCAAGTTTTGTAAAGGAAGAGAAAACTAAAAAGCCAATTGTTGGATTTGTAGCTGGTCAAACAGCACCTCCAGGAAAGCGCATGGGACACGCTGGGGCTATTATTTCTTCTAGTGGCGAAAGTGCTGCTGCAAAGTTAGAGGTTATGAAAAGTGCTAGAATTGCAATTGCAGAAACTCCAGCGGTGATTGGTAAAAAAATCTTGGAAGTAATGCATCAAGTTTAAAGTATTGTTATAGAAACCCTATATCACCAGCTACAAATACATTATTTACCCATTCGATTAGTAAGTTCCCTCCTGGTAAATTTACTGAAGTTTGCTTAGTAAGCAGATACTTACGAAGTACAGATGCAACAAATACTGCGCAAGCTGCGCTACTACATGAAGCAGTAATACCTGTACCTCTTTCCCAGACTCTCAAAGTTATTTCTCCAGACTTTTCAATTTGTGCAATACTAACATTAGTTTTTTTTGGAAAGAATGCATGATTTTCCAATTTTGGTCCCAAATTTAGTAATGGTATTGTACCTATATTATCGACAAAAAAGATTATATGAGGATTGCCAATATTTACTGCAACTGGATCCTTAAGCATCTCAAATTCTATAGGTAAGTGAAGAGTATTACATTCAATGGATAAAGGAATCTCATACCATTTAAACAAGGGCTTGCCCATATTAACCTTTATTAATTTGTTACCGACTTTAAAACACTCTAAAATACGCTTATTTACTAGCTCAATGGTAGAGTACTCAGTGCCTTTTTCTAACATTATTAAATATCCAACACAACGCGCTGCATTTCCACACATTTCAACTTTGCTACCATCAGAGTTATAAATGTGCATGAAGCAATCAGCTATACTAGAGTTAGTGATGACTATTACTTGATCGCAGCCATTTTGGTTGGCAATTTCCCTATAGCTCCATTCTAAATTGTTTGTTGAACGTGAGTCTATGATAACAAAGTTATTACCAGTACCATGCATTTTTACGTAGGGAATTTTGTCTGTTAAACTGCTCACCATTATAGCAAAGACTATATAAACAAAAATTTCTTTTCTGATTATAGCTATTTTATACGCTATAGTTTTTTATAGTGTAGATGCTAAGTTAATGTCAAGCAATAGTGAAATGCTCTTTCAGCTGAACTTAAGTTAGAATAGAAAAATTAGTAATGGACTAATTAAAGCAAAGCAGAGGTCCAAAATTAGCTTTCNCNNNCTCTTGACAAATTTGAAGCTATTTTCATCCTGGCAGTGTAACTTTCCTCTTGGTAATGTAGGTCCTTGTCAAGGATCTGCTTTCTAAAGATCCGATAGTACTAAAAAATATTTTAGATACTTTTGATCAACCTCAGTTTATTTGGTTTAAGGCGTAAGCAAAAATAACAATGACAAAGATTATTTATATAACTAAGTCAAGTTTTTCAAAAACAAGCAGCAAAACTTTAGTAAGACTTTGCAAAAAGGATTGAAAATTATTCTGCTATTATTCGATATAGAATCTCAAATGAACCATATCTAGAAGACTATTTAGCATTCAGAATCCTGATACTTACTAAGTAAACTATCAAGATGAAATCCAAAAATCATTTGTTTAATTTTTATAATCTTATTATCAGAAGCATTCACAATGTTGACTAAGAAACATTTGTAATTTCAATAGCAGTAGCTATACTGATCTCAGTGCTTTTGATGAACAAAATATTCTTTATTCATTCTATATATGCAAACCTTTTGCTTATCTTAAAGTAAACTTAGAGAAAATTTTCCTATCTGAGATACATTCATCCTTTTAAACAAACAAAGTAGAGCATTGAAATAAAGGTAAGTTAAAATCATATATGAGAATCATAAAAGTTTTTTAAGAAAAGTATAATATACCAGATTATATAAGATCCTTATTAAAGGATTTGATAACATTGCTATCTAAAAGTGCTGAAATACTATTTGAAGGCTTCCGTTTTTAATAAAATAATTGGCATTCTGCTATTTATAACTTTTGCGAAGATATATAAAGTAGCATGAATTATGAGTTTAAAAATAAATAACCTTTATGGAAATCTTGGCAAGAAGTTCAAGAAAGAAAAATGAGAAAACCTACTTACTAAACAACCCTGTTTTATAGCATTAACAGAAGAGTGGTCAAGTCAGTTCACTGGGCCACTCATCATAAAAGAATATTTCCTCTACTGGCCTTCTTTTTTTTTCCTTAACTTCAACACCTTCTTCTTCGTAACCAACCGCTATCACCGATGTTATATTAAAATCATTAGGTATATTAAATTTTTTTACTATTTTGTTTCTATCAAAGCCACCTACTTGATGTGCCATTAAGTTTGTAGATGCGGCCTGTAACATAAGTGCATAATTTGCTGCACCAGTGTCATGCTTAGCCCAAAAATTCTCCCCCTTATCCAGCTCTCGGAAATTTTTAGCACTTAATGATATAATTAATACTTGCGCATTTTTCGCCCATTTTTGATTGGATTCATTAAGGCAACTCAGTAATTTTTTCCATGAACTTTGATTACTCTGCTTATTACATATTACATATCTCCAAGGTTCATCACCAAAACATGAAGGAGAAAGCCGAGCTGCTTCTATCAGAGAATTGATCTCTTCCTGATTTACTACTTTATCCGGATCATATAAGCACCCGCTGTGTCTTATTTTCATCAACGTTAATAGATCTTGCGTATTTATCATTTTCATTTAAGTATATGAATTAACACATTGTAACACGATGTAAGCAAAATTTAAATTGCAGAATTCCATAAATATAATTAGTATAAACGTGTTTTATTTTGAGAAGTATGTTTATAACATAATCTAGCAGTAAATCGACATTATCAAAGTTTTCTCTTACATCTTGCTCTTATTTTTAATAAGTCAATATGCATACTTTTATAGCCTATGCCTTGTTAACACTGCAAAGTTTGAGAGTGACGTTTATCGGGCTTAAAATTCACCGCAAAACAGCATTTTATTCCATACTTGCGTACATATCACTTAATATGTAATAGGTTCCCATTTTTGTGAGTTTTCCCGTTAATTATTCCACTCTTCTTTGACCAACAACAGGTGGATATTTAGTTGGCCGTGTTTAGCTGCCGTTGCAATGATAAGCCAAAGTAAATGAATTGCTAAAGCTAAATGTGGATCACTTATACGCAATCCTTTTAGATGTTTAACTGGTACAGCTATAATTTTATATGTTACATTTATATAGGTCTGAAAAATACTAGTTTTCCCTCATTAAAAACCAGTTAATTATTATTCTAAGTTACTAAGATTTTTTATCAAATATTTAACTATTATCGATAGTGCCTCTTAGATTTAGGCTTGTACTGTTTGTAACCCAGTACTTAAAGTACTAACAGTTTCTTTATTTATATCTAGCGCTAACTTGTTAACGTTTTTTACATTATTTGCCATTTTGCTACTTTTTTCAAGTCTGTTACATACTTGTCAGTACTTATTTTAGCATAACAGATCGATATTCTCATAATCTAACCTATTGCTTTTCATTAGTCTTTTTTCTTGTATTGCTATAAGCATCATTCCTCTTCAAGGATTGAACTTTATTCTATAAATTATTATACATATAAACTACTCAAAATGTTGTTCAAAAATTTTAAACCAGCCTTCGACACTACACTACTTTCTCTTTAGGCTTATAAATACTAATTTATGATGTTTGGGTTAATGTTAAATACATGTCATGCTTCTCTATGAGGTTTAGAATTGTAATCTTGAGGAGAAACATTATTACACTTTCAAAAATCTTTCCTCTCTTTCCAAAGTGTATTTAGTCAACTTTACTAATTGATCTTGGTTGCTAAGGTTTCCCAATCACAGAGTAACATTCTTCTCGTAAGATAGCTTGTTAATAAATGTCTTTAAACTCTTTCGCAATCGAGATTATTTAGAAGTTTTGCTAATTGCTTATTATGTACGCTCTGAATGAAAATTTAGGGTTTTTCATCAATTATGGAATTAATTATAACTTTAACTTTTCTAGGATCGGTTAGATTTTGAGCTACCATTTGAGTTTACGGTAATCTAGCTTATCAATTAAGTCTCTTAATTTATCTTTCTCTAAAATGTTTACTAGAACTTAAATTTAGTAATTACTCAGTTCTTTAGGAAGAATGGTTAAATATTATTCAGCTAAATCTTTTGCTAGTTCTACAAGTTGATGATAGTCTATATTTTAAATAAGTACTCTGGACTGGTTTGCTTTCAAATTAGATCAGGTGTTTTTTATCTGATTTGGTTTCAATCCTTTAATAAAAGATAAGAGTTGATCTTCATTTAAATATAGAGAAATAATTTTCAGTTTTGTTTCGTTTAATTTCTAAACTAGATTTGTAGTCAGTGATTAACAATAATCTACCAAGCCTTGAACTGGTCGTCGGTTAAGCACTTTTCTATAGAGTTTATAATTGTTTGTCATTAGTATAGTAGTGTTAGTAAGAGTTTTTAGTTGTTTACCTATAGGACATTTTGTGAGAAATTTAATAAATGCACTTACTTGATGATAATATATCATCTAGTATATTAGATAGCATATGTATAT
>NZ_JABUMP010000001.1:458994-481606 GCF_029169405.1 Wolbachia endosymbiont of Onchocerca gibsoni | reverse complement strand
CTATAATTTTATATGTTACATTTATATAGGTCTGAAAAATACTAGTTTTCCCTCATTAAAAACCAGTTAATTATTATTCTAAGTTACTAAGATTTTTTATCAAATATTTAACTATTATCGATAGTGCCTCTTAGATTTAGGCTTGTACTGTTTGTAACCCAGTACTTAAAGTACTAACAGTTTCTTTATTTATATCTAGCGCTAACTTGTTAACGTTTTTTACATTATTTGCCATTTTGCTACTTTTTTCAAGTCTGTTACATACTTGTCAGTACTTATTTTAGCATAACAGATCGATATTCTCATAATCTAACCTATTGCTTTTCATTAGTCTTTTTTCTTGTATTGCTATAAGCATCATTCCTCTTCAAGGATTGAACTTTATTCTATAAATTATTATACATATAAACTACTCAAAATGTTGTTCAAAAATTTTAAACCAGCCTTCGACACTACACTACTTTCTCTTTAGGCTTATAAATACTAATTTATGATGTTTGGGTTAATGTTAAATACATGTCATGCTTCTCTATGAGGTTTAGAATTGTAATCTTGAGGAGAAACATTATTACACTTTCAAAAATCTTTCCTCTCTTTCCAAAGTGTATTTAGTCAACTTTACTAATTGATCTTGGTTGCTAAGGTTTCCCAATCACGAGTAACATTCTTCTCGTAAGATAGCTTGTTAATAAATGTCTTTAAACTCTTTCGCAATCGAGATTATTTAGAAGTTTTGCTAATTGCTTATTATGTACGCTCTGAATGAAAATTTAGGGTTTTTCATCAATTATGGAATTAATTATAACTTTAACTTTTCTAGGATCGGTTAGATTTTGAGCTACCATTTNAGTTTACGGTAATCTAGCTTATCAATTAAGTCTCTTAATTTATCTTTCTCTAAAATGTTTACTAGAACTTAAATTTAGTAATTACTCAGTTCTTTAGGAAGAATGGTTAAATATTATTCAGCTAAATCTTTTGCTAGTTCTACAAGTTGATGATAGTCTATATTTTAAATAAGTACTCTGGACTGGTTTGCTTTCAAATTAGATCAGGTGTTTTTTATCTGATTTGGTTTCAATCCTTTAATAAAAGATAAGAGTTGATCTTCATTTAAATATAGAGAAATAATTTTCAGTTTTGTTTCGTTTAATTTCTAAACTAGATTTGTAGTCAGTGATTAACAATAATCTACCAAGCCTTGAACTGGTCGTCGGTTAAGCACTTTTCTATAGAGTTTATAATTGTTTGTCATTAGTATAGTAGTGTTAGTAAGAGTTTTTAGTTGTTTACCTATAGGACATTTTGTGAGAAATTTAATAAATGCACTTACTTGATGATAATATATCATCTAGTATATTAGATAGCATATGTATATCATTTGCTGTTGCTTTTCTGCTTCTTCTGTACTGTAAGATATTATGCTTTTTACAACACTTTATCATCTCGTGAATCAATAATATTTGTTTTCTGTTCAAAAAATAGTATTTACCATTCTTATTTTGTGCTATATACTAATAAGTTCTTAGGTTTTACTGAGAAAATGCTTTCAATATGCTTTATTTAACACCACTACCAGAAGTTTCCTGGTACAAGATATGTTGAAGTTCTACATTTACTAATTTATCATTAAAATAGACAAAGGAGTTATATTACTTACACGATCTGTTTTTGCTTCCTTGAAGAAACTTTTGTATAAAATGTAATCCATGTCATACTTACTCAATTTTTTTTACCATTTATAATTGTAAATTTCAAACTTTAAATCTTCTTTCCCTTTTTCAATGCATGGTAGTAATAAAGGTGGCTAAAATGGTTTAGTGCTGTTACAGGATTCCACTAAGAGTTAGTATTTTATTACTTTTATCATACAACGATATAAAAGCAACTTTGGTAATTTTGTATGGTTTATCAATGGAGTCATCATATTTCAATATAAAAATATAATAAAAGGGTGATGATATACTACATTATTGCTCTTGGTACCCTTTGTATATATTTCTAAGGTTATTTTTAAAATTAAGTAATTTTTCCTAGAACTATCTTTAAAATGAGTTCATTTTCATTCACAAAAATCGCGCAATAAATTTACAGGTATCAGTATTATAATAAATTCTTCCTATCATCTAAGTAACTGACACTGTGGTGATACATTATGTATATAAAAGCATCCATAAGATTTAAACTACAATAAAACTTACTTTGATGTAAAATTACTTGCGTAAGATTTTGGTAACCTCCTAGTACTTTTTGGCATTTCAATTATGAATTTAACGTTGCGTTTTTTTGCATATGATATTGCTTGTTCAAGGGAATTAAACTTTAATATGATTTGGTTTTTTGGATTTTTTGAACCGACCCACCCCATCAGAGGTTCAATATAATAGGAATCTGGCTTAATTTTTAGATACCAGAAACGTGTGTTACCCAAACCAGATTGGGTTGCAGTTTTTGTTGGTTTGTAAATTTTTAAAACTGCTTTATCGTCGATATTCATAGTTTTTGTTAAATAAGTTTATAATATATACCTAAATAACCTGTTACACAAACATAATTTTCTTTTCTCATTAATAATGAGAACATTGAATATAGCTTTTACAAAAGCACAAATTAATGCTAGATAAAAGTATAAATACAAAAAGAAAAGAAATGATTGAACTTAAAGGTCCAGAAATTTGTGTAAGTGGAAACAAGAAAAATTTGATTGTTTGTTTACATGGCTGGGGATCAAGTGGTGATAACTTTGTTCATCTTGCCAAAGTTATGAGCAAGTCTTTACCTGATTCGTGTTTTGTAGCACCAAATGCTCCTTTTGAAAGAGAAATAGGTAACGGCTATCAGTGGTTTAGTTTAGAAAATCGCAGTGAAGAAGCGTTGTACAGTGGAGTCAAAAATGCCACATTAATAGTAAATCATTTTATTGATATAAAATTGAAAAAGTTTGGCCTAAAAGATACACAGCTTTCTTTAGTCGGATTTTCTCAAGGAGCTATGCTTGCGATACATACAGCTCTTACCCGCACTCAATCTTGTGCATCGGTTGTTGTATATTCTGGTAGATTTCTTTCACCTTCAAAAGTTGCACCAAACATCAAGTCAAAACCTAATATGTGTGTTATTCATGGCGATGCCGATGATATAGTATCTTTTTCTTTTCTTGACTTAACGGTTAAAGCTCTAAAGAAAAATGGAATAAATGTCGAGGGGTACCCAATTCATGGATTAGGACATATTATCAATGAAGAGGGAATAAAATTAGGTGTAGAGTTTATTAAGAAAAATTTTAAAAATTAGTTTCTATGCATTTATTTTGTTTTGGTTATGGGTATGTAGCTAAATTTTTATCAAAAATTTTACTGAGTTTAGATTGGAAAATCAGCGGTACTTCGAAGAGTCAAGATGTACAAAGCATTAATCTTTTTAATTACAAAAAAGTAAGCAAAGATATATTTCAAGACGTAACACATGTCTTAGTTTCCATTCCACCGGATGGTGATGATGTGCTAGAGAGATATGGTCATTATTTTCAAAATATTAAATGGCTTGGATATTTGTCTACAACTAGCGTCTATGGTGATCACTCTGGTAATTGGGTTACAGAAGAATCTGAAACAAAACCTGTAGAAAGCAGAGGAAAAAGCCGCCTTAAATCCGAAAAGAAATGGCTAAATAGCAAGTTACCTGTACATGTTTTTCGTTTAGCTGGAATATACGGTCCTGGCAGAAACATACTAGTTGACTTACAAGTTAATAAAGCAAGAAATGTGCAAAAAGAAGGGCATCTTTTCTCTCGTATTCACGTTGAAGATATATCTAATATTTTATTTTCTTCTATGCTGAATATAAAACCTGGGGAAATATATAACTGTGCAGACAATTTACCTGCTACTCAATCTGAGGTGGTAACATATGCAGCCAAACTTCTAAATGTTAGCGTTCCAGAGCTGATAGAAATTTCTTCTTTACCAGATTATGCACAAAGTTTTTACTTAGGATCAAAAAAAGTGAGTAATGTTAAAATTAAAAAAGATTTTAGTATCTCTCTAATTTATCCTAACTATAAGGTAGGACTGAAGAGTTTACATGTTAATGAGCTGAAGCCGCATACAATGCAATAGATAAGCCTAGAAAAGGGTTGTTTAAGTAGTTAATACTGATTTCAATTTTTCATAAAAACGTTACNTTTGCATAAAGCAGTTACTTTTATGTTCACTAACTTAAGAAACTTCCGGATCCTAATGCTTTAGTACTGAGATGACGTTTCTTGGACTTTAAAGCTATAAGTGCCTAAAAAGTTTGTTAAACAAAGAAAAAAGGTAAAAAACACTGTAATAATTAGTCACTTGCTCTCTTTTTTATAAACTTGTATTCTATATTACCTTAAGTGCCTTATAAGCATATGTTTTAGACTATGTATAGGTAAAACCTTAGAAAAGGTATAAAAATATAAGGTATACACAGTACAAAAAGTTAAATATTAAAACATAAACTACATAGTGCTTTCATCATTTAATTTACATAACTGAAAATTAAACACTTTAATTTTATAGTAAAGGAACTAGCTAAGGGTTATTAAGGAATTTTTGTTGTTACTTTGAGTAAGCTTTCGTTTCCATGAAATTATATCCTTGTAAGTAAATTAATGGTATTCTTTTATTGCTGGTTTGAAGTTTTTTATGTTCATACACTTGCGTGTTCACAGTGTTTATTCATTGCTTGAGAGTTCAGTCAAAATTGAGGAACTGATCAGCCTTTGCTTGCAATATAGAATGCCAGCAGTTGCAGTTACTGATTCAGGTAACTTATTTGGCTCACTTGAATTTGCAGAATATGCAGCAAGTAGGGGGATACAGCTAATAATAGGATGCAATATTATAGTTCGACAATCAGAACAAAATTTACCCATATTATTACTTGCAAAAAATGAGCAAGGATATACCAATTTGGTTACTTTAGTAAGTGAGTCTTTTAGAAAGCGCAAAAACAGCAACGATATTCCTTATACCGATTTTACTGAGTTATTAAGTTTAAGTTCAGGCCTGATCGCTTTAACCGGTGGATCTGATGGAATATTAGCTCAATTATTATTGAAGCAGGATAAGGAAACAGTAAAAAGACTGTTCTCAGCATTCAATGGTCATTTATATGTTGAATTGCAGCGTCATGGGCTTAATGAAAAATTAGAACTTGAAGAAGCCTTAATAGGCTTTGCTTATCAGCACAATGTACCACTTGTTGCAACCAACGACGTATTTTTTTTAAATAAATCTGACTATGAAGCTTATGATATATTAACGTGCATATCAGAGGTAAGTTATTCTTTCGAAAAGAATAGAGAAAAACCAACCACTGAGCATTATTTTAAGTCTGTAATGGAAATGAAGGAGTTATTTAGTGATATTCCTGAAGCAATTCATAACACTTTAGTGATAGCTAGGCGATGCTCTTACATGCCAAGAAGTAGGCAGCCTATTTTGCCTAAATTTCCTTGTCGAGAGAATAAAACTGAAAATGAAGAACTGAGGGAACAAGCAATTACAGGTTTAGAATTACGCATTGCAAATGAAATAGACATAAACATTGAGCAGTACTATGATCGTCTGAACTACGAACTGAGCGTGATAACTTCAATGAATTATTCTGGATATTTTCTCATAGTTTCTGATTTTATTCGTTGGAGCAAAGCAAATGGCATCCCAGTTGGTCCAGGAAGAGGTTCTGGTGCTGGATCAATTGTTGCTTGGGCATTACAGATCACAGACCTCGATCCAACAAAATTTGGTCTGATCTTTGAAAGATTTTTAAACCCTGATCGTATATCGATGCCTGACTTTGATATCGATTTTTGTCAAGAAAAGAGGGACTTAGTTATTGATTATGTACGAAAGAAGTACGGTCATGTCGCTCAAATAATCACCTTCGGGAAATTGCAGGCAAGGGCCGTACTACGAGATGTTGGGAGGGNGTTACAGATGCCTTATGCTCAAGTGGACAAAATATCTAAAATGGTTCCGTTTAATCCAGTAAACCCTGTGACTCTGTCACAAGCAATAGAACTTGATCAAAATCTGCAAAAAGAGCGAGACAGTGATGAAGTGATTGCAAAACTTCTTGATGTTTCTCTTAAGCTTGAGGGAATATATCGTCACGTTTCAACTCATGCTGCTGGAATTGTGATATGCGACCAAAAATTAGAAAACTTTGTTCCTGTTTATTACGATCCAAATTCTACTTTGCCAATCACTCAGTACAGCATGAAATATGTGGAAAAAGCTGGGCTAATAAAGTTTGATTTTCTCGGACTTAGCACATTAACACTAATAGATCATGTATGCCGTTTAATTAATCGTAATGGGGAAAAAATCAATATTTCTTCAATTTCATTAAATGATTACAGAACTTACAAAATGCTTTCAAAAGGTGATACAATCGGGGTGTTCCAGCTTGAAAGTTCTGGAATGAGAGAGGCTCTAATCAAGTTAAAACCAGACTGTATTGAAGATATTATCGCTTTAATCTCCCTTTATCGTCCAGGACCTATGGATAACATTCCAACTTACATTGCAAGAAAACACGGACTTGAAAAACCAGACTATATTCACCCTTTACTCGAAGAAGTATTAAAAGAAACGTTTGGAGTAATAATTTACCAAGAGCAAGTAATGGAAATAGCACGTATTCTCTCTGGATATAGCTTAGCTGAAGCAGATTTATTAAGGCGTGCTATGGGTAAGAAAATCAAAGAAGAGATGGATAAGCAACGTGAACTTTTTATCCAAGGAGCAATGAAAAATGCTGTTGATTATGACAGGGCAAGTTATATTTTTGATCTTGTTGCAAAATTTGCTGGTTACGGATTTAATAAATCTCATGCAGCTGCATATGCAGTGATATCTTACCAAACGGCTTACCTCAAGGCCAACTATCCATTAGAATTTTTTACAGCTTTGATGAATTTGAATATTAGCAACAGAGATAAGCTGAACTTGTTTTATCATGCTGCAAAACTTTGTGGGATTACTGTTCTTCCACCTGACGTAAATAAGTCTCAAGCTCTATTTTCAATAGAGGGTGAATATATACGCTATGGTATTGCAGCTTTGCGTAATGTTGGTTCTTCTATAGCAGAGGGAATAGTGCACACAAATTCGGGCACTTATTGGAATATATGGGAATTCATTCAAAATTCTGGACATATAATAAATAAAAGAGCACTAGAGAGCCTAATTAAGGCCGGAGCATTTGATAGTGTGCATCAAAACAGAAGGCAGCTGTACGAGTCAATAGACACATTGATTTACTTTGCAAATAAAAACAGACAACATAAGGAGTCAAATCAAGCTGGTTTGTTTGATAATCTTGATGTCCTAAAGCCGAAACTTAAAGATGTGAAAGATTTCAATAAAGAAGAAAAACTAGAGCACGAGTTATTTTCACTGGGATTTTACTTAACCGATCATCCACTTGAAAGATTTAGAACTCTTTTGAAAAAATTAAATATTGGATTTATTGGAGAGGGCAAAACGACAAAAACTGCTGGTGTAGTATTAAATGTACGTATAAGAACCTCAAAGCGTGGAAGATTTGTTATACTTACGCTCTCTGACCCATATAATGTTTCTGAAATAGCATTTTACAAAAATGAAGTAATAGAAGAGAAAAGAAGTCTATTTTCGCCAGGAACATTTGTTATAATTGATCTTGAAACTTCAGAAAATATAACAAGATTAGCAGGAAAGGATATATCTGAATTTACAGATAGAATCACTTCTATAATAAAAAGACTAATCTTAACTGGATATGCAAATTCGCAAAAAATTGCTATGGAACTAAATTCAGTGTTGAAAAGTGGTGGCAGGACCAAGATAATGTTGAAACTCTTTTTTGAAAAATACAAGGTAAACATCTTGTTGCCGGATACATATTTAATTACCCCTCAGATTGCTTATGAAATATCCAATTTAAGTTGGGTTAAAAGTATAGAGATTGATACAAATAGCTTGCCTATATAAAAAAGTCATATATAATAAAAAATTTGGTTAGCATCAAGGGAAGACATAATGGGTCTTTATGAGTTTACTTTTGTAGCGCAGCAGAGCTTGTTACAGCAAGAAGTAGAAGAGATGGTCCAAGAACTAGCTGTTTTATTAAAAAGCATTAAGATAGATGTTATTTTTCGAAAAGTCAAAAAATTTCTGGAAAATAACAAGCTTACGAAGCAAGAATTGGAAGCACGGTTTAATACCATTCAAGAAAGTTTAGTTAATTATTCCAATTTCTTGGAAAATTTTGCAAAAATTTTATGGGTCGACCTGGAAGGAGATCTTTCAAATTTGAAAGAAGTTAAATTGAAAATTGGTAAAGAGCTAAAAAGTGGGTTAAAAGATTTAGGAATAACACAAAATTTTATAAAGCTCTCGGAGGGTGGTAAGCAAGTTGCTAAGAGTATATTTATTCGTAATGTAGCAAATGCTTTAAAAGAAAGCATTTCAGAGAATTTAGCAAAGGTTCTTCAAGAGATTTTGAAAGATTGTGAAATAACAAACCTAGATCAATTAGATAAAACATTGAAAGTGATTCTAGAAAATGTTGAAGCTTCAGGATTGATAAAATATGAATATTGGGGTCTTCTAGATTTCGCATATCCAATAAATAAGATGAAGAGTGGTCATTACTGTATGATGTGCATAAGTTCTACCTCAAGTATTATGAACGAATTTATACGTAGAATAAAGCTTAATGAGAATATTATTCGCCACTTATCTGTACAAGTTGATAAATTTTCTGAAGGTAAATCTCATATGATAAATAAACAAGTTGAGGAGCAAAGTGCATAATGGTAAAAAAACGAAATAGTTTTAATGGTTCTTATCTATCTATGAATAATAGGACTGGGTTTAGACGTTCTAAAGCTTGTCCTCTTGCTACATCTAAAGATGAGGATATAGATTATAAAAATACAGATTTGTTATCTAAGTTTACTTCTGACTATGGCAGAATATTACCCAGAAGATTAACGGGTGTGTGTGCAAGAAGGCAAAGAAAACTTCGTTTAGCAATTATAAGGGCACGTTTTCTAGCTCTTGTTCCTTATTGTACTAAAAAAGCTTAGGTGATTTATGTTGGTGATTTTGAAGGAAAATATAAGAACGCTTGGTAAACTAGGTGAGATTGTAAAAGTGAAGCCTGGTTACGCACGTAATTTTCTTTTCCCACAAAAAAAGGCAGTTAAAGCTACTAGGGAGAGCATAGCAAAGCTAGAAGAGCAACGTTCCTTTTTAGAAGAGGAAAATATAAGAAAATTAAATTTAGCAAAAGAGCTGGCAGCATCTCTTATCGATAAGTTTGTAATATTAGTGAAGCAAGCTTCTGAGGATGGTAAAATTTTTGGTTCTGTAACAACAAAAGAAGTTGCAAAGTCTTTATTGCAAGGACATGAAATTGATTACCGTAAAGTATCTTTTAATGGAGTGAAGGTAAGAAATTTAGGTCAGTATCAAGTGAATATAGAGCTTCATAGTGAAGTAGTGGTACCAATCACTGTGTATGTTGTTAGATCAGAAACAGATGCACATGAGTTGAGACAGGTAAAATTGCAAAGCCAAGAGTTGCAACAACAAGAGGTTAAACAGAATTTAGGTAAAGAAACTGCTGATAGTGATAAAGTTGATCAAAGATGATTCTGGTTACGACCACAGAAAAATGCTTTTTATAACTAAATTAGTATCATTTCAGCATGTAATCTTGGTTCTTACATGCTAGAAATAAAACGGAGGTCGTTTAATGATTCCTCGCTATAGTCGTGAAGAAGTATCTGCCATCTGGAAGGAAAACAATAAGTTTAATATATGGCTTAAGATAGAAAGATTAGTATGTGAGGCTCAAGCAGAGTTAGGAGTAATTCCAAACGATGTTGCTAAAAAACTTTCTGGTGCTATCAAATTTGATATTGAACGTATTAATGAGATTGAATCCACTGTAAAACACGATGTTATAGCTTTTTTAACGTATGTTGCTGAAAAAGTAGGGGTTGACGTTCGTTACCTTCATTATGGTATGACGAGTTCTGATGTATTGGACACATGTCTTGCTGTACAGATGAAAGAATCGTGTGATGTTTTGCTCAAGAACTTAAAGAATTTACTTACAGTGTTAAAGAGAAAAGCTGAGGACTATAAAGATACTGTGTGTGTAGGACGTAGTCACGGAATGCACGCAGAGCCAACAACACTCGGGTTAAAATTTGCTAGGTTTTATGCAGAGTTTAAACGTAACTATCAAAGGCTAGTCAATGCTCAAAGAGAAGTTTCAACTTGTAAAATATCAGGTGCAGTAGGAAACTTTGCAAATATTGATCCATTTGTTGAAGAATATGTAGCAGGGAAAATGGGACTTATACCTGAAACCGTGTCATCTCAAGTAATTCCTCGCGATAGACATGCCATGTTCTTTTCAGTTTTAGGGGTAATCGCAAGCTCAATAGAAAATGTTGCCATTGAAATTCGTCATTTGCAAAGAACTGAGATTGGAGAAATTTCCGAATATTTTTCTACTGGGCAAAAAGGAAGTTCTGCTATGCCACATAAGTGTAATCCTATTTTAAGTGAAAATTTAACTGGACTTTCACGTTTAATACGTAGTTATATATTTCCTGCGTTAGAAAATGTTGCGTTATGGCACGAACGAGATATATCGCATTCGTCTGTGGAAAGATGCATTGCTCCTGACGCTTGCATAGTAATGGATTTTGCTTTGGTGCGATTAACAGATTTAGTAGATAAATTGGTGATTAATAAAGAAAATGTTGAAAAAAATTTAAATTCTTCAAAAGGCTTGATTTTCTCACAGCGCATATTACTTAAATTAGTGCAGAGTGGTCTAACAAGAGAAAAAGCATATGAAATCGTTCAAAGGAACGCAATGAAAGTGAAACGAGACAATAGTGATTTTTTGTCTGAATTAAAACAAGATAAGTCTTTACTTGAAGTTATTGACTCTGAAAAGCTTGAATCTTTATTTAACTTTGAATATTATATAAAATATATAGATCATATATATAGTAGGATTTTTAATATTAGGCTGAGTAGCTCAGTTGGCAGAGCAGGAGGATCATAATCTCTTGGTTGTGGGTTCAAATCCCTCCTCAGCCACTAGTTGTGTTTTATTAGCTTTTTTATATAAATCCACTATAATAGATTATTTTAACATCTTATATATATGACACTAACTCTATGAACTAGCCAATAAAAAAATGTTTAAAATGGCTATATTATTTAAGTAATAAGTAATTTATATTAAAAGGATAACGATGATTAATTTGAGAAAAATAGGAAAATTTATGATAATTTTCTATTTTAAAAAGCCGTCCTTCTCGTAGAGAGAGTTCTTAATTTTTTCTAAATAGAGCAAGCTTTAGGAAGCCTAATTTTTGAAATAAGTAATAACTATCTTGTTTAGTATTAGATTGTAAGCTACAAATAACTTTTCACCGTAAAAACAGAATTGGTACCAGTAAAAGAACATAGTGCTTGCAAGTTCGTCCTACACTTTTTTTTCCTTCCACCTAGCTAATAAACGAATATAGAACTTTTGCAGTATAATTCCAACTATTGTAACAGTACAAAAAAAATTGAATAAATCATCAACATTGGCTATGTTTTCAAGAGGAGCTCTAAGAATTTTTATCAGTATATTAACTGGTACTGATTCTGAAGGCTCATCCAAGTTAGCAAAGAGATTAGAGCATCTTTATTTGATCTTTACTAGTTTTAATAATACCCATACTAAGAATATTACCATAACATACCTTAATTCTAAGTACGTGTACATTGTTCTTAGCAAAAGTTAATTTCTTTCATGATTTAAGTTCTTTCTTGATAAGAGAACAGGACTATGTACAAGCTATATAATGAGTGTTGTAATATATTATGAAATAAAGAAAAACATCATGGATTATAAGAAACTTTAACTTAAATGGTAAGAGTTTTATTAATTTTTTTATTTTAAAAATAACCTCTATTCAAGTCAATAGGAAACACTATTTTAGGCAATAAAACTTGTAGAACCAGTGATTTGTAATAGAGTCTACCTGTTCTCAGTTACTTTTAGGTAATAAAAAATATTTAAAGACTTTGAGAAAAAAATCGTTTAGGATAAAAGAACTGAGTTAGCTCTCATTTTTAACTCTGGCTTCCAGACTAATTTAACACTCCTTAGAAACTTATCGAATTAATCAACACTCGTGGTAGTAAATCTATTATCTTTTCCAATAAGCATGAGTTATGNAAACCTATATTAGACTGAACTATTGAAATTCATTATTACTGAAACAATTTTCAACATGAACGGAGCATCGTATCAACAGAGAAAATTTTTTAATCTTAGGAAAGAACGTAAAGCATTCTGTATTTAAATAAAACACATTCAACAGGTATTATTGGACATAATGGGTACTGCTTCTCTACTGTTGACCTTTAAAAAAATTCCACATTTAGTTTCAGACACTGTTAGTAAAATCTTATGATACTTTAGTGCATATGTTGCTTGTTCTAATATTATAAAGGATTATCTTATCAATAGGTGTAAGGATTTATTTATTCAGTTTCTCTTTCTCCAATGATCATGATGCAGCAGCCAAAGCCTAAGAATTTAGTACAAAACATCTTGCTGATCAGGTAGCACCTTATTTTTTAAAGCTGAAAACTTGAGAGACAAATTGTGAAACCTTGAATTTAACACAGGTAACTCAGCTACATAATTATGCTGACAATTTTAGATAGCGAAAATACAATGATGAGTTCAAAGGAAGAGCTTTCGAAACAAGAGTTAATTGCCTTTGCTACATGCAACCTGTTTTTTTCTAACACATCAAGATTACATATTATACTCAGTATGAATAACACTAAAAGTAACGTAAATTATTCAATAAATATTCTTTCAAAAGACATAAACTGCAGCTTTGTATTTCGTCATGGATATGGTGATTGGTCACAAGTTTTTTTACCTTCTTATAAATGAATAATTTTTTTAAATTTTCCACTATCGTTTAAATCTTAGTTCTTTTAAAAAAGAAAATCTAGATCTGTCAGAGGATAGTATATCTATTAGTATTAAGCATGTTCTCAGACTAATGAAGCTAACCTCCTTGAGTGGAAAGTTGAATATACTTACCAACGTTCAAGCTTTTATCAATTTTCTGAGATTTGACTTTGCGATTACGCAAAAATCACAAATTAGATTAAAAGCAACGATACAAAGCTTTCATATGGATACGTGTAAGCAAAAAATTACACATTTTTTCAATGTGGCTGCAAAAGAAGTACATATAAGATAGTTTTTTAGCAAAGCAAGCTCATCCTATTATTGAAAATTTGTTTTTTTTGGATTTCATACACGATATGCTTGAGATTTGAAAACAGATATAGAACATGTTGCAAAGAGAAGTTGAATTCATCCTAGGCAAGATAGAAACGCTAGATCTTAGTTTTCACGCCTCGTCAATTTTGAACTTACCACTTCAGTAAATAAGAAGTTAAAAAAATGGTAAAAAATTATACAGTAGTCCAGATGTTTTCGCTTTCCTTTTACATTTATTGAGTAGTTCATCCGATAAATGGACTAGAATTTTTATGAAGTCCTCATTTACCTGTACTAACTTATTAGTATTCACCTAAACAAGAATTGGAAAGCTATCTACCTTACCTAGAGCTAAAAGGGTGTTNTTTTTAATTTATAAGAATTTACATTGTATTTTCCAAGCACAAGTGCATTTATCAGGTATCTTGGAAATTTGTGACAAATTTGGTAATTAAATAATTCTTCTGCCTGATCTGAAAAGGATAATTCGAAGACTATGCAAATAAGATCAATGCTACTTATAAAGTATTTTCTTTGAAATTTTGAGTAAGTGCGGATATTTCAAAAAAAATAGGCTAGTGTTAATAAAACTATTGTGAGCAATTATCTTTGCTTGTAAGTTTGGTATTTATATTTCAAAATTATCTAGACTGAAGCTATTCTAAGTGCAATATAGTGATCAAACAAGCGGCTTGATTAACGTAAATATTAATAAAAAAGTTTCATTCATAAAGAACATCTATCTTCTCACTTAGCAGCATTGTTTAGCAATGGATAATATCGATATTGATAAGATTAGGTTTGCTTAAAATACATAACTTAATTATAGAAGGTGCTAGAGAAATTTTAGTTAACAGAACTCTATGTTGATGATTGGTCTAATCAAAAAAACTTATTATTCCGAGAGTTCTAGTTGCCAGATCTACACTTTATACAGTCTAATCACCGTTGCTAAGTCTGAAAGTTCTACGTGCTAGAAATGCTCCTATTCTAGGAATGATTCTAAACTGATCACCTAGTTTCATGGATAATTTTGAAGCATAGAATTGTCATGACGGAGTAAAGGCCTTAAAGCATCAGTACTTAAACTATAGAGGATGAATAAGGAAACATCTAATGCAAATACCTCTCTCGAGTAAATTAAAGAGCCGTTTCATGGTTAAATAATGATGAATTTAAGCAAATATAATAAAAAATTATATGGTATCCTTTATAGTAACTGAACTTCCAATTGCGATTAAGAAAACTAGTGAATCACATCCATGGTGATAAAATAGTAAGTTATATCCGAATCTGATTTCCATTTAGTAAGTAAATTTGTACGCTCATGCTCACTACAGATTGTCGAAGCCATATATCAATAGAGTATAACTTTTGAGTATGTAACTTTGCAAGATTCACTCATAACCATATAGTAACTCTTTGCGAAAAGTTGAAAACTTTATGCATTTTTAAATCTATTATTTTCTGTTTTTAAAGTGCCTTTTCCTGGAACCTGAGACGTGGATGAAGGAATAGAAAATAAAAAAAAACATTCCTTTGAATGTGCTAAGGAGTTATTTACACACCGGTTCTCGCAAAATTGCTGTATTAGCCTTTAGTACAGGAGCAGCGGTATAAAAATATGCTGTCTAGAGTTTGTTGAAAAAGTTGTCAAATTAGTACTTAATATAGAATTTTAACAATCTATGACAAAGTTATGACTGGCTTTAGATAAACGGTACTTATTTTTTTCCGAACAAGCTTAAATCATATAAGGCTTTTTATGTATCTTAAAAGGATTATAACTGGAGATTTTCTTTCACTTGTTCTTACAATTACTATTGAGGCGTTTACTCATGATCACCCTTACACTGCTAATTTCTTGGTTTGCGCAGTTACAATTGTTTCTTTTTCATAGGATTCATAATATATTCATATATCTAAAAATGAACTAGTAAATATTTATTAAAAGCTTGTAGAAACATTCAGCATGTACGCGGTACTGATGTGTAATAGCAACTTTTAATGTTTATGATATGCAAGTACTGAAGATAAAATTTTTAGGGCGAAGGCTTTTAATTAGTCCTTTGTAATTTTCGGTTTATTCATTATCATCTTTTCAATAACAACTTTAGGACTTGGAGAAGCTTCTAATAATATTAGAAGCATCACCTTCACTAAGTACATCTTAATTCTAGCTTATAACTTCAAGAAGTAATGCACAGCAAAAAATAGAAAAACTATATATAGAAATTTAATTAAAGCTAAAGATAATAAAAATCTTTATTATATAGATTTAGAACTATACCTTATTTCCATATCTACATCTTGACCAAGTGCAACTAGTAAGTTAAACAGGTACTCTAAAGAAAACCCTTCGATTTTTGACTTATTAATTTGAGATACTTTAGGTTGATCAATTTTTAGAGCAGTTGCTGCTTTTTTTTGTGTTCTATATTTCTTACTTATTAGCTGTGCGATAACCTTCATTAATTTCAGTTTTGTGTCTTTTATGTCACCCAACTCTATCACTATTGGATAACTTAATTGTAAATTTTGCATGACAAAAAACTTCCTTATAGAAAACTACTTTAATTTTTCTTCCTTAAACAATACATGCTTTCTGGCTACTGGATCATATTTCCTAAACTCTAGTTTTCTAATGAGCTTTTTTGGATTACGCTTTTTTGTGTAAAAATAGCCCGTTAATTTTTCTTCACCGGTACTTGTTTTCTTAACTGCACTACTAACTAGCTTAACAAGCAAAGAAACATTCTTTTTTGCCATACTTAATACTATAATATAAGTTCCTCTTAAGTTTATTACAAGAAACACTAAAAGTCAACTATTTTGTATCNTTTGAACAGTATAGATCGTAAGATTCTTGACAATCTACAGTATATTAATAATATAGAATTAAGTTTAGAATGAAAGGCAAGTGGTAAATAATAGTAAAAGGTTACTATTGATAGAAAATTCTATCTGCTCTGATGAAGTAAGGGTTGCTTTATCAGTCAATAATAAGGTTGTAGAGTTTGAACAAGAATTTAAAGAGAAAAGGCAGTTAAGAGGAAATATATACGTTGCTCATGTAAAGCGTATAAAGCCTTCTTTGCAGGCTGTATTTATTGAATATGGGAAAAATAAGCAAGGGTTTTTATCTTTTTCCGAAATATCTCCAGATTATTTTAATATTTCAGAAAAGGAAAAGGAAGCTTTTTTTGAAAGTTGTTCAAATGGTGATTACACAGAGGAAAATAGTAGTGTATCAACGAATGTTTCTTCAGATTCTGCAGCTAATAAAAATATTAATGAATCGAGTAGTAGCTTTGTAAGGGAAGTATCTTTGTATAAGAAGTACAAGTTACAGGATGTTATTGCGGTTAATCAAAAAATATTAGTTCAACTAACTAAAGAGGAACGAGGTAATAAAGGAGCTTCATTTACAACTTACATAACTTTAGTGGGTAGATACTGTATTTTCATGCCCAATTCCATGAGCAAAGGTGGAATATCTCGCAAAATTGAAGATGCTAATATCAGAAAGCAATTAAAGGACATACTTGATTCAATAGACTTGCCAAAAAAGTCATGTTTAATAATAAGGACCGTTGGCTCAGGGAAAAGTAAAAAAGAAATTGAGCAGGATTATAATTATCTATTTTCACTGTGGCAGAACATTCAAAAAAATGCTTCCTCTACAAATGTTCCATCGTTGATTTATAACGAAGCAGACTTGATTATGAGATCTATTCGTGATTTTTGTAGCAATGATGTGGAAATTATAGTATCTGGAAAAGAAGCTTTTGAAGTAGTAAAACAATATACTGAAAATGCATTAAAGGGTAGTAAGTTACGCTATAGGCTGTATAGAGGTTTTGTTCCGATATTTACTTACTACGGAATTGAGGATCAAGTTTCTGAGCTATATAGCAATAGGGTAAAATTGCCATCTGGTGGGTCTTTAATAATAACTTTAACTGAAGCATTTGTTTCAATAGATGTAAACTCGGGGAAAATGATGGAGGAAGATAGTATAGAAGAAACAGCTTATAGAACCAATATGGAAGCAGTACCTGAAATATCAAGACAAGTGAATTTAAGGGGCTTGTCAGGGTTAATAGTAGTAGATTTTATTGGTATGTTAAAATATCAATATTGCAGAGCTGTTGAATTTGCCGTTAGGCAGGCATTTAAAGATGATAAAGCTAAAGTTCAGTTTAGCTATATAAATGACTTTGGTTTAATGGTATTTTCAAGGCAAAGGATTAAACCAAGCATACAGGAAATCAATACTATAGAATGTTTACACTGTAGGGGAGTTGGTAAAGTAAAATCAAATGAAGTAATTGTTGCATCAGTATTAAGAGAATTACAATATGTTGCTAGTAGAAACCGAAATGGATCGTTTGATTTATTGGCACATAGCTCAATTATTACACACATTTTTAATAATAAGCGTGATACAGTTTCTACGATTGAAAAAGAATTCAATATTAAATTGAACGTTAATGCTGATAATAATTTGAGTGTAGATGCATTCATTTTAAAACGAGGAGATAATGTTAATTTAAATGATTGTAAGCCACTGCAAAATTCTGGTTATAAAATCGAGGGTAGCGACAATGAGAAGGTTGATTACTCAGGTGGATTGCAAAATAACTTTTGGTTAACTAGATGGCTTTCACGTCTTTTGAGCTCTAATAGCTAACCAGAAATCTTAAGTGGGACTTGTAATTGGCAAGTTCCATACTTATATATCCTTATGTTAAGTAATATTTACAAGGGAGTATTCATTATGGGGAGAGCAATAGGTATAGATCTTGGAACAACAAATTCTTGTGTTGCAATAATGCATGGTAAAGATACGAAGGTAATAGAAAATAAAGAAGGAGCAAGAACTACTCCATCCATAGTTGCGTTTACTTCATCGGGAGAGAGACTGATTGGCGCTCCTGCAAAAAGACAAGCAACTACAAATGCAAGTAATACCTTTTTTGCTACTAAGAGGTTAATAGGCCGTCAACATAGTGATCCTGAAATAAAAAATCTAAATGTCCCATATAAAGTATTTGCAGCAAAAAATGGCGATGCATGGGTTAAAACATCTAGTAATAAAGAATACTCTCCTAGTCAAATTGGTGCATTTATACTGCAAAACATGAAAGAAGCAGCGGAAGCTTATCTTGGAGAAGAGGTAAAGGATGCTGTGATAACAGTGCCAGCATATTTTAACGACTCACAACGCCAAGCAACAAAGGATGCAGGAAAAATTGCTGGGTTAAATGTACTTAGGATAGTTAATGAGCCTACTGCTGCAGCACTTGCTTATGGTCTTGATAAAAAACATGGACACACAATAGTAGTATATGACCTTGGTGGTGGTACATTTGATGTTTCAATACTTGAAATAGGTGATGGGGTTTTTGAGGTAAAAGCAACAAACGGTGATACTCATCTTGGCGGTGAAGACTTTGATGATGCAGTAGTAAGTTATTTATTGGATGAGTTTAAAAGAAATACTGGCATTAGCTTAAGAAATGATCCGATGGCTATGCAGAGGGTCAAAGAAGCTGCGGAAAAAGCGAAAATTGAGTTATCAAGCGCAATGGAAACAGAAATAAATCTGCCGTTTATTACAGCTGATGCAAGTGGCCCAAAACATTTAAATATGAAGTTAACAAGGGCTAAACTTGAAAGTTTAGTGAATGATTTAATTAAAAAGACTATGATCCCTTGTAAAAAAGCTCTTGAAGATGCTGGTATATCTGCTAGTCAAATCGGTGAAGTGGTGCTTGTTGGTGGCATGACTCGTATGCCAAAAGTAATTGAGAAGGTTAAAGAATTCTTTGGCAAAGATCCACATAGAGGAGTAAATCCTGATGAAGTTGTGGCAATTGGGGCTGCAATACAAGCAGGAATTGTTCAAGGTGATGTAAGAGATGTGTTATTGCTTGATGTGACACCACTTTCTCTTGGTATCGAAACTTTAGGGGGAGTATTTACTCCACTTATTGAACGTAATACTACAATTCCTACTAAAAAATCTCAGATATTTTCAACTGCAGAAGATAATCAAGCTGCTGTTACTATCAAAGTGCATCAAGGTGAGAGGAAATTGGCAGCCGATAATAAGTTGCTTGGCCAATTTAGTTTAGAAGGAATACCACCTGCTCCTCGTGGAATCCCTCAGATTGAGGTGACATTCGATATAGATGCGAATGGAATAGTACACGTTTCTGCAAAAGATAAAGCTACTGGGAAAGAGCAGAAAATACGTATTCAGTCTTCAGGTGGTCTATCTGATGATGAAATAAGTCGTATGGTGAGAGAAGCTGAAGAGAAAGCACAAGAAGATGAGGAGCGTAAGAAGTTTATTGAAGTAAAAAATCAGGCAGATAATCTGATTCATCATACAGAAAAATCTTTGAAGGAATATGGTGATAAAGTTTCACCAAGCGATAAATCTGCTATTGAAAATGCAATCAATGAGTTAAAGGAAGCTAGCAAATCTAGTAACGTTAATGACACTAATTCAATACAGCAGAAGATTAATAATCTCTCTCAATTATCTATGAAGCTTGGAGAAGTTATGTATAAAGAATCTCAACAACATGGCGGAGAAAACTCTACTAGCTCATCCACATCAAATAGTGAGGAAGGAAAAGTGGTAGATTCTGATTATCAGGATATAGATAACAAAGAAGAGAATAAATAGAGGTGTGTTTGATTTTTTATCGTTCCAGTATTACCTAGTTTGGTATTTAAGTTTATCAAATAAAGAAAAAGGCGAATAGAACCTTACTCACTATCTGTTTTCAGTGTCGACGGTACTGTTTTAAACACTTTATTGTTATAGTAGAAAGAAACCGGTGGAGATTGTCAAGTAGTTTTTGCATTTTTACCTAAAATTGTAATATTCGTTTACAACATGACGATCTCAAATCATAAGTTTTATTTTGACTTTTTATGCTAATTTCACAGAATATTTAAATTATTATTTAAATCAAATGCATGGTAAAAGAGAATTGGGAGGCAGTAATAGGACTTGAGGTGCATGCTCAAGTTTCCTCTAAAACAAAGCTATTTTCTAGTTCATCAACTAAGTTTGGTACTGAGCACAATACTCAAGTTTCTCTATTTGATGCAGCAATGCCAGGTACACTACCAATACTGAATTACTACTCTATAGAACAGGTGATACGCACCGGCCTTGCACTTTCTGCAGAGATTAATAAGTGCTCTTATTTTGACCGAAAAAATTATTTTTATCCTGATTTACCGCAAGGTTACCAGATAACTCAATTTTTTGAGCCAATAGTTAAGAACGGCATAGTGTTTATTGATAGTAATGAAAAAGGAATAAGAATTGCAAGGATTCATTTAGAGCAAGATGCAGGAAAGAGCATCCATAAAAAAAGCAAAACTTACGTAGATTTAAATCGTGCAGGAGTTCCTTTAATGGAAATCGTTTCAGAGCCGGATCTTAGGTCATCTATAGAAGCTGCAGAATTTATGAAAAAATTGAGGCAGATTTTGCGTTACATTGGTTCATGTGATGGTGATATGGAAAAGGGTTCACTTCGTTGTGATGCAAATGTTTCTGTGCGCCCAAAAGGTAGTAGCACATTTGGCACTCGTTGTGAAATAAAAAACTTAAATTCAATACGCTACATTATTCAAGCTATAGAGTATGAAATACAAAGGCAAATTAAAGTTTTAGAGAATGGTGAAGAGGTAAATCAAGATGCCTTATTGTTTGATATCGCTTTAGGAAAAACAAAAGTGATGCGGAATAAAGAGGATGCAAGCGACTACAGGTATTTCCCTGAACCTGATTTATTGCCTATTGAAGTAAGCCAGGATAAAATCGACTCTATTAAGTCATCTTTACCAGAATTACCAGATCAAAAAAAACTACGATATATCAAGGAACTAGGTATCAGCGAATATGACGCGGACGTCATTATTTCTGATAAAGCAATTGCTGATTACTTTGAGGAGTTAATAAAAAAGCACGATTCAAAGCTCGCAGTTACTTGGCTAACCGTAGAACTTTTCGGTCGTTTGAATAAAGCAGGTATTGATATTACGAGCTCTCCAGTCAAAGCAAATGCCTTATCAAAACTTTTGGATTTTATCGTTGATGAAACGATATCCGCTAAACTTGGTAAGCAGGTTTTTGATATTATGTTTGAGACTGGTAAACCTGCGTCTCTTATTATAGAAGAGCAGGACTTGAAACAAATAGCTGATAAACAACAAATATCAAAAATTATCAGCAAAATCATCAATGACAACCAAGATAAGGTTCAAGAATACAAAAGCGGTAAGATAAAATTATACGGATTTTTTGTTGGAGAAGTTATGAAACTTACTAAAGGAAAAGCTAACCCTAATGTTGTGAATTTGATTTTAAGTGAAAGATTAAGTAATTAATTTCTATATTAACAACATATCTTGTAATACTTTTAAATCTATGCTCTGATATCTGTATATTGGAACATATAGGTTGATTACTTTTTTCACTATTTATTGATATTATTCACGAAATTATACAAGGTTGGAGATATCTAAAAATTACTCTACCTGGAGCATAAACCGTCGTCTTTACCTCTTGGTATTACCTATCAAGAGGTGTATTTAGGTGTTATTTTTCTACGTGTTTGGGATAAAAAAACGTCCTTATAAGTAGATTATTAACAAAAAATGGTAAATTTAGCTTAGTAAAATATTTTATTGCTTGTTTAAAAAAGCAAGAGTAGTAAAAAGTTCAATGTGAAATAAAGAATTTTATTATTACTACAAGCATTGATTTTGATCCAGTGGGATTTAACACAATATGAAGTAAGGAGAATGAGAGTAATATTAAGCAGAAAGAATCAAGGAGAGAAAATTTAGTTTATAAAGATAGATATAGAAGGTAAGTTCCTGGATATAGGCAATGCTAGAAGTGGCAGCATTTTATATAAGGTATAAGGTGGGCAAGGAAATTATCAACAAAGAATCAAAGACTTTATTAAGATGATGTTTGAGGAAGAATTATTTTAAGGTGAATAAATGATATGTTAGTCAAAAAGTTCAACTATGTTGGCGGCAATGAAACCTTTTGCAGAGCTTTTTAAAAAAGTGGAATACTGGGTTAGTACTTTAAGTGAGGTAAAAGAGGACTAAGATGAAACAAGTGGTAATCAAAAAAGAACCGAAGTGGACTGTGTGAAAGAGATGTACAAGCTACTTGTATAAAAGTAGTGAAACATTAAAAGGAATATAC
>NZ_JABUMP010000001.1:457128-458984 GCF_029169405.1 Wolbachia endosymbiont of Onchocerca gibsoni | reverse complement strand
AAATCATCAATGACAACCAAGATAAGGTTCAAGAATACAAAAGCGGTAAGATAAAATTATACGGATTTTTTGTTGGAGAAGTTATGAAACTTACTAAAGGAAAAGCTAACCCTAATGTTGTGAATTTGATTTTAAGTGAAAGATTAAGTAATTAATTTCTATATTAACAACATATCTTGTAATACTTTTAAATCTATGCTCTGATATCTGTATATTGGAACATATAGGTTGATTACTTTTTTCACTATTTATTGATATTATTCACGAAATTATACAAGGTTGGAGATATCTAAAAATTACTCTACCTGGAGCATAAACCGTCGTCTTTACCTCTTGGTATTACCTATCAAGAGGTGTATTTAGGTGTTATTTTTCTACGTGTTTGGGATAAAAAAACGTCCTTATAAGTAGATTATTAACAAAAAATGGTAAATTTAGCTTAGTAAAATATTTTATTGCTTGTTTAAAAAAGCAAGAGTAGTAAAAAGTTCAATGTGAAATAAAGAATTTTATTATTACTACAAGCATTGATTTTGATCCAGTGGGATTTAACACAATATGAAGTAAGGAGAATGAGAGTAATATTAAGCAGAAAGAATCAAGGAGAGAAAATTTAGTTTATAAAGATAGATATAGAAGGTAAGTTCCTGGATATAGGCAATGCTAGAAGTGGCAGCATTTTATATAAGGTATAAGGTGGGCAAGGAAATTATCAACAAAGAATCAAAGACTTTATTAAGATGATGTTTGAGGAAGAATTATTTTAAGGTGAATAAATGATATGTTAGTCAAAAAGTTCAACTATGTTGGCGGCAATGAAACCTTTTGCAGAGCTTTTTAAAAAAGTGGAATACTGGGTTAGTACTTTAAGTGAGGTAAAAGAGGACTAAGATGAAACAAGTGGTAATCAAAAAAGAACCGAAGTGGACTGTGTGAAAGAGATGTACAAGCTACTTGTATAAAAGTAGTGAAACATTAAAAGGAATATACATAGCAGCACAAGATGACGAGCAAAGATTTTAAGAAAGTTTATATTTTAATTGCTTTTCGTGATAATGAGAGAAGCAAAAGATGAAAAAAAACTGTGTAGTGCTGTTAAGTTATTTAATAGATACTCAATAATTAGATTAAGGAAAGGAATAGTAAATATTCACAGACCGGTGCAAGAAGTGGCAATAGGGATGAGGTACAAAAGAAAGATAAAAAAATAGGTAAAGATTCTAATGACAATTATAAAATTGATAAATTATAATATAATACAATGTGAGGTGTATTATACCTGCTTAGTGGTATGCAGGTAAGCACAGTAAGTTAATTTATAATTCTATTATACCTACAATGAACAAAAATATATATCATTTTAAATAAATAAAGATACCTAATATCAACATTAAAGATAAAAATAACAACACTCCGCTATACTTGGTTGATTAAGGAAAAAAAATTATGTAGCACAAAAATGTTACCAACACATAATATGAATGTTGACGCTGAAAATAATGAAAGTATGATAAGATTATATTGTGACGTGAGACATAACACTAAGAGCTCATGGAATTGCTGTAGCTTATGGTACATTCGTATATTTACTGGAGGCGTTTAATGTAACTTAGGTAGAATCATTTGTCTTGACAGCATATATGACATCCTTTACGATTACAATCAAAGTTAACAGTAAAAGTGTATATTTGATATGTTTGCAGTTATTGAAACAGGCGGAAAGCAGTACTTAGTAAAAAAGGGTAGTGTGATAAAAATAGAGAAATTAAAGGCTGAGGAAGGAAAGGAGGTAGAGGTCGGTAAAGTAATTTATCTTTCAGATAACGATTTATCTTATTCACTTAATGCCACTGTTA
>NZ_JABUMP010000001.1:448977-457118 GCF_029169405.1 Wolbachia endosymbiont of Onchocerca gibsoni | reverse complement strand
GGTATAAGGTGGGCAAGGAAATTATCAACAAAGAATCAAAGACTTTATTAAGATGATGTTTGAGGAAGAATTATTTTAAGGTGAATAAATGATATGTTAGTCAAAAAGTTCAACTATGTTGGCGGCAATGAAACCTTTTGCAGAGCTTTTTAAAAAAGTGGAATACTGGGTTAGTACTTTAAGTGAGGTAAAAGAGGACTAAGATGAAACAAGTGGTAATCAAAAAAGAACCGAAGTGGACTGTGTGAAAGAGATGTACAAGCTACTTGTATAAAAGTAGTGAAACATTAAAAGGAATATACATAGCAGCACAAGATGACGAGCAAAGATTTTAAGAAAGTTTATATTTTAATTGCTTTTCGTGATAATGAGAGAAGCAAAAGATGAAAAAAACTGTGTAGTGCTGTTAAGTTATTTAATAGATACTCAATAATTAGATTAAGGAAAGGAATAGTAAATATTCACAGACCGGTGCAAGAAGTGGCAATAGGGATGAGGTACAAAAGAAAGATAAAAAAATAGGTAAAGATTCTAATGATAATTATAAAATTGATAAATTATAATATAATACAATGTGAGGTGTATTATACCTGCTTAGTGGTATGCAGGTAAGCACAGTAAGTTAATTTATAATTCTATTATACCNNNNTACAATGAACAAAAATATATATCATTTTAAATAAATAAAGATACCTAATATCAACATTAAAGATAAAAATAACAACACTCCGCTATACTTGGTTGATTAAGGAAAAAAAATTATGTAGCACAAAAATGTTACCAACACATAATATGAATGTTGACGCTGAAAATAATGAAAGTATGATAAGATTATATTGTGACGTGAGACATAACACTAAGAGCTCATGGAATTGCTGTAGCTTATGGTACATTCGTATATTTACTGGAGGCGTTTAATGTAACTTAGGTAGAATCATTTGTCTTGACAGCATATATGACATCCTTTACGATTACAATCAAAGTTAACAGTAAAAGTGTATATTTGATATGTTTGCAGTTATTGAAACAGGCGGAAAGCAGTACTTAGTAAAAAAGGGTAGTGTGATAAAAATAGAGAAATTAAAGGCTGAGGAAGGAAAGGAGGTAGAGGTCGGTAAAGTAATTTATCTTTCAGATAACGATTCATCTTATTCACTTAATGCCACTGTTAAAGCTAAAGTACTTGAACAATGTAAAGAAGAAAAGGTCATAATTTTTAAAAAGAAGAGAAGAAAAAATTACCGTAGAAAAACTGGTCATAGACAGCATGTGACTGTTCTTTCCATTAATGAAATTAACTTCAAAGATAAGAGGTAGGATATGGCAACCAAAAAATCAGGTGGTAGTTCCTGTAATGGTAGAAATTCTGCAGGTCGTAGGTTAGGAATAAAAAAAAATGGGAAAGTTACTCCTGGTAATATAATTGTCCGTCAAAGGGGAACAAAATTTCATCCTGGAAAAAATGTTGGTATGGGTAAAGATCATACGATTTTTGCTAAAGTGGAAGGATGGGTTAAGTTTAGAAAGTCAATGAATAAAAAAACTTTTATTGACATTTTGCCCGCGAATGATGTGCAAGTTTCAGCTTGAGTAAATCAGGGGTCTGTAGCTCAGCTGGTTAGAGCACACGTCTGATAAGCGTGAGGTCGGAAGTTCAACTCTCCCCAGGCCCACCAATCTTTTTTGTCTGAACTTTTCTCTATGATTAGTTTGCTATAGCTCGAAACCTGCTACAATAACAACTTCTACTTCTCAAAATATTCATTTTTAAAAAGAATAATTGCTTCCTTTCAAATTTCCTTTTTTTCTTCTCTTTTGCTACTACTCGCTACACAACAAAGCCTGCGACTGATATATCACTATATAAAGCCTGGTTTATCCTATTTTCCTGTTTTTTATTTTCTTCTAATCAAAACTAGAAGTTAGAATAACTTTGCAGATTTAAAGTGACAACGGTATGATATATTCACCAGTAAGAAGTATTAAATAAAAATAGCGTGACAAATATTAGGAACTTGGCTGTCCACTGTTAGATCATTTTAGGAATATCATGTTTATCATCTGCTTTTTTAGACAATTAGCTTCCTAATCAGGTTAGACCAGTAAAAAAATCAGCAATGAGCTTGTTGCTATAAAATTAATTACTTCTTTAAAACTGGCTTTCCCAATAAAAATTGTTTCGGTATGTGTCTCTGCTCTGCTTCTTCAAGCTTGCGTTTCAAGCCTTCAAAAAAAAAAAATTGATCTTATTCTTACATTACTCTCCTATATTCTCGCTATTTTCCAAGTGACAAAGATATTCTCTAGATGTTACTCACTTCTCTTTTTTCAATAGACAATCTTAGAATTTTTTACTACTTAAATACATATCGGTACTGATAAATAAAGGTAAATCGCCCTTTTACATTAACTTTAGTATTAAAATTGTATAACAATACTCTAGAGATAACGAGACCAAGCTCCTTATCTTATTCTCCTAGAAATTAACACTTTAACTTAATCTTGTTTACTGAAATTTACTTATCTTCACTAAATGATTTACTGTTAACTTTATTAACATCAAAGTGTTCAACAAAGTAAGCCTTTGCACCACTATTTCAAAGTTAGCAGATTTTACTCATTTTCTATAATTTCCATAAATTGACAGGTACTTTCAAATCTGAAGATGGATACTGAATTGCTATTAAAATAAGCAAGTTTATTACCAGTCCTATTATAAATAGGAACAACATGATTACTTGTACTAAGTAAATAGCAAAATTACTTTTAGTTTCAGTTTATAGCTTGATGCTCATTGGGTATCTTATAACTAAGCCTGAATTAGGCTCAGATGTAAACTGTTCGTTAAAGTCTACCTGTTTTTCAAAGTTATTAAGTAACTTACTCAAGGCGAAAGTTTCTCTCTCTCACTTTTTCGATGTTCATCTACCCTGTGGCACGATACGCTTATGAATTTTAGTTAAGGTTTCTAAGTTGTTTAGAAGCAATTTGTTGCCTTGTGATAATAAAGTTTGAAATAAGCTACGTGTAATTACTGTATGTTCACTATACATTTTAACTCCATGTTCCTTAAAAAAGTAAATTAGAAAACTTATTTTATATCTGCATTAAAAATGCTACATAAAAACCTTTCTTGTTGCTTTTTCTTAAAATGTGTTAATAGCATGATATAGCTTTTATAAGGAAAAAGTAATACCGCATCACTTGAATAACTCTTTCTGACAGTGTCGAGTGATCTTCTTGAGTAGCAAAGTATAATAGTGTAAACCTATTTCTCTGATAATATTAATATTTGCTCCTTTTCTAATAAAGAGTTTTACAATTTTTAAATATTTCCCTTGAGCAAGTGAAATACAAAGATGTCCAAACTCTCTTTATCAGTATAATTAACACATTTGATCCTTTTAGTTGAGGAGAAATTCTACTATGACATTCTCATCTCCATTTAAAGCGGCAATATGTATAAAGCCTCAGATCCAGAATACTAAACGCAACATAAGCATTTATCCTCCCCCTACAAAGAGAATCTTATAACCTCCAATTCACCATAATAGGAAGCGTAACACAGCAGTGTATAATGATCTATACTAATACTTACTTCTTGACGCAAATAAAGCTTAGAAAAGTTAGAAACATTTACACATGCACTATAATACTTTCATCTAGAAAAATTTCTATAATGTCTTATTGGTTAATGTATCTTTTTCACTTTACTAAGTATCGCTCACAAACTAGGAAAGATCATCTAAGTTTTAACCTCTCATTTAGTAGAGTTTGATTGGAGTTAGTGACAATAAAAAATCTTTTATTGACTTAATTAAACTTTATTCTGTTAATTTAGATTAATTTTTCTGTTAGCTCTCAACACAGTAAATGTCTTAACTGAATAGAAGGCGGTAAAAAACGCATCCTATATAGTCTAGTTTATCAAATTAGTAAGGCCACGAGAGATGGCTTTTTGTACCATAAGGTCCATTCCGACTAGCAATTACTAACTATAGTTTCTATAATAACTCTTATTGTATAAATAAAAAACTAAAGAATGAGTTTATATAAAAATTTAATAACTAGTGAATCAGTTGCAGCTGGTCATCCAGATAAAGTGGCAGATCAAATTTCAGATGCAATACTTGACGAATATCTTTTCTCTGACCCTAACTCACGAACTGCAATAGAAACTTTAGTCACCAAAGATAATGTTATTATAGCGGGAGAGATATCTGGACCTAATATTGAAAATGGCAGAATTGAAAATATTGTAAGGAATACAATAAAAAATATTGGTTACGAGCACGATGGTTTCCACTGGAGAAAGGTGGAAGTAAATATATTATTACATAAACAATCAAATGACATTGCAGCAGGAGTGGATCAAGGCGCTGGGGATCAGGGCATAATGTATGGCTATGCAACAACAGAGACAGAGAGCCTTATGCCGGCACCCATTTTTTATGCGCATTCAATTCTGAAAAATATCATGAATGCAGTTAGAAAAGAAAAACTTGGGCCAGATGCAAAATCGCAGGTCACCTTAGTGTATGAGAACAATCTTCCAGTGCGTGCTGAAAGTATTGTTGTTTCAATACAACATCCAGAAGAACTGGATCAGTTAAAAGTAAGAAAAACAATTTACCCTTACATAGTTTCGTCTTTACCTAAAGGGTGGATGTGCCCTGAGGAGAATCTACTAGTTAATCCAACTGGTAGGTTCGTTATTGGTGGACCTGCTGGCGATTGTGGATTAACTGGACGAAAAATTATGGTTGATACTTATGGAGGGCATATCCCACATGGTGGAGGAGCGTTTTCCGGAAAAGATGCAACAAAAGTTGATAGATCTGGAGCTTATATGGCAAGATATCTTGCTAAAAATATTGTTTTTGCAGGCTTAGCTGAGCGTTGTCTTGTGCAGCTTTCTTATGCAATTGGTATATCAAAACCTACTTCATTCTACATTGATACATTTGGTACAAATATGGTGGATGAAAAAAGGATTAAAAAGTTTATTGAAAGTAATATAGATTTATCGACTAAAGGTATCATTAAACATTTATCCCTTAACCGTCCTATATATAAACGTACATCCTATTATGGACACTTCGGTAAAAAATCAGGAGAAGATGGTGGATTTTCTTGGGAAGACACAAATTTGTCTAGTGCTCTTCATAGAGAATTTAATATAGAAAGCAATAAAAAGATTTCTTTAGACTGCCAAAATTTTTGATTTAACTTGATATTGATATACTATACTAGCTTAGTATAATTAGCACTTTTATAATAATAATGCTATACTAACAGCAATTTTCATTTATGAGGCAATGAAGTGCATAATAAAACAAAGGAAGGATCATATGACATAGCTATAAAAAAATCATCAGATTTTATCGATGAAATAAAAGAACATCCTTTTTAAGATTGAGTCAGCAAACAACGCGTTAGACTATAAAAAATTCAAATCCTACTACCAGCAGTTTTTTTNTATATAGTCAATCATTGCACTCGTGCTTTATTAATTATTGTAACCAAAGTTGATGCATTGAGATAATAAATAGGCCAACTTATATAGTTGGTAGTACTTCTGTTCACAGGTTGTAACTTATCTGATAACCATGAAAAGTCATGGTCTTGCTTAGTAGCTTTTATTACTTCCTTATACATATTGCATATCATAATTCTGTTACTTAAAAGTTGAGCAGCACCTTGCTTATACTTCTTTATGTATTAAAGAGTTATTTTGCCATATTGTAAAAGGTAACACTACTACTAACAACAAATATCAGAAATGGATATAAACTTTTTTAGCACTGATATAATAAATAACATAATCGATAATACAAGATAATATGATCAAAATCACGAACAGTCTGTCTGTATAAAAAAAATACAATAATGATAACGAAAAAACATGTTAGAATCTTTTGTAATAAACTACAGCTTGAAATAGAGTTTTAAAACGAAATAATGGTTGTAGCACAACTTGCTAATATGCTAACCTAGCATAGAATTATTCATATCGAAACCCTAGTTTTTTAGCATTTTTATATGCTTAATAATATAACCAAGAATTGCTGTTAGTTAACTTTTTAATATTAAATTAATGAGCAGTATTCTAAAAGAGATATTTGTGACACTATAATAGTTTTGCAGTCTTGCAGATTTATATGCAAGATTATCATTGATAATATAGGAAGTAGATTTAAGAAAATAATAGATATGAAGAGGATAGTTTGATTTTTGTAGCAAGTAGTTTAATAAAATACGAATGTATCACTTTAGGAAATATTATTGGTGGGCATTATAAAAATTTGGTAATAATGAAAGAAACAGAATGCTTGAGCTATTTAAAATAAGTATACAATATGAATTAGATTATTAACAACACACATGCAATTTCCTAAAATTTAATCAATTTCTTAAGCAGCATTGACAATTTAAAGTTAATTTGTATGCTTAATCTTTATTCTTAAAGATGGTATGAGAAGTAAAGAACATGATTTTCATTTAGTGGATCCAAGTCCTTGGCCAATTGCTATATCAGCAGCAATTCTTATTCTTGTGCTTGGATTAGTTAGCACATTCCATAAACAAATTTCTGGGATATTTGGTTTAATTTTAGGAATCTCTACTATATCAGGAGTGTTGTTTTATTGGTGGAAGGACGTAATAAAAGAAGCTATTTATGATAAATGCCATACCGCAATTGTAAAACATGGACTCAAGATTGCAATGTATTTATTTATCCTTTCAGAAGTTATGTTTTTTGTGTCATTCTTTTGTTCATTCTTTAAAGCCTGGCTTGATCCAGTTTTTTTATTTGAAGGATTTTCTCCCACAGATAAAGTTAAATGGCCTCCTAGAGGAATTTTACCTCTTAATCCGTGGTCATTACCGTTCATGAATACATTAGTATTATTACTTTCTAGTACAACAATCACCTCGGCACATCACTTTTTACTTAAAAACGATAAAGAGAGTATGGTTAAAATGTTGTCTATAACTATATTGCTTGGGGTATTTTTTACAATAGTGCAAGCAATAGAGTATCATGAGGCAAGTTTTTCTCTACAAGAAACAGGAGAAAAACTAATCTATGTATCCAATTTTTATATGATTACTGGATTTCACTGTGTGCACGTTATAATAGGAATAATATTCTTATTAGTGTGTTTATTTAGAGCTCAGAAAGATCAATTTACACCTCAAGATCATTTATGCTTTGAATTTGCTTCTTGGTACTGGCATTTTGTAGATGTAGTCTGGATATTTGTGTTTGTGTTTGTATATTGGTTAAGCGTTTATTGAATGGTTAAAATAATAGATCTTGATCACGGATAAGTAAAGACTGGATAGTTATTATTAATTTAAGTAAAAAAAGTAGTATTGAATTTTGGGTAGTAACATTGGTAAACACACCTACATATAGTTTTTGAACAATTAAAAAAGTTAATTTCTTTATATTCTCCAAATGAAGCTCAGCGGAGAAAATTTTTTTAATAAAAATCTAAAAATCTTTGCTAACTTTACAATATGCAAGAGAAATCATAATTTTAGTGTTAGAAATGACAGAGCTGATCATAAATGAATATGACGTGAATTATATAAAAAAGTACTGGAAATGGCCACACTAATAAAGATCAGATTATATTTATGGTGAGATAGGTGATTGACAACTTAAATATAAAATGTCACCATGCTACTGATGTTCTTGCTATAGCAATTTGTCCTTTTTATACGAAAGGTTCTAATTTTTATTAAATAGTTTTAACATGAGGTTCAACATTCCGACAACAATATGAGTATCATTAAAGTGATAAAAGAAAAAATACGAAATTCAATAGATATAATTGATATTGATATTATTGATGAGTCTATAGAACATGCAGATCATTATTTTGCTTCATCTTCAGCATTACCTTCACATATCAGGCTAATATTAATATCTAATAGCTTTATCGGAATGAACGCTTTAAAAAGACACAGATTGATTTATGGATTACTAAAAAGCGAAATAGAGCTAATACATGCAATTTCTCTTCATTTCTATACGCAAAGCGAATATAATGTTAAAAACAAAATAGTAAAAGTATGAAAGAAGAATCTTTATTGATTAAAGCAGGAAGAAAATTCAATGACTATAAAGG
>NZ_JABUMP010000001.1:421426-448967 GCF_029169405.1 Wolbachia endosymbiont of Onchocerca gibsoni | reverse complement strand
TACCGCAATTGTAAAACATGGACTCAAGATTGCAATGTATTTATTTATCCTTTCAGAAGTTATGTTTTTTGTGTCATTCTTTTGTTCATTCTTTAAAGCCTGGCTTGATCCAGTTTTTTTATTTGAAGGATTTTCTCCCACAGATAAAGTTAAATGGCCTCCTAGAGGAATTTTACCTCTTAATCCGTGGTCATTACCGTTCATGAATACATTAGTATTATTACTTTCTAGTACAACAATCACCTCGGCACATCACTTTTTACTTAAAAACGATAAAGAGAGTATGGTTAAAATGTTGTCTATAACTATATTGCTTGGGGTATTTTTTACAATAGTGCAAGCAATAGAGTATCATGAGGCAAGTTTTTCTCTACAAGAAACAGGAGAAAAACTAATCTATGTATCCAATTTTTATATGATTACTGGATTTCACTGTGTGCACGTTATAATAGGAATAATATTCTTATTAGTGTGTTTATTTAGAGCTCAGAAAGATCAATTTACACCTCAAGATCATTTATGCTTTGAATTTGCTTCTTGGTACTGGCATTTTGTAGATGTAGTCTGGATATTTGTGTTTGTGTTTGTATATTGGTTAAGCGTTTATTGAATGGTTAAAATAATAGATCTTGATCACGGATAAGTAAAGACTGGATAGTTATTATTAATTTAAGTAAAAAAAGTAGTATTGAATTTTGGGTAGTAACATTGGTAAACACACCTACATATAGTTTTTGAACAATTAAAAAAGTTAATTTCTTTATATTCTCCAAATGAAGCTCAGCGGAGAAAATTTTTGTTAATAAAAATTCAAAATCTTCGCTAACTTTAGGATATGCAAGAGAAATCATAAGTTTAGTGTTAGAAATGACAGAGCTGACTATAAGTGAATATGACGTAAATTACGTAAAAAAGTNTTACTGGAAATGGCCACGCTAATAAAGATCAGATTATATTTATGGTGAAATAGATGGTTGACAACTTAAATATAAAATGTCACCATGCTACTGATGTTCTTGCTATAGCAATTTGTCCTTTTTATACGAAAGGTTCTAATTTTTATTAAATAGTTTTAACATGAGGTTCAACATTCCGACAACAATATGAGTATCATTAAAGTGATAAAAGAAAAAATACGAAATTCAATAGATATAATTGATATTGATATTATTGATGAGTCTATAGAACATGCAGATCATTATTTTGCTTCATCTTCAGCATTACCTTCACATATCAGGCTAATATTAATATCTAATAGCTTTATCGGAATGAACGCTTTAAAAAGACACAGATTGATTTATGGATTACTAAAAAGCGAAATAGAGCTAATACATGCAATTTCTCTTCATTTCTATACGCAAAGCGAATATAATGTTAAAAACAAAATAGTAAAAGTATGAAAGAAGAATCTTTATTGATTAAAGCAGGAAGAAAATTCAATGACTATAAAGGTTCCATGAACCCTCCAATTTATCATTCTTCTACTATATTATTTCCTACTTACAAGGACTACTTAAATGCAGCAAACGGAGAGAGCATATATGATGTAATCAACGATGGTGTGTTGAGGGATTACAGTTATAGTAATGTTGGTACTCCCACTGTTCATTATCTTTCAAATGCGCTTGCCGAAGTTGAAGGTAGGGGACAAGCATTGATCTACCCTTCTGGGTTGTTTGCACTTGCTTTTGCTATTCTGACTTTTGCTAAGGCAGGTTCGCATATTCTGGTTCAAGATAATAGTTATTACCGAGTTAGAAGATTTGTTGAAAGTGAGCTACCAAAAAGAGGAGTAAAAGTAACTTTTTATGATCCAACGCAGAGTATAACCAGTTTGATTAGGAATAATACTTCATTGATAATGATTGAAACTCCAGGTTCTGTGACGTTTGAGATTTCGGATGTAGAGCATATAGCAAAAACTGCTAAGGAACATAAAATCATAACCGTTTGTGACAATTCATGGGCTACTCCCTTATTATTTAAACCGCTTGATTATGGGATTGATGTTGTTCTATACGCACTTACAAAGTATATAGCCGGTCACTCAGATTTATTGATGGGAGCCGTTGTTGCAGAAGGTGAAATTTTTAAATTACTTTATGAAAGCTATAAAAATTATGGAGTCACCGTTCAGTCGCACGATTGTTACCTTGCACACAGGGGACTTAGAACATTGCATATACGCATAAAAAGGCATCAAAGCACAGCCATGAAAGTAACAAAATGGTTAGAGAAGCATCCAAAAGTTAAAAAGGTTTTATATCCAGCGCTTCCTTCTCATCCTCAGCACGAGTTGTGGAAAAATTACTTCAAAGGAGCAAGTAGCGTATTTAGTATAGTACTAGATAGAGAGTATTTATGTGAAGAGCTCAGTTACATGGTTGATCATATGAAAATTTTTAGTATTGGTGCTTCTTGGGGAGGGTGCGATAGTTTAATGTTACCAATAGATCGTAAATCTATGCCAAGATCTGTAATGCATTTGGATTATGATGGAAGTTTCGTGCGGATATTTTGTGGACTAGAAGATCCTGAAGATCTAATCTCTGACTTAGATGCCGCACTAGCTAGGCTGCCATGTTTGGCTTTTTAAGCTGATGAAGTAAGGCATGAAACTGAGGGAGTTACTATATAACATTATTGATGTTACTTTTGATATTGAAATCAAAGGTGTCACGTGTAACCCTAAGAGAGTCAAAGAAGGATACCTTTTTGTTTGTATATCAAAGGAACATGAAAAGTGTATAAGTGATATAAAAACTGCAGCTATAATAGCAAATTTTATAGTGCATGACTCTCGAATTTATATTTTTCACCCAAATCCTCAAGAAATATATAGCAAAATAGTTAGCAGATTTTATCAATTCAAACAGCCTAAATATGTTGCTGCTGTAACAGGCACGAATGGCAAAACTTCAGTGGTAGAGNTTTGCCGTCAGATCTGGCAAAATGCTGGCTATAATGCGGCGTCCATTGGAACACTTGGAATGTATACTAATAATGAAAGGAAAGCTAATCATAATAGCCTTACCACTCCAGATGCAGATGACTTTTATGCAACACTATGTGATATAAATAGTAAAGGTATAGAGTATTTAGCATTTGAGGCTTCAAGTCATGGAATTGATCAGTACAGAATTCATGGACTTGAGTTAACTGCTGCGGCTTTTACAAATTTCTCACAAGACCATTTAGATTATCATCAGAACATCAGCAAATATTTCAAGGCTAAGAAAAGGTTATTTCATGAGGTACTATCAAAAGAAAAAACAGTAATTTTAAATGCAAATATAGATAAGCACTATGCATTACTTAAGATAGCTAAAAAACGTGGCAACAAAGTTATAACTTATGGAAAGAAAAGCTCTAACATTACCTTAATAAAGCAAGTACCAGCACTAAATGGCCAATACCTAACGATTAAAGTCAGTAACGAGGTTTATAACGTGTTTTTTCCAGTTTTTGGACAATTTCAAGCATGCAATTTAATGTGTGCAATCGGTATAGCTATCTCGTCTGGATTGGATTACAAAAGAATGTGTATAGATAAGCTTATTTCTCCACCGGGAAGAATGGAAAAGGTAAAACCCTTTGTGTTTGTAGACTACGCACACACTCCAAGTGCACTTAAACAAGCGATATTGTCTTTAAAATGGCACTTCAATAAAAAAATAGTTCTAGTTTTTGGTTGTGGTGGTAATCGCGATCAGACAAAACGTGCAAAAATGGGTAAAATAGCACAAATGTATGCAGAGAAAGTTATAATCACAAATGATAATCCGCGTGATGAAAATCCAACAGAAATTCGTCGTGATATTTTGCTACATTGTCCTGATGCAATAGAGGTAGAAGATAGGAAAGAAGCTATAGAAAAAGGTATAGATATTTCTTACAATAAAGGCATGATCCTGTTGATCGCAGGAAAAGGACACGAAAGATCCCAAATCATAAATGGTCAAGCTATTGAATTCAGTGATGTTGAGGTTGTTAGAAACTATGCTTCATCATACTGATTTTTTACAATGGGCTCATCTCTTAACCTTACCACTAAATTTTTAATAACCTCAATTATTACATACTATAATAAAAAGTTAATTCCACAACCCAAGGTTGTAGCTTTACTAAATTCTAAAAAACAGCCACAATGGAATAGGCAAATATTTATAAGTTGAATTTAGTGTATAATCAGCAAACAAAAACGTTGTTAGCAACAATACTCTGCAAAGTCACAATATGGTATGATCATATGCTCTTTATTGATCTGGTTAATATAATCAGCAGGGAGTTTTGTTCTGCAAAGGATGTTTACTACAACATACTCCAATTATTTGGAATTGCAGGTTTGGGTGCAATGGTAAGACCACTTGGCGCATCTGCATTCGGTCATATTGGTGATAGGTACGGAAGGAAAATGGCATTAATGATTGCCATCTTGTTAATATCGATTCCATCTAGCCTCATTGCATTTATTCCAAGTTATAATCAAATAGGTATAACTTCTACTATATTGCTTCTTGCAATCCATGTAACACAAGGAATTGCGTTCGGTGCTGAACAAGGAGGCAGTTCTGTTTATCTAATAGAGCACTTACCTGATAAGAAAAAGCTAGGGGCGTTTTGTGGAATAACAAGTTTAGGTCGCTCTATTGGCATCTTGCTTTCTGTAATGATAGTAATCATCTGCAAGAAAAACACTGATTTTAATACTTGGGGTTGGAGACTGCCGTTCACTTTCTCAGCTATTTTAGGGTTAATCAGCACATGTAGTATATACACATTGGAAGAAACTTTAGAGTATGAAAAGGATCAAAAGCAAAAAAATCTGCCAGATTTACCAATAATAGAGCTTATAAAACACTACAAGAGAAGTCTTATACTTGCTGTTTTAATATCAGTACCAGTTAATGTTATTGTTGGATTTACCATATTTCTCCGAACTCTTGCAAAAGAGACAGTATCAGTTAAAACATATGTAACAACATATGTCAATGAGATTATGTTGATTATAACCAGTATACTAATGCCAATATTCGCAATAGCGCTTGGAATGTTAGCCGATAGAATAGGCAAAGAACGCACTGCGATCTTGTTTATAGTGATTACAATGGTACTATGTTGCCCTATATTATCTATTGCGTACCACTATAAAAGTTATCTCATAATTATGCTTAGTATAATGGTTCTTTCTGCAGTAGAAAAAGGTATAAGCCCTATAGGAATAGTTGCATCTGAACTTTTTCCTACCAATGTTAGATTCAGTGGAGTGAGTTTATCACGCAATATTTCTTTTGCTTTTCATGGTGGATTTACTCCTATGATATGCACTTGGTTTACTATAACATTTCCTCAAGTAAACTTTGCAGCTGGGCTTTATATAGTTCTCTGTTTATTAGTCGGTTTGGTGGCAATATTACAAATAAAACCGCAAGATAAAAAATGCGACTGGTAAAATTCTGATATAAACTCTATACATGTTAAAAGTATCATACTATTATTAGTACTTTTTAAATTGGTTTAGTGTGACCTTTTCAAAATCCCTCGATCCAAAACTGGGTCTGAAGTTTAAAAAAGTCTTTGTTATGGAGAAAAAAAATGTCCTTGTATACTGATATCAAGGTTTTATTGATAACAGATTTATGGTCAGAAATATAGCTTACTCGTAATAAAAGCTTTAAAAAAGCACTTAATATTACGCTGCCACAGTTTATTTTAAGAGGTCTTCTTTATTGAACCTTGAGCTATGTTCTATTTTCTAAGATAATAAAACTAATAAATACAGCTCATAAGATTTTCAATTTATATCTATTGAATTACCTAAATTCCCTTAAAATGAAGCAAAACAATTAACAAGCTAGTATAGAGCGCTGTTGCTCTTTTAAAAGAATATAGAAAAAAACAATAAAGGAGAAAGGAAGATATAGAAATCGGTATAGAGAAAGGAAAAACTGAAGTAGCAATACCACTTGCTGATGGTATAAACGTTGTTACCGTTGCTAAGTTAACAAGGTTGCGAAATTGAAAATTATAAAATTGAGAACACTCATCAATTGATTTTAACCAGTGCGTTGAAGTGACAGAAAAATTTAATGATAATCGGTAACCTAAACTAAGTCCTTAACTTTTCAAAAAAATCCTTTAACAAAAAAGAGCATTCTGTTTCTAATATCCCACCGTAAACTTCAGGTACATGGCTGCAAAATTGAAATATTCTAGCACCATTCTCGATTCCTCCACCTTTAGGATTATAAGCTCCAAAGTATACCCTTCTAACTCTTGCAAAAGAGATAGCTTGAGCACACATCGGACACGGTTCCAATGTCACATACATGTCAACATCACAAAGTATTGGTGTTGAAAGCAATTTACATGCTTGTCTGATTGCTAACATTTCTGCATGCGCAGTTGGATCATTGTATATATTGTGTGCAAAAGAAACTATATTGCTTCCACTGACTATTACAGCTCCTATAGGAATTTCGTCATTTTTCTGAGCAATCTTTGCTTGCTCTACAGCAAGCTCCATGTATCGATATTTAAACATTTTCTCTGTTAGTCTTCTTTCTTTTAATTTTATTGACTGCTGCTTTAATAAAGGATACAAAAAGAGGGTGAGGAGAAAACGGCTTTGATTGAAATTCCGGGTGGAATTGCACACCAGTAAACCATGGATGATTATCTAACACTACTGCTTCTATGCATGTTCCATCTTCTGATATACAGCTGCATATTAGCCCATTTTTTTCTAAATCATCTTTATAATCCAAATTAACTATATATCTGTGCCTATGCCTTTCGGAGATAGTGGTATTACCATATACATCTGCCATTTTAGAATTTGCGCTTATATTACATTTATACGCTCCAAGTCTCATAGTTCCACCAATATCAGCGCCCTTATCACCAGCTAGCTTAATAATTGGGTGCTTACAGGTACAAAATTCTTCGGAGTGTACATCCTCAAGCTTAATGACATTGCGAGCAAATTCAATAACTGCAAGCTGCATACCAAGACATATTCCAAAAAATGGGATATTATGCCTACGGGCGTAACTTATTGCTGATATTTTACCCTCTACTCCATCGTCACCAAACCCTCCTGGCACAAGGATTGAATGAGAGTTTTGTAGCTTTTCTCCTATAAATTTTNCATCAATAGGTTCTTTATTTTTTTCCCTCGAGTTAACCCAATTTATCTTTACTTTGACTTTGTTACTAATTGCACCATGATTTAATGCTTCAACCAATGATTTATATGCGTCAGGGAATTCAGTGTATTTTCCTACTATAGATACAGTGACTTCTTGTGTTGAGTTTCTTATAGAAAGTACTATTTGATCCCATTCAGTTAAGTTTGGTTGTGGTTTACTTAAATGAAAGTGTTCTAGAATTTGTGTACCAAGCCCAGATTGATTATATAAGACCGGCAACTCATATATATGATTCACGTCAGGAGCAGATATTACATTAGATAAAGAGACATTACAAAGGTTAGCTATTTTCCTTTTTTGATCATCAGAGGTTTTCTTTTCACTACGACATAATATAATATCTGGTTGTAACCCAGCAAAATTTAACTCTCGAACTGAATGCTGTGTTGGTTTTGTCTTTAGTTCTTGCGCTGCAGTTAGATATGGTACTAAGGTTAGGTGAATAAGGATAACTCTTTGTTTTCCAAACTTATAACTGGTTTGACGTATGGCTTCTAAAAACGGTTGGCTTTCAATATCGCCTACAGTTCCACCTATTTCACATATTACAAAATCTAAGTCCTCCGTACCATTAAAAATAAATGATTTAATCAAATCTGTTACATGAGGAATAACTTGTACAGTTTTACCTAAATAATCACCACGCCTTTCTTTCTTCAGCAACTCGTGATATACTTTACCAGTCGTTATATTGTCGTCTTTAGTTGCTTTAATTCCAGTAAAACGTTCATAATGCCCAAGATCTAAATCAGTTTCAGCACCATCTTCGGTAACAAACACCTCCCCATGCTGAGTTGGACTCATTGTTCCAGGATCAATATTCAAATATGGATCAAGCTTTCTAATACGTACCTTAAAACCATAAGCTTGAAGAAGCGCACCTATACTTGAAGAGACTAAACCCTTGCCAATGGATGAAACGACCCCACCTGTTATAAAGATAAATTTAGCTTCTTTCATTAATCTTCAAAAGGAACGGAAGTAGATTCATTTTCTTGTTTCTTTTCCGATATAATTCTCTCTACAATCGACTTTTTGTGTACATTTTTTGAACACAATCCTGACAATAATAATGTGTTTACTATAAATAGCCCAACAACTATAGCCGTTATTTTGCTAAGGAGATTTGCTGAATGTTTCACTGAAACCATTAAATTGAGTCCGTGTTGTGAGTTATTAAAACCACTTAATGAACTACTCCCAGGAGGACGCGAAAGCACTAAGGTTGCTAAAATGACAACCAATATTATTTGTAGTACACTTAATACTGTTATTGACATTATGAGTAAGACTAAAACAAAGATTCTAGGAATGTAAAGTGCATAAGTCAAGTTTTTATCGATATCTTGAAATAATAAAGAAACTTATTTATTATTTTATTTAATAATCTTATTTCTTATTGTAAAAGATATATAGCAAACTATTTATTAATAGTGAAAGATTACAAAAGATAATATAGAAAACTCTCTAAGAGAGAAAATTACCTTAGATAATGAACAATTACTGCTTGATTGTACAGTTCTAAAGCATATTTAGCATTCAGCATACAGAAAAGAGCAATTATAAAAAACTTTAGTAACTTAAATAAAACGTTTAATGCTAATTCTAGAAAGAACTACAAAATCCTAATAGTCAACAATACGTCTATCCTCTATCATCTTTTGTTCGAAATAAGCCTTCTCTAGTTTTATAAGAAAGAAAATAAAGAACCTACCTACGATCAATAACTGGAAAAATTACTTAATTATTTAAAAGTAAGTACAGGAAGCCTAAGTAAAAAAATTTTCGTGTTACCTTACACATAAGTAAAAAGTATTGTCTAATAATGAAAGACCTTCAAAACATTGGTACAATATGTTAAACTATTTCCCTTGTGTAAATAGATTATAAAACGTGCACTCTTTTGATTAGCTAAATGTCCTTGTGGTATTATTATACAGCCTTCAAATGTCAACATATCTATAAATGTATTTCTATACAGTCCTTCTTTTTAATTCATTTTGCGTCTAAAAGACCGTTTAATTAAAAAAAGCCATTTTTATACACCCCTTTTATAAAGTTAAATACTATATTTAGTATAAAATAGAGGATAACAACCTTTAGCTTGATACTATAAATTTTCAAAAAAAGAAAATACATATATATTAATTGATAAATAGCATTTCAAGTTTCATCAAAAATCAGATTGCAGGTTAAATCTTCCATCCAAATAACCATACACTCTATCTGCTTATTCGGATATACCTCTTGTACTAGGGTTTTGTAGGTCAACATTTGCTTTTTTATTTCATTTAATGAAGAAGTAGAAATGTTACGGTGTAATTTGTAATCAATTATGATTACTTTATCCTGGGTTATGCACAACCTATCCAATCGTGCTAGTACTGGTTCACCATCGATCATTCCACTCAGCGTAATCTCCGATTTACCTTCTAAGTCAAATAGGTAATCATATTTTTTATTAAAGGCTAATATTTTACCGTAGATCTCATCTTTTTTTTCTCTAGTGCTTATATTATCAAGGTACTTCTTAATCCAATTCTTTCTTCTATCTTTCTCTATCTTAGGCATATACTGCAACATACTGTGAATTATTAAGCCTCTTGTACAACCGTCTGTCATCCCAATGCTCTTTTTTCTATCATTCCAAGTAGCTACCACTGGAATCCGAGCTTCTTTTTCTCTGGATTTCAGTGTCACACGCTGAAACGGGAAAGGAGAGTAAATAGTTGACAGTAATTCTCCTTCTTTTTTTCTAGATTCTTGAAATGATGTCGCCAGTGTTGGCGGGAGCGAAATCACTGAGTCATTAAAATAATCTAGTTTTTTATAAGTGTAAGGATAGTTTGCATTTATGCATAATACTTCAATTTTTTTTTTAAATATCGGCTGTAACCAAGCTTGTTTCTTTTCATATAACTCTTGACGCTTAGTAATCAGATCATACCAAGAACCTTTTTGTACTGGCTCTTTACCTAAAATATATAATTCATCTTCAGCACGTGTAAGTGCTACATATAGCAAACGCAGATATTCATTATAGTCCTCCACTCTCCTCTCTCTCTTTACTCGATCGCAGTAAACGTTGCTATTCTTTCCACACCAAAATGGTGCTTCCATTGCATCGAAAACAATATTTTCATTATTTCTTGGTACTGTGTTTGTATCAACCAAGAACACTATAGGAGCCTGGAGACCTTTTGACTTGTGGATTGTCATTATTCGCACAGCATTGCGCTTTGATTGCATATCATTTTTAATTTCCGGGTTATTCTCCTTAATCCACTGAATAAATGCTTGAAGAGATGGGTTCTCAAATTGTAACACAAGGTTTATGAACTCGTCCAGAACCTCAAAGTACTCGAGACCAAGTCTTGCAGCAAATTTTTTCTTACCTGTACGCATTACATGCGTGAACAACGCAAGAGGCGATTCTGTACGAGATAAATTGATTAAATAACTTAATTCACTATAGATAACCCCGCAATAATCACGAAGTCTTTCCCATAACGACTGTCCTTTACGATTATATGCAATATTAAATAAATCATCTTCAGTAAAGTCAAATAGCGGTGATTTTAAAACATTTGCAAGAGCCAAATCATTTGTAGGAAGAAGTAAAAATTCAGCTAAAGCTATTAAATCCTGCACAACTATGTAGTCCATAATCCTAAAATAGTCCCGTCCTACAACCGGCACGTTTGCTTTTTTAAGCTCATTTATTGTATAATCAACTAACACATTTCTTTGCCGAACTAGGATCATAATGTCTCTTGGTTCTATATGGCGATCTTTAGCAACTAAAATCCGCCTTCTGCTTAACCAATTATGAATTTTATAAGCTATTGCTTGAGCAAGTAGTCGGTCTGATATCACATGATCTTTCTTACCTGTTAAGTGGATTTGTAAGGCCTGCTGTTCTTCCTCCTTACACTTTGGTAATAACGGCCAAATTTCAATGTACCCTTGATCATTTTTTCTATGCGGAATATGTTTTATTTCACTATCAATAAAAGATACCTCCTCACGAAAGTTGTTAAATATTCTATCTACAAAGACTAAAATTTCTGGAGCTGAGCGAAATGATTTTTTAAGTTGGCATGATATCCAGTCTCTGTCACCAGTTTTTGCATGAAAGTATTGTTGCATATAGTTGAACAGATGAGGATTCGCTCCTTGAAATCTGTAAATAGATTGTTTTATATCGCCAACAACAAATAAGGTTCGTTTTTCCTTACCACCAGTAAAAAATTCATCACAGAGATTTGTTATAATTTCCCATTGACCAATACTATTATCTTGCGCTTCATCAACAAGAATGTGATCTATTTTTTGATCTAGGTTAAACAATGCCCAATTTTTATACTCTGGATCGCTCAGAAGGTTTGTTGCTAAATCAATTATATCATTGTAGTCAAGCAATGCATTTTTTGATTTTTCACTGTTATACAAGTTAGTGTATACTTTAAATATGTTGAGTAAGTTGCTAGTTCTCTCGAATATTTTGTAAGAGTTAACATTACTTATATAAGTGAATACTATATTTTGAATATTCTCTACTATCCATTCTGCATCTCTGAATTTCTCTGAGATGCCCTTTGTTATTATAGATGATATACTTTTTTTTTCATACGACTCTGATTTTAAAAAAATCTTAGCTAGGTTTTCTATTTTGCAATCATCCCAGTGTATAACTCCGGAATCTATACTTTTTTTCTGTATCTCAGTATCAGCTACTTGAATAGTAGATAGTTTTATGCTGTTACACCAATTAGAAAGCATCACACTATAACTCCGATCTCTTTTACTGCCCTTACTTAATATTTCGACCAATCTTTTTACATACTCAATTATCTCATTCCTTAAATCATAAATTTCATCTAGAACGCCCAGCTTATCTCTGATATATTCCAAATCAGTTGATAACAATGGCCTTCTTACACATAAAGCGTAAAGCAAATCACGTAGTTTATTCTCATCAATTTCTACTGCAATAGAGTTTATATTATCTTGCACGGCCTCATTGTGAAGTGTTTTTTCAAATACTATGGAATGTAATTCTTTGCACTCACTCAGCATATAATTTGGAGTGACACCAGCCTCTATAGGAGAGCTAGAGATCAATTTGTAACAAAAAGCATGTATAGTCTGTATAGTTAAGCCCAGATTTTCCAATTCAGAAAAAAGCTTTCTTGCTTGAATTATATAACGATTAAGTACTTCACTTTTTTTAGATCTTAGTGCTGAATACTGGGATAACATTAAAGAATGGGATGGTGAGTGGTGACACTTAGGTAGCAATAAGGAAAGACCTAGTTGTTCCAAATGTGTAATTAATTCGCTATTTGAACACATTACCCATTTACTGAGTATAGTATGAATGCGGTTCGCCATTTCATTTGCTGCAGCATTAGTAAGTGTTAAGCAAAGAATATTTCTCTTATCTTCTAATAAAAGTCTTAATACTCTATCTATTAAGATTTTTGTTTTGCCTGTACCAGCAGATGCATTTATCCACACAGAAAAATTAGGATTTATGATATTCAATCTCATCAAAAGAGCAAAAATTGTATAAAATTTGACTAAAATGGCATTGTAAAATATACTGTAAAAGTAGTGTTAGTAAAAAGATATATAAATGAAAAGTTTTTGTGTAAAGGCTCCTGCAAAGATTAATCTTTTTTTGCATGTTATGGAAAAAAAAGAAATAGGATATCATTTAGTTGAAGGCTTACTTGTTTTTGCTAATCTTTCGAATTTCTTAGAAATAAAGGTAGGTGAAAAGGAATTCAGATACGATAACTCTATAGTCGAATTCATAAATTCTGAACTCAAAATAAGTAACAGGTACAACACAGTAATGAAAGCAATTAATTTACTGCTCAGATATGCTCCTGTACGTACTAAAGTCGTTATAAAAGTTGTAAAAAATGTGCCAACTGCTGCAGGTTTAGGTAGCGGTTCCTCAGATGCTGGAGCTGTAATACGTACGCTAGGAAAGTTATGGCGAATTGATAGATCAATTTTAAATGAAATAGCCGTAAGCATTGGTGCTGACGTTCCTGCAAGTATAGATAGTAAGCCAGTTTTAGTTAGAGGTATTGGTGAAGAGTTATATCCCATAAAAAAATTTTCTTTGCCCAGAAGTGTAGTACTTGTGAAACCAAAAAAAAAGTTTTTGAGTACGCCAGAAGTATTTTCAAAGTATAAAGGGAATTTTTCTAAACCAATTGAATGGAGCGATGACCTTGGAAAGGATATATTAAGACTCCTTAAAGAAACTAGAAATGATCTTCAAGAAATAGCGGTAAGTCTTGTACCTGAAATTAAGGATGTGATATTAGCATTAGAGTCTCAAAAAGGTTCTGTACTATCTCGCATGTCAGGTAGTGGTGTAGCATGTTTTGGAGTGTTTGATAGTGAAAAAAATGCAAAAGCTGCTGTAGCGAATATCAGAGAAAAGCAGCCAGAATGGTGGGTATGTGGTACCCAATTAATAGTTTAATTTATGAATATAATCCCTTTAATTCCTCAAAGTAAAAACTTTATATATAGTTACGAGATAGGAAAATTCTTGGTAAAGAATCAAGAATATTGTAGCTCAGTTATAGTTTTCCCTGAAAAAGTGATTGAACTCAAAGAAAGTAATATAAATAGTAAGGAACATTTTATGTCTTTTTTAACAGAGGAGGTAGAAATTTTATTAATAGGCACTGGTATAACACGTAAGACAACAAATGTTTCAGTAAAGTCTTACCTTATGGAACAAAAGGGCTTGAACTTTGAGTTTATGACAACTGATGCAGCATGTAGAACACATAATGTCCTGATATCTGAAAACAGATTTGTTGTTACTTACCTAAAAGTAATGTAGTATGTTTGAAATATTTATGCAAGGCTTCTTTATTAATAGCCTGATTGCAATACTTATAATTAGCTCGGTAACAGGTATATTAGGATCATTTATGATATGGCAAAGATTATCATATTTAGGTGATAGCTTATCACATTCTTCGTTACTTGGTATTGCACTAGCTTTGATCTTTAGAATTAGTCCATCAATTAGCATAATGCTTATAGCAATTGCTTTTGCAATACTACTTTCCCTTAATTTTAACAGATTATATTCTGTTGATACGATATTAAATATCGTTACTAATGTAGTTTTATCATCAAGTTTAATATTGATGTCCTTTTTCCCATCTAGCAATAGTAGTATTATTAATTCGCTATTTGGCGATATATTAACATTGGAACAGAGTGATATAGTATTAATTTTTCTAATCTCAGTAGTAGTTACTCTGATATTAGCATTTAGATGGCGCTACTGGCTAATGATTTCAATCGATCAAGATTTAGCAATAGTTGAGAAAGTAAACGTGAGTTTGGTTAGACTAGAATTCTTAATTACTCTTGCTATATTTATAGCAGTGTCTGCCCAATTAATAGGAATATTACTCATCGCTGCATTTTTATTGATACCAGCATCATCTGCAAGGCTTATCTCAAAAACTCCAGTACAGATGATTATTGCCGCAACAGGTTTTTCTATGATCTCTGGAATATCAGGCCTGATATTATCTGCAAGTTTTGATTTACTAACAGGACCTACAATTATACTTGTAGCAGCTACATACTTAATTATTGCTTATTTTATGAGATTGATATCAAATAGATTGGCTTAATTCCGTTTTAGGCTATCAATGATCTATCTAATGGTTATTAGATGTATATCACAGTTGCTTTAGGGTAAAATAATTTTTATTATGTATATGTGGTTATAGTTATTAATTTATGGAGTAAGTAATATGACTGAAGGAGAGCTTTTTCTAAATACATACCTGACCCTTATAAAAAAATTTTATTATAAATATATTCTCAGAGAGACAGATTAATCAGATAAAACGCAGAATACAACAAGTAATGCATATGATGCCATACAACAATTTCTCAATTAAGCGAAAATGATATCATATAAAAGATATGAGGATTACACCATCTAAGATTAAAAAGTTCTTAGAGAAACCTGATGCTTTAAGGGGTGTATTAATTTATGGAAGCGATAATAACAGAGTAGATTTTTTTGCACAAGAAGTAATTGCCAGCTTAAGTGAATATTCAGTTCAGGTGATGGACTTTGCGATAGTAGATAAATCTCCTGGTTTATTATCTTCTGAGCTGGTAAATATTTCGATGTTTACTAACAAGAAATTAATTAAACTGATAAATATAACTAGGAGAATATCTAAAGAGTTGAAGAATGTGTTGGATTATAATACAAATGGTCATTATATAGTAATGGTAGCAAGCGATCTCCCGTATAACTCTACAACTAAAGGTTATATGGAAAGCTCAAAAAATTTTGGTGTCATTGCTTGCTATAAGGACAGCAATAGTAACCCTTGCGATATAATACTAAATTATTTGAAACGAAATGGCATAAAATATACAACTGAAATAATCTATCATTTGCAATCTTACTTTAATTATAGTAATTTGCCTATATATTCAGAGCTTGAGAAATTAGTTTTATATCTTGGAGAAAGAAAAGATCTTAAACTTGCTGATATAGAACTATGTCTTTCAACTTCTAGCAATGGTTATGTTACACTTAATAGCCTGTTCTCTGCTATAGCAAACAGAGATATGGCACAATTCATCAAAGTTTCCGATACATTAATATTACAAGAAAATTTTTCACCAATAGCACTGATTCGTATTATATCAAATTATTTCCTACATCTTGAAAATGTTTTACTGTTAATCCAAAGTGGAATGAATGAACAAGCCGCAATTAACCAACTGCATCCCCCGTTACTCTTTAAACAATTACGAAGTTTTAAATCTCATCTAAAAATTTTCCAACTTTTAGAACTCAAGAAGTTTATAGAGAAATTAATAAATTTGGAAATTACCTGTAAAACAAACGATTTAGATCATAGAATGATTTTTCAGCATATCCTACAAATTGCCTGGCGTTAAGTCCTAGTTTTTCTTATAATCTTATCACAAGATAATATTTTATACCTATTAACTTTAAGTGCACTCTCTACGTTTTTATACTATTACTAATAGGCTATAATTAAATATAGCTAGACAAAAGTGCAAATATACTTAATATTTCAAAAATCATAGTAATACCGAAATGCTAAAATTAGCTATTGAAATTGGTCAGTTTAAAGAGGTATCGCAATTATTAGTAATTAAGCCTTTAANGAGGGTATAAGTACTCAAGAAAATTACTACAATTAGAAGTATTTGTCCTTTTTTATTCACATTGAAGGAGCAAAACTATTAGATCATGAAGTTGATTAATTACTATCTAAACTTGACACATAGTCATTTCGTTCTCGGGGCAAGCAAGAAATAGCCAGATATGCGTATTTATGTGAAGAGGTATTTCAAAATCTTGAAATATGCCATTTATAGAAAAATAATAGAGTAATTTCATATCTGGTTTATAAATTTTTATATAAAGATTAAAGTTATATGAGAAATAGAGAATATAAAAAACTTCATAATTATATTTAGGCATTTGACAAACCTGAAAAAAGTTTAGGCATAATTTTTGAAACAGTGATAAAGATGCAAGAACTTATTTATTGAATCAGCTAGCAATATTAGAATATGAATTATTACACCCTTTATTAATTGTCGGTATCTTTACAGTTACTTTAGAGGTATTAGGGCATGTCTACTTGACTTACAGTTTTCTCGAGAGAATAACTAAAAGTAACAAGAAGGGATATTACTCAACTTTGCATTGTACTTAATGTCTCTAAAGAGAATGCAGATGTAACTTTAGCATACGGCTTATATTCTTTTAAAGATCACTACAAAAGCAGAAGTCTCATTTTAAAAAAAGGTGCACATGAAGGTATTAAATTCCTGTTTGCCGCCACTTTCAGCTAAAATGTTAATTTTCTTGGTAAACACCATGTACGTCTTATAATTAAAAATTTAGAAAACATCACCAAAGTAAGCCATAGTGCCTTAAAGAAGCATGTATCTAATCTTGTAAAGAAAATCACACACTTGACAACGAAAAAAGCATGGCAGTTTAGCATATATCTCGATAAAATATATACTCATTTTAAATTGTGAGTAGATCTATTTAGATTATAGCTTACAACAATGACAATGTTTCAAAAAAGGTCTAATGTAACACAAAAAGCTTTATGAAAATCAGAGTTGGAGTAGTAGGTTGCTTAGGAAGGATGGGCAAAAAAATACTTAGTGAATTAGTTACAAATACTAAAGTAGAGATAGCAGGCGCTGTTACCCGCTTTGGTAGTAAATACATAGGTTTGGATATTGGACAAATCATAGGTCACAGTTCTATTTTAGGAATCAAAATCACACATTCCATTAGTGATGTATTCGAGTTATCAGATATTGTAATAGATTTTACAACTAAAGAATGTATGTTAGATTGCCTTAAGGCGGCTGTGAAATTCAAAACACCTCTGATTAGCGGAACAACTGGAATAGAAGATATCAATTTAAAAGAGTATGCTGCTGAAATCCCGATATTGTGGTCAGCGAACATGAGTGTTGGAGTTAATGTGCTGCTAAAATTGGTAAAAAAGGCTACTGAGCTTTTGGGAGATAAATATGACGCTGAGATTTGGGAAATGCATCATAGCTTAAAAAAAGGTTCGCCATCTGGAACAGCTATAGAACTTGGTAATGCGATTGCTAACGCTCTAAAAAGAGATTTAAAGTTCAATCAATATTTACTTAACAGTTCAAATATAAGAGAAAAGAGTGGAATAGGTTTTGCAGTGTCTCGTGGAGGTGGAGTAATAGGAGATCATAGCGTAATGTTTATTAATTCTGATGAACGAATAGAATTAAATCACAAAGCAATCGATCGGACAGCGTTTGCTAAAGGCGCTATTCAAGCAGCAATATGGCTATACGAGAACAAGAGGAAAACTCCAGGGCTCTATTCAATGCAGAGTGTAATATGAGTGATACACGTGCCTCCATTAAAAATTTAAATCTTTGGTATAGCTCTAAACAAGTCTTGTTCAATATAAACCTAGATATTTGTAAAAAAAAAGTTACTACTTTTATTGGACCATCTGGATGCGGTAAATCGACATTTTTGCGTTGTTTCAATCGCATGAATGATTACGTACCAGGATGCAAAGTTATTGGTGGACTGATTATCGATGGACTAGGTAATATATATTCACGTGATATGGATGTTGTACTGCTCAGAGCAAAAGTCGGTATGGTATTTCAAAAGCCAAACCCTTTTCCAAAATCAATATATGATAATGTTGCTTATGGCCCTAAATTACATGGCATGGTAAAAAATAAGGGAAAATTAGATGAAATAGTCGAAAATAGTTTAACCAAAGTTGGTTTATGGGAAGAGTTAAAAGATAGATTACGAGATAGTGCATTAGATTTATCTGGCGGTCAACAACAAAGGCTATGCATCGCTCGCGCAATTGCAGTAAAACCGACTATTTTATTGATGGATGAACCATGTTCCGCGCTTGATCCAATGGCAACCAATGCAATCGAAAATCTTATACAAGAGTTGAAATTAAGATTTACCATAATTATGGTAACTCATTCAATGAAACAAGCTAAAAAATTATCTGATAGTGTAATTTTCTTTCACAATGGCAAAATTGTTGAATCTGGAAGCGTCCAAGAAGTATTTGAAAACGCTCGGTTTTCCTTAACAAAAGAGTATATTCTGGATCATTAAAATTTCTAGCTATACAATAATAAGGGTTTTACATGCGCTAATTTCTTTAGCAATAACACGGCTTTCACGGTCAATATCTATTNATTATATTAGGTAATGAATTGATGTTGATATTAGCTATCAAAATTTTCTATTGTTAACTCTACCACTTTTACTATCCTTAGAAAAATCAATGCATGATTTCAGAAATTCATTGACAGCTACTCTGTTTACAGCATTGAGCACAATACTGTTTGTGGTGTAGCAAATTGAAACCTTTTTCACTAAAACTAATTCATGTCAATTATGATAAATTAAAGAAAAATACTACTCCTCAACTGTTATTTAACCAATTCTTAGACACTAAGCTCATGTCCATGGTCATCACCAACAGAAGGTGAAGGAGAAGGTGAAAAAGAACAATCATGATAATCATCTGAATTATGTATACCATGTAAACCGTCAGCGCTATGAGCTATTTCACTGCTAGAGTTAGAGTAATCATCTAGGTGAGGACCTTTATTACTATAACCCATATCCGTTTCTTCTAATGTTATACCTTCACCATCTCCTCCTCCACCTGAAAAATGTTCTGCAAGACCTTCAAGAAATTTTATATCAAACATATTACCTGATTTTCCAAATAATGTTACTAAACTACTACCACTTATCAAACCTTCAAACACGTTATTGTAGGAAGCAATTGCTCCTTCATGAAAGCTGAACAGCCATTTCATTCCATCTACAATCGTAGCAACAGAGTCACTATGACCAAGACCAAAACCGCTCTTTCCTCCTTGATGTTCTTGATGTTGTTGTTGAGCTTGCCACTCTGCAATGTTTGGACCTTGAACTTCACTACTCATAAGTTTTTACTTTAACCACTCGAACACTATACATTTTATCACAGATATTAAAAAATGTCAATAAAACTCTTAAATAACCGTTTCTTGAATAAAGGCTAGTGAAAAGGTTTCACAATCACTGCAATAATTATAACTATTATTAGTACTGTGATTACCTCATTTAGGACACGAAAATAAACATGAGCTTTCTTATTTAAACCCATTGCAAAATTTTTCCTATGTTTTGCAAGTAGCACATGAATAGCAAACATAAAGAATAATGCTAATACTTTTACATGAAACCATCCTTCGTAGTAGGCCTCTCTTATCATCATTAGTGTAATACCAAAACCGAGCGAAAAAAGCATTGCAGGGTTCACAATATATTTAAGTAGCCTTTTTTCCATTGTTTGAAGTAAGCTATCGTTTTCTGATCCTAGCTTTACAGCTGCATGATAGACATAAAGCCTAGGCAAGTAGAGCATACCTGCCATCCACATAATAACAGAAATAACATGAAAAGCTTCGAGCCAACGGTAATAATCCATTATAAAATGTTAAAAATTTCTGATATTATCTGAGTTTAATAAAAAAGAAATCGATATGAAAGCAAAAAATCTCACTAAAGAACAGGTAATTGGATTTTACAGAAAAATGTTACTAGTGCGCAGATTTGAGGAAAAAATAGGACAATTATATGGAATGGGATTAATAGGAGGATTTTGTCACTTATCGATAGGGCAGGAGGCAGTTGTAGTTGGAACTCACGCTGCATCAAATCCTGGCGACGCTTTTATCACAAGTTATAGAGATCACGGGTTAATGCTTGCATGTGATTCTGATCCGAATATTATAATGGCAGAACTAATTGGTAAAGAAACTGGGTGCTCAAAAGGTAAAGGTGGTTCAATGCATATATTTGATATTGAAAGGAAATTCTTTGGTGGACATGGAATAGTTGGTGCACAAGTTCCAATTGGTACAGGAATAGCATTTGCTAATAAATATAAGAAAAAAGACAACGTAGCATTTACATATTTTGGTGACGGTGCTGCAAATCAGGGACAAGTATATGAATCGTTTAATATGGCATCTCTGTGGCAATTGCCAGTGATTTACATTATAGAGAACAACGGATATGCAATGGGAACCTCCGTTCAGAGATCAACTTTAGTAACTGAGTTATATAAAAGAGGAGAGAGTTTCGGTATTCCTGGAAAGCAGATTGATGGAATGGATTGCTTTTCTGTTTATGAAGCAACAGCTGAAGCAGCTAAGCACGTTCGTTGCGGAAAAGGTCCTATTCTGCTTGAAATGAAGACGTATCGATATCGGGGCCATTCAATGTCGGATCCTGCTACTTATCGTTCGAAAGAAAAAGTTGAAGATATAAAGCAAAATCGTGACCCTATAAGCACTTTAAAAAAATACATGATAGATAATAAGGTTGCTTCAGAGGAAGAATGTAAGACAATCGATAAGGAAATAAGTGATTTAGTAAAAAAATCGGAGGATTTTGCCAAAAATAGCAAAGAACCAAGCATTGATGAGTTATGTACTGACGTTTACAAATCTATCTAATACTAGTTATTAGTAAAACGCAAAAAAATTGCTTGATACGGTTTTAAAGAATTTTACTATTACCATGCTAAAGCTATTTTATAGCCTGAAACTTATTTCTCCTGTAGGGCTTTTCATTATTTCTATTCCATGTCTACTGTATTTTTCTTGATCATTATTTATTGAGTGTTTATCATATTTATTATTTTAATATAATTAATTTTAATATTTATTAAATCTTTTAAAAGATCAGTCACATTTCTAGTCTAGATTAAAAAATAGGGGGAGTGCTTATATCTATATGTTTTTTCCTTTTTAAAAGGCAACTATCTCGTAATCACCACTTAAGAGGGAGGGTACAACACCTCAATGGACTTTTTAAAGTTCTCAGGAAGAGGAGCAATGATAGTGACCTTTTTGTTACTTGGCAATTTAAAAGATAAAGAATACGAATGGAGATGAATTTTATTTGCTATTCCATTAACAAAAGCTTTTTTACCACCGTATTTACCATCACCAAGAATAGGACAGTTTATACAGGCTAGATGTGCCCTTAACTGGTGAGTCCTGCCGGTAATTGGTTGTAGTTTTACGTAAGCAACATTTTGTTCTAACCTCGCTATGATCGAAAAACGTGTAGTTGCATTCTGAGGTGAATATTTGTCAACAACCACTTTTTCTTGACCTGAAATACACTTTTTTATCAATGGATAATCTATTACTCCTTTATTTTTACTTGGTATGCCGGAAGTTAATGCTAAATAAGTTTTTTTTACTCTTTGCTCTTTAAACTCCTCCATAAGGTACCTGGCAACATTAGCATTGTGAGCAAATATTATCACTCCGCTTGTATCTTTATCTAACCTATGGACAATCTTAAATATTTTTCCTTCTCTGATTCGGTCAAGTAAATCACTAATGCTGACTTTTGCCTTTATACCACCTTGAACAATTACTCCTGTAGGTTTATTTACAGCTAGTATATATTTATCTTCATATAAAATATTGTCTTTCAATATATTCACTAACTCTTGATTATATTTACGGTCAGAATTGGTATTTTTAATATAATTTAAGTATTTTATTGTTATAGTTTGTCCATAGTACACTCTATCACTTGATTTTGCTTTACAATCGTCAACTTCGATCAACCTTCTCCTTAAAGATTTCTCAATTGTAGACTGTTTCAGGTCTGGGAAAATTCTTCTTATATATCTATCCAGCCTAATATTATTATCTTCTATTGATATGGTTGTAATACTTTGAGACATTTCATTATTTGTAATAAACATCTAATAAAATGTCAATTGTTGGTTTCATTCTAATATTCCTCCCTAATATTATCCAATTAGCGAGCATTGAGATCAGATTTTTATGCAATTTTATTAGAATTAGTATAAGAACAGCTATTTTCATGTTACTTAAGTAAGTTAAATATAAAATTTCAAAACTCCACTATTAACTTTCTATAGAAGTAGTGAAACCAGACTTGCTTAAAATTATTTAATTAGTTATAGTTTAAACTTTCAATTGTAATAGAATGATTGCTTTTATTCCTTTATTTATTTTTTTAATCTTCCATCTTGGAAGTAGCACTTATTTTTTCTTCATCGGAACTGATAATCCACTTCGTCAGATTTCTCCGGTAGTTTGTTTACTGCCAGCACTATTTTTTGCTATCTCACGTAAAACAGATAAAATTCAACATAACATTGATACTGTCATCGAAGGCATGGGTGACAAAAACACCCTTACTATGTGCTTAATTTTCTTGTTTTCAGGAGCATTTTCTTCTGTTAGTCAATCAATTGGTAGCGCAGACACTGTTGCCAATCTGATTCTCAACTTTCTTCCAGCAAGGTTATTGTTACCTGGATTATTCTTGGTTTCTGCTTTTATTTCAACTGCAATTGGCACATCCATGGGAGTTGTTGCACTGATGGTGCCAATTGCTGTTAACTTAGCAAAAAGTGGAGCTTTTGATCTCGAGATAGGAGCTGCAACTGTAGTTGGAGGTGCCGTATTTGGTGACAACCTCTCAATGATATCTGACACCACTATTGCATCTGTTTCTTCACAAGATGCTACAATAAAAGATAAATTTCAAGTGAACTCTAAAGTAGCGTTTATTGCAAGCATTATAACACTTATCTATCTAGTAATGACTGCAGGTAGTACAAGAATTGTTACTGTATCAAATTTAGATTATTCATCGATAATAAAGGTTATTCCCTATATTTCTTTAATAGTCATGGCCCTATTTGAAGTTACTACACTAGTAACAATAACTGTAAACATAATTATTGCCGGTATACTAGGAATAGCTTTTTCTGACTATTCTATTATTCAATTCTCTAATGACATATATAGGGGATTCAAAAAAGTAAATGAGATAGTAATGTTTGCCCTATTTATTGGTGGATTGAGCAATATAATGTATAAACAAGGTCAAAAAACATTACATAAACTCATCGATGAAAGCAGTATTACAAAAACTAAAGCTGAATTTTTAATAGCAGGAATAGCATCTATGTTTACTATTTTAGTTGCTAATAATACTATTGCTATTCTACTAAGTGGTAGCATTGCAAAAAGACTTGCAAAAAAGCATAATATTGCACCATACCGTAGTGCATACTTATTAGATGTTTTTGCTTGTTCTACAAAAGGCATTTTACCTTACGGGTCCCAACTATTGCTAGCGGGTAGCATAGCCTCTGTATCTCCTATTTCTCTATCAACACAGGTACATTACTGCTTTATTTTAGCAGTAGTAACAATAGGAGAAATAATTATCAACAGCAGGAAAGAAAAGGGTTATGCTACTGTAACTTAATGTACAGGAAGATTGAAGTTTCTCTTATTTCCATATCTTTTACTTATTTCATCTCTTCTAATGGCTCTATGTTAAAAACAGAAAGCCCAGAAGTAATGATATGTGCTAAGGCTCGGACAAGGAATATCCTTGCAGCAGTAAGATCTAAATTATCTTTTAGTATAAACCGCATGCTCAAGTCGTTTTTACCATATCCCCATAAAGTATGGAATGCTTCTGCAACTTCAAGTAAGTAAAAAGTAATTCTATGTGGCTCATAAAGCCTTGCCGCTATTTCTACTACACTTGGCCACTTTGCTAAGATTTTTATAAGTAATAGTTCTCCATCGGTCTTTAAAAGTGAAATATCTGCATTTGGAAGTTCTTTTGGAGCGTTACGCATCAACGAATGAGCACGGGCATATGCATATTGCACATAAAAAATAGGATTGCCTTTTGACTGTTCCTTCACTTTAGCAAAATCAAAATCGAGAACCACGTCATTTCTTTGTGTTAACATCATAAAACGGGTAATATCTCTACCAACTTCCTCAACTACATCTTTTACTGTCAGAAAATTTCCTGATCTTTTAGACATCTTAACAGGTTTTCCGTTTTCGAAGAAATTCACAATATTATGCAGCTTTACTTCTATCTTCGCTTTATTATCACTAAGCGCAGAAACAACTGCTTTAAGCCTTTTGATATAACCACTATGATCACTACCAAGTTCTACTATTATATTGTTAAAGCCGCGCGATATCTTATCAAAATGATAGGCTATGTCTGATGCAAAATAAGTCCAGCTACCGTCTTCTTTTTTAAGTGCACGATCAACATCATCACCAAATTTTGTTGAGCAAAACAACATCTCCTTTCTAGAAGTCCAATTTTCACTTTCTTTACCCTTTGGTTTTCCTAGATACCCTTCATATATCAAACCTTTGTTAGACAATATCTTTATGCTCTCTTCAATTTTGCCACTTTTTTGCAACTCATATTCTGAAGTAAAAATATCATGATTTACTCCAAGTAAGTGCATATCTTCTTTTATGAGTTCTAAGATAGAACTTAAAGCATAATCTCTAATTATTTGATAATCTTGCTTTTCTAGAAGACCTTTACCATATTTTTTAGCTAGCTCTTTTCCTATTTTTTTTAAATATTCACCTGGATATAAACCTCTTTCAATACTAATCTTTTCTCCAAGAGCTTCCTTATATCGCAAATATACTGACCGAATCAGCGTATCTATCTGTGTTCCAGCATCATTAATATAGTACTCCTTAGTGGCTTGATAACCAACTTTTTTTAACAAATTNGCTAAAACGTCACCGAACACTGCTCCTCTTGCATGACCAATATGTAATGGACCAGTTGGATTTGCAGATACAAATTCAACATTAACGGCCTGGTTATTCCCAATGTTTAGAGTACCAAACTCTGTTTTAAGTTCATTTATTTGCTTGAGAAGCTTGTGCCATACTTCTATTTTAAAGTACATGTTAATGAAGCCAGGGCCAGCTACTTCTATTTTTGCGATTTCATTAAAAAGTTTAAATTCTTCTGCTAACATCTCTGCAATCTTAACGGAATTTTTTCTTTCATGCCTTGCGAGTACCATAGCAATATTTGTATAAATATCCCCATGTGCTTTATTACTTGGAGGTTCTAAGATAAAATTTTCTACACTAGTATTTATGACGCTCCTTTGCTTTAACTCATCTAATTTACTAAGAATTAGCGAGGAAATTCGTTTAAAAATGTTCATCAATCAAAAAGTTATAAATCCTGTAGCAGTATAGTAAATAGATAAGGTTAGTTGAATAGTTTTATCTTAATTCTTTAGATAATAGCACAGAAATTAAATATGACCCGTAAGCAATAAAGATATTATGGCGTTTATAATAAAGTTGACCCTCTTTATCCTCTCTTTTACACAAGTTTATTGAGTTTAAACAGCTTTTTATAGCTATAATAACAATTAAAAACATCGTAACCTCGGTCATATATATTAGTGCAGGCTTATATAAATCAAAGAGTTTTGTATCATCTCTAATTTTTACTATAAGTAACCTACCTTTCCAACCATAAAGTATTAACTACTGTATTTCTAGAATCATAGGTATAACAACATGCAGTTGTAGTAACCACTGTAAATGGATATTCATATACAGGAGTTGCATTTTACTTTCCCAGCCCACTACAAATATAAAACTTGACATTATTTCAGATTAATAGTATAGTAAGAAAGGAAAAAAATTATATATCAAATAAGCTATTAAGGTTATAAGCCAACGACATAGGCACGTGATGTATATTATATTTTATTTGATATATTAAACCACTACTCTCGATCATCTACACATCTTTTATCACCTTCGCTATAAATTAGCTTATAAAGTTCTATTATCTTTGAACTATTCAGCAGTAGAAACAGTCGCTGCATGATCTTGTACTGTTTTAGTTTCTACAATNTCCGTTGCTCTAGTTCTGTTTTTTTAACTTCCAGTCCAATATGCTAGTACATTCAGCACCACTATGTACTAGATTTATGAATATGACAATATGCTACATTATTAGAACATAAATTGTAATAATACTTAAAAGATGAAATATGGTAACGCTCGAGAAACTTAGAAATACAGTAATCATTGCCTATAGGAAAATTTTTATGCAGTTAGGAAGGTCTTATTTTAACAGATCCTGTTATCAAATTTAACAGATATGTATCACGGTTTACAATCTGAGAAATAAGGTTCATCTATATTATGAAAATAGACATTGTGTAGTTATGAAATTGAGAATAACAAGTTATAAAGATCCTTTTTAAAATAACTATTAGATTATTATAAGGTAAAATTGATCAGTTATTTTATAATATAGAGATTAAAATTAGCATATCTTGAATCCTGAATCTATAATGCATTTTAAAATACGACTTCAATAGTAATGCAATTAAAATAATTATGCTTAACAAACTTCTTCTATAGCTGGCAGATTTGTTATGTTGTGTATGGATAAGCAGCTATTACACAAAATATTAGAGTTCAGAGGTTTTGTTACGATCAAAAGATGATAAGATTTCAAAAGAGGGCTATAGATATAGTTAAATTAGTTGTGTTATTGATAATATAAAACTGCTATGTAGGTAATAAGTAGTAAGCTATTTGCTTATGAACTTTCTTTATTAAGCAAGGTGTAATGCCCATATTCTCTCAGAAAGACATAAGGCTACGCTAAAGCAATATTATGTACATATATAAATTATTTTAAATAATTTTCTAATAAATAGAGCTAGTGCATTACGATGATTTTGATGTACGTTAAGCAGGTAATAACATGAGTTAAAGTGATTATAATATAAATTAACAACATAAGGTACATATGTAGATGTATAAAA
>NZ_JABUMP010000001.1:400208-421416 GCF_029169405.1 Wolbachia endosymbiont of Onchocerca gibsoni | reverse complement strand
TAAACAGCTTTTTATAGCTATAATAACAATTAAAAACATCGTAACCTCGGTCATATATATTAGTGCAGGCTTATATAAATCAAAGAGTTTTGTATCATCTCTAATTTTTACTATAAGTAACCTACCTTTCCAACCATAAAGTATTAACTACTGTATTTCTAGAATCATAGGTATAACAACATGCAGTTGTAGTAACCACTGTAAATGGATATTCATATACAGGAGTTGCATTTTACTTTCCCAGCCCACTACAAATATAAAACTTGACATTATTTCAGATTAATAGTATAGTAAGAAAGGAAAAAAATTATATATCAAATAAGCTATTAAGGTTATAAGCCAACGACATAGGCACGTGATGTATATTATATTTTATTTGATATATTAAACCACTACTCTCGATCATCTACACATCTTTTATCACCTTCGCTATAAATTAGCTTATAAAGTTCTATTATCTTTGAACTATTCAGCAGTAGAAACAGTCGCTGCATGATCTTGTACTGTTTTAGTTTCTACAATTCCGTTGCTCTAGTTCTGTTTTTTTAACTTCCAGTCCAATATGCTAGTACATTCAGCACCACTATGTACTAGATTTATGAATATGACAATATGCTACATTATTAGAACATAAATTGTAATAATACTTAAAAGATGAAATATGGTAACGCTCGAGAAACTTAGAAATACAGTAATCATTGCCTATAGGAAAATTTTTATGCAGTTAGGAAGGTCTTATTTTAACAGATCCTGTTATCAAATTTAACAGATATGTATCACGGTTTACAATCTGAGAAATAAGGTTCATCTATATTATGAAAATAGACATTGTGTAGTTATGAAATTGAGAATAACAAGTTATAAAGATCCTTTTTAAAATAACTATTAGATTATTATAAGGTAAAATTGATCAGTTATTTTATAATATAGAGATTAAAATTAGCATATCTTGAATCCTGAATCTATAATGCATTTTAAAATACGACTTCAATAGTAATGCAATTAAAATAATTATGCTTAACAAACTTCTTCTATGGCTGGCAGATTTGTNATGTTGTGTATGGATAAGCAGCTATTACACAAAATATTAGAGTTCAGAGGTTTTGTTACGATCAAAAGATGATAAGATTTCAAAAGAGGGCTATAGATATAGTTAAATTAGTTGTGTTATTGATAATATAAAACTGCTATGTAGGTAATAAGTAGTAAGCTATTTGCTTATGAACTTTCTTTATTAAGCAAGGTGTAATGCCCATATTCTCTCAGAAAGACATAAGGCTACGCTAAAGCAATATTATGTACATATATAAATTATTTTAAATAATTTTCTAATAAATAGAGCTAGTGCATTACGATGATTTTGATGTACGTTAAGCAGGTAATAACATGAGTTAAAGTGATTATAATATAAATTAACAACATAAGGTACATATGTAGATGTATAAAAAGTGTACATTGATAAAATTAGTGCTGATAATGGGCAATTACATATTTTGGCATGATAAAAAACATGAGCTTAAATCATAGTAATCCTTAAAAAGGGATGTTGGTTTATTGTAAGTTAAAATATTTAAGAATTAAATAATCTAACCCTAAATTTAGGTGTCAATCTGACTTGTAACAGTATGATTTAAATTTTTTAAATTTATATTATATTTCAGTAAACTATATCCACTATATTTTCGCTAATTTTGCATACAGTCCATTTTTATTTATAAGGGAGTCATGAGTTCCTACTTCTTCTATTTCTCCATGATTAATTACTACGATCTTATCAGTTTTGAGTATAGATGACAGCCTGTGTGTAATCATAATCGTTGTTCTGTTTTGCATTAATTCATTCAGTGCTTTTTGTACAAGGTTCTCACTTTTATAATCAAGAGCGGAAGTTGCCTCATCCAATATTAAAATCTGAGGATTTTTGAGTATAGCTCTTGCTATTATAATACGTTGTTTTTGCCCTTCAGAGAGCTTTAATCCTCTTTTCCCTACAAATGTATCGAATTTATTAGGTAACTTATCAATAAACTCCATCGCATAAGCACTGATAGCTGCTTGTCTCACTTCCTCATACTTAGCACCTGGTTTACCGTATAGTATATTTTCCATTATTGAGCAGGAAAATATCGTATGATCTTGTGGTACTAAACCAAATAACAATCTGAGGTTACTTAATGCGATTAACTTAATGTTGTGCCCATCAATGGTAATGCTGCCTTTGTCTGGATCATGAAAGCGTAGCAGAAGTTTTAAAATAGTACTTTTACCACTACCAGATGGTCCAACAATTGAAACAGATTGACCTACCTTTATAGAAAAGGACACATTGTTTAATGCTGGTCTATCAAGCTGAGATTCATAAAAAAACGTTACATCATTAAATGCAATTTCTTTTTGAACACTATGAATTTTTATAGGGCTGCTAGCATCCACTATAGAACTTTTCATATCTTTGAGTTCAAGCAAACGCTCTACTACCCCAAGACCTCGTTGTAAATCACTGATATTATCACTCAAATTATTTACAGCTCCTGCTGCAAGCGCTGAATAGAACACAAATGAGGAAAGCTCTCCAATAGTCATATTACTGTTCAAGACCTCCTTGATACCAAAAAAAAGCAAAACAACTAACGAACCTATTACACATGAGATAATCAAAGTTACTAAAATAGCACGCAAGAGCACTAACCTTACGTATGATTTCGATACTGAGTTTAGGTACTCCTTAAAACGTGCTTTCTCATTTTCTTCCAACACGAATGATTTAATAGTTGCTATAGATCTGAAATTTTCCTCACTAAATGAGGCAAGTTCACTCAGTTTACTCTGGGCAAAACGTGCATAACTGCGCACCTTTTTCCCAAGTGATGTCATAATGATCAATAATATTGGTACTATTGCGGCTGTATACGTGGTTAAGTGTAGATTTGTATATAATAACATGGTAATACTGCCAATCAGTATTACAAAATTTCGCAATATGGTGAGTAAGCTGCTATTTATTATTGATTGTAGCACAGAGGTATCAGTAATTAATGCTGAGATAACATCTTGTACGCCAGTATTCTCAAAAAAACTTGGTTGTAAATCAGTAATATTGCTATATAAGTCATATCTGATTCTTGCAATAACTTTCTCACTACCAATTCCCATAAAATATAGTTTAACAAATGCAGCAAGAGAGATAGCTAAAACTATAAATATAGTCACTACTAGTTTAATAGTAAAATTATGCCCTGCACTAGAGTCAATTATGCTACTCAAACCTCTACCAAAAAGGAGAATCATTAAAGAGGAAGATAGAACTGCAATAAAAGCTATAATAAAATAATGTAGATTAGGTTTTATATAGTAAAATAATTGCCTAATACCGGATCGCATTTTATTTCAAAGTTTCTAAAATTAAGTATATGGATTTTAGTTTCAGGAAAAAGAGGAAAAAGATATAGTTTGAGAGATCAGAACAAACTTACTAAAATGGCGATAAGTTAGTTTATAGTGCTTCATAGAGGACTCAAATATAAAGAAGGTTGAATATTTGTACAGAATAGTATTATATAATCAAAGTTTTTTATTCGTTTCTATAAAACTCCTTTTAAAGTTTTCTAACCTTTAAAAGTATATCCCATTAGCGTATTTTTGGTACTGAAAGAATAAGGACACTTACCCACTTTCTCAATGAGATTTTTGTCTTAATGGTAGAAATTAAATAAAGGATATAGACTTTTAAAGTGCTATTCAAGATCTTAAGATTGCCTTAAAAAGAAGCATTATTGATCTTTCCTGCAGAAATAGAGAACAGGTAATCATTAAAACGTAAGTAGCTAGAACTAAAAAGGTTTTAAAAAAGTACTCAATATTACATGTATTGCTAAGGATATTCAAGACAAGGCTGATAAGATAATTAATGTCAAATCTTTATAAAAGATGTCCTTGTTGCTATAGCAGATTGTATGCTATTTCCTGATAAATCTGAGTACAAATCAAGACATACTATCCAAGATAAAAGAATATCAATGAACATGATTAGAAGGATTTTTATTTTGTATTTATAATTACCAAAATTTTTAAAAACGAAGAAAAATCAACTCTCAAATATAGCTGAGAAGTGAATGTATTTTCTTGGGTACGTTGACGAAACAAGTAAAGAAAAATTAGGAGGAAAGATCATTAGAAAGTTGTTTAATGATTAAAAGCTCATGTAAAGAGCAAATAGACTCAATTAGTCAAAAAAGAATTTATTGTCTACGAACACAAAGTGAAGCAGATTTATGATGAAAATAGAATTTGCTCTTGCTCAAGAACTTGATAATGCTACTAAAAAAGAAAGAGATAAAGATAAAAAAGAAAAAATCAAAGTGCAAAAAATCTATTCAACTAGTACTTCTAGTGAAGTTATTTCTCAAATAACTGAAGATTTCCTAAAGTTGAGGTAAAGCAACTCCAAGAAGGAATAATCTAATGTCTCTTGATCTTTTTGATTAACTACTCATTTTCATATCACTAAGCAATTGAGTCACTAACTGTTACTCAACTAATAGTTTCTAATTTGAATTTAAAAGGCAATATTATGTCAATGGCAATACTAGAAGATAAAGGAAAGGAACCGCATAACTAAGCAATGATAGAGTTATGCCGATAGTGTGAGAAATGCTCAACGTCACTCCTATGTTTATTTATAAATTGTGTAATAAATTGAATTGAAATATCAAAAATCACCAATAAGTTAAATCATTTACTCTATATACGTAAAACATAAAGCAAAAGAGTAGTAATGGTACTAAACAACACTAAAGGTTTTTGTGCTACTTTTTTATTTAGTACATCTCCAATTAGTTAACCTACTTTGAATATTTTTAATAATCTTATGACTTGAAAAGTGTCGTGCTGCACAAAAAAAGAAAATTGTAAATTTTTTGTTTATGTATAAAGAACAAGTAAGCTGTCATGATTCCAGCATAACTATTTCTGCTATACACGGAGAGTAAATGGGTATTCACTATGAACATTTGACCAATAAAAGAATACGTTGAAAGCATGGATATACTAAATTAGGCTGCAAAAGTAATAATGCGAAAATGGATAGAAATATTGTGATTAGACACATTTATTCTAAGTTTTATTCTACTGCCAAGCTACTAGCTATAGCAACAGAAAAAATGGTCTTGTGCATTCAGATAGTTGAACTGAAATTTTTTAAATATGTAACATCGTTTGCACCTTTTTTCCCATGCTAAGTATTATTGCAGCTACCATCAAAATAAAAAATATTAACTTATTTATAAATAAAAAATTAAGTATATTTTTATATTGATAAAAGAGAATGTTACTAAAGTAATCAACAATAGAATTATATAAGTAATATAATATTATATAAAATAATCTTGTGACAAAGAAAAAAGACGCTGTGTAATTGTAAAACTTGCTAAGTGAAGAAGAAACCTACTGAAATGACGAAATAATGTTCAGTACTCTATACTAGGGTTTGATGTTCATTTTGTTCCAATATGTAATGTTACTATTCCATAGCTCATATCATGAAATTCAACATTACGAAAGCCTATCTTTTCAATTTCCATTTGAAACTCAGCCTGAGTTGGAAACTCTCTGATGCTTCTTACTAAATATTTATAAGAGTTTTTATCTTTAGCAACTATGCTGCCGATTTTGGGAATTACTTTAAATGAATATAAGTTATAGAACTTAGTAAATACCTCATTTTGGTAATGCATAGGAGCAAACTCTAAGCAGATGAATTTCCCATTTAGTTTCAATACCCTATACGCCTCACTTAAAGCCTTTTTGCGATCAGAAACGTTTCGAATACCGAAAGCTATTGTACAATAATCAAATATGGAGTCTTCAAATGGCAAATTTTCTGCATTTGCGCACACCCAATTGAAATTAAGTTGGTTTAAATTTATAGCTTTATCAATTCCCCTGCTTAGCATGTTTTGATTTATATCACATACTGTAACTTGAATGCTTGGTTCTCTTCTTGCTATTCTTATTGCTATATCGCCGGTTCCTCCAGCAATGTCCAAAACCTTAGAGTTTTTTGTAAAATGCGTAATATTTACCATCTTGTTCTTCCATAGCCTATGTATCCCAAAGCTTATTATATCATTCATGATGTCGTAGTGACTTGCTACAGAATCAAATACCTCCTTAATTAATTGTGATTTATCCATTTCCTTTGCGATTGTTATGTAGCATTCAATTTTTTGTCATTTGTTATAAATTAAGTCAATTCAAGTATAATTGAAATTTAAGCAAGAATTCTTCTTAATTAAGAGTTAGGAACATATGAACTACTTTATCAAAAATTTAAAAAATATTATATTATAGCTATAATAGTGAACGTCAGTAAAACTTTTATAGATTCAGGAATCAATATAGTTCTTGATAGAAAAACTCCAAAGTATCCTACTGAATTATCTAGCCTTATAAAGTAGCATAATTCAAGAACAAGTAGAAAAGAGCTATTCAAAGAAACAGTTAGCTTGAAATTGAAATAAAGAGTTTTTTGGTATCTAAAATTTCTGATGGGCGTGATGTTTAAAGTTGTGTTAAGCAGGATTAGAGCAGAATAAGATTAAATTTTTAAAGGAATTTTACCAAAAGGAATTTACTTACTCTCCTAAGAAGAATAAAGTTAAGAGTTTTAAAAACCATAAAAGAACGCGCCTTACAGTTCATCTTGATAGAGAGTCTGGTGAACTCGCTCCTATATTATAGAGTAAAAAAATGCAAAAGGCTAGTAAGTAACTATATTTGTGTAGTTTGCAAAGTAAATCAATCAGAACGCAAGTAATTATCATGGAGATAGGACATAAAGATAACCTTTACAAAGAAGGAGCGTATTTTTTATAAGTATTAAATATATATTTGTGTATAACCTTCTCTCCTGATCTATGTTCTTTATTCAAAAATTTAAAGTAAAGAGAAAAGGGATAAGCAGGTATTGATGGAAAAGTTAGCCTTAAATTTAAAGAGAAAGTAAAACCATCAAGATGTTTTTAGATCATAGTGTCCGCTACTTAAGTTGCTTGAATAATATTCTCTTAGAATAGATTTGAATCAAAATGCTTATACAACTATATACCAGCTGTTTAGATAACATACTTTCTACCTAATAAAAGGCAAATATAAGTAGAAAGTATTTCCTTTCTCTAAGAAATCTATTATAATTACCTTAACTACTAGTTCTCATTTTCTGACATATTTTCCTTAACAGTTAATAGCTGTTTTGTAATGAATTTTGTCAATAACTATGAGTTTTAGTTACTATACTCTCTGAGATCTAAGCTTTTCTAGGCTAGACCATTATTGGTAGGCTTAAAGATGTTTAACTCTATATATTAGGTAATTTAATGTGAAAAGGACCCAATACAATAATTTAATTTTATCTTATGCTAAGGCGCTGTTTTACGTCTCAAAAAGTAAGTCAAGTACTATAAGAAAAGAAGTAAAGTTTCTATTGAATTTTTTAAAAAATCAACGTGACGTTTTTATGTATCTGTCCAGTCCTATGATCTCTCTCTCACATAAGAAAGAAGTAATATTTTCTATAAATGAAGATTTGAGTAGGAACTTGGTGAAATTTATTATGGTGACATTTGCAAACAGGCGCTCTAGTTTATTACTCCTTATATTAGAAAAATTTTTGAATCTTATAAGAGAAAATGAAAATGAATTAGAAGTCACTATAAAATCAGCAAAGGCTTTAAAGAAAACCGATATAAAAATAATTACTGAATCTTTAAGCTTTCTTGGTAAGATAGTAAAAGTAGATAATGTGGTTGACCCTTCCATACTAGGTGGTTTTATAGTAAGGTATGGTTTTAATTTAATTGATGCTTCGCTGAAAAGTTACTTAGATAGACTGGTTAGTTTGAGTAAAATGGAAATATTGAAAATAGGAAACTGTATATGAAAAATAGTATAAATGCTTCTGAAGTAGTAAACATAATACGGAAAAAAATTGAGGCATTTGATAACCCTATAAAACGAGAAAATATAGGTGAAGTAACTTCAGTAACTGATGGTATTGCACTGGTTTATGGGCTTGAAGAAGCAAAGTTCGGTGAAAAGGTATTTTTTGCAAGTGGTGTAGAAGGAATAGTTCTTGATTTAGACTATGATATAGCTGGAATAGTGGTGCTTGGTAATGACCGTGATGTAAAAGAAGGAGATATTGTAAGATGCAGTGGTGACGTTGTACAGATACCTGTAGGACACGAATCCCTTGGAAGGGTTGTAAACGCACTAGGTTATCCTATAGATAAAGGTGGAGAGATTAGAGCCAAGAGTAGAATGGACATAGAATCTAAGGCACCAGGCATTATTGACCGCAAATCTGTACATGAACCTCTACAGACTGGAATTAAGATTATAGATTTACTAATTCCGATAGGCAGAGGACAGCGTGAGTTAATTATCGGTGATAGGCAAACCGGAAAAACTACTATTGCACTTGATACTATCATAAATCAGAAGAAGATTAATGATGAAGTAAATGAAGATCAAAAAGTTTACTGTGTTTATGTTGCTATCGGGCAAAAAATTTCAGTAGTAGCAAAAGTGGTAAATAAGCTAAAAGAAAGTGGAGCATTAAAGTATACAACTGTAGTTGTTGCTAGTGCATCTGAATGTGCACCTATGCAATTTTTAGCACCTTATGCTGGTTGCACTATTGGAGAATTTTTTCGTAATAATGGAATGCATTGCTTAGTCGTGTACGATGATTTGTCTAAACATGCTATAGCATATAGGCAAATGTCCTTATTGCTAAGACGTCCTCCTGGCCGTGAAGCTTATCCTGGAGATATATTCTATGTACATTCTCGTTTGCTTGAGAGAGCTGCTAAGATGTCTGATGGAAAAGGACAAGGGTCTTTAACTGCTTTGCCAATTATTGAAACTCAAGCCGGTGATGTATCTGCGTATGTTCCAACTAATGTAATTTCAATTACTGATGGACAGATTTTCCTTGAGTCTGAATTATTTCACAAAGGATTTCGTCCTGCAGTAAATATAGGTTTATCAGTTTCGCGGATTGGTTCTGCCGCACAATTAAAGTCTGTGAAAAAAGTTGCTGGCTCTATAAAGTTAAGTTTAGCTCAATATAGAGAATTGGAAGACTTTGCAAAATTTAGTTCTGACCTTGATGCCAGTGTTCAATCGTCCTTAAACAAGGGCAGATATCTTATTGAACTGTTAAAGCAAAAACAGCACTCACCTATGCCAATAGAAGAACAGTTAATACTGATGTACATCTTCTCTAATTTGTATGATCAGTTAAGTAAGATACAAATAAACAACATCAATAAATTTGAATATGATCTTATCAATTATTTCCATAATGCATATCCTGAAATTTTAAAAAAGTTGTCAAACAACATGAATAATGGTATAAAAAACGATATTTTAAGTATCGTGAGTAATTTCATTACTCAATTTAATTGCGTGTAGGTGTGATTATGGCTTCATCCGTCGTTAAGAAGTTTCCTATAACAAAAGAAGGTTTTGGATGTATGCAAGCTGAGCTTGAGAAATTAAAAGAAGAGAAACCTTCCATTATACAGGCCATTTCTGATGCCCGTGATCAAGGTGATTTATCTGAGAGTGCAGAATATCATATTGCACGAGAAAGATTAGGTTTCATCGAAGGTCGTATAATGGAGCTAGAAAGCAAGCTTTCGCATGCAGAAGTAATAGAAGTGAAAAGCTTGTCTGGCGATTCGGTAATGTTTGGTGCAACCGTAACATTAAGCATGTTAAATGATGATGGTAGTGAAGTAGAATATATTTATAAAATTGTAGGTGAGTACGAAGCTGATGTTTCAAAACAGTTAATATCTACTAGTTCACCTTTGGGTAGTGCTTTAATTGGCAAAAAAATTGGCGAATGTGTGGAAGTAATAGTACCAAGTGGAGAGAAATTATATAAAATAGTTAAGATTGAATTTAAATAAACTATGGTACAGGCCACTTATGCATCGATCAACCTATCCTGTATTTCTCCTGTTGAAGATATATTAGAAGATGCTCAGTCTGGTAAATTGTTTATTTTAGTTGATAACGAAAATAGGGAAAATGAAGGTGATTTAATTATCTTAGCTGAAAAGCTAAAGCCAAAACACGTAGCCTTTATGATTATAGATATGGAATTGGCATCGTATTTTTAGCTATGACAAAGCTTCATATGAATAGACTAGGTATTGAGTTTATGAAAAGAAGTAATGTAGATGAAAAGCTTACTTATCACACTGCATTTACTACATCAATTGATGCACGTTATGGTGTTACAACAGGTGTTTCTGCTAACGATAGAACGTGTACAATACTTATTACCATTGATGAAAAGAGTACTAAGGATGACATTATCACCCCCTGGTCATGTTTTTCCTATTATTGCAAACGATAGAGGAGTTTTAGCACGCAATGGTCATACTGAAGCAAGTGTTGAGAGCAAAGATAGTTGACCTTAATCATGCAGCTGTAGGTGTGAGCTAGTGAATGATGATGGCTCTATGATGCGTCTACCTCAGTTGCTTAAATTTGCTGAACAACATAGGATTAAGTTAACTACGTCAAAAAGTTAAGCTAACGTTTATAAATTCATATAATTTAAGTGTTAAGATGTAAAACCCATAAAAATTATGCAAATACAGAATTCTTATGTTTAAAATCATCAAAGTTTTTACCTTATTATTTTTTTTTGCATGTTACGATAATGTTTACTCTGTTAATATTATAGGAGACAGTGAAGTAGAAGCAATAGTGAAAGAACTAGCACAGCCACTATTTTCTGCTGCGGATATTGATGGTGACCAGGTAAGAGTTTTCATAGTTAATGACAATTCAATTAATGCTTTTATTATTGATAATAATAATATTTTCATTCACTTAGGACTTTTACGATACTCAACTGAACCATACGTTTTACTTGGCATATTAGCACATGAGATCGCTCATATATCTGCTGGTCATATATTACAGATGAGTGTTACTGTAGGTCATTTACAATCAATAGCGATGATTGGCTATATGATAGGACTAGTTTCGACTATTATTATTAATCCTCAGGTTACTAATACAATTTTGCTAAGTGGTATAGCACTCGGCTCAAGATTGTTTTTTAAATATTCTCAAGAGCAAGAAAGTGCAGCAGATAGGTATGCGTTAAGGTACCTTGATAAATCCGGTTATGATAATTTAGGTATGAAAGAGATTTTTGGTTACTTAAAGAGTGTTGAGCACGAAAATACCAAAGGGTACTTTCGCACTCATCCACTTAGTGATAAGCGCATAATTGCTGTACAGAATTATAAGGTTAAAAACGATGTAAAGCCAATTCTCGCAGATAAATTATTAAAATTTAAGCGTATAGTCACAAAGCTAGATTCTTTCTTTTCTCCTATCCATGTATTATCTGATAAATATGAAGATAATTCTGAATACGTAAATGCTATAGTTCACTACAGGCAAGGAAAGATAAAAGAGGCCATTGCTATAATTGATTCGTTAGCTCAGAAGTCACATAGTGACCCATATCTATATGAATTAAAAGCAGAAATGTTGTATAAGGCTGGAAATCTGAGTGAAGCAATAAAAACTTATGAAGAATCACTAAAGTATTTATCTGAGAGGAACAGCTATCTGGTGAAATTTGCATTATCTCATACTCTACTATTATACGGAGATGTCAAGAAGGCAATTTTTTACCTAGAGCAAATCGCAAGTACAGAACCGAGTAACGCCTTTATTTGGAAGTATTTAAGTATTGCATACAAACGTAATGCTGATATAGCAATGCATTATTTTGCTTTAACAAAAAAAGCTTATATTGAAGGTAATTTAGAACAATTCATAAAATATGCTGAGTTAGCTATTAAAACTTTACCAAAAGCCAGTCCCTACTTATTACAAATTGAAGATATGAGGCAATTTAATAAATAATAAGTATTTTAATACATTATCAATTTTACTATTTTTTTGTTCCACAGTTTTCTAGCATAACTTTTACACTATCATTCATATTAGGTATAACCTTCATTATGATTGTCTTAGCGCCAAAAAAAACACCACAAAACACGCCTAAAGCAAAGAGAGCTGGCCAAGGCATTCTCCCAAATATTGCAAGCAAGGATGCACCGATTATTACCACGGTCATCAGTGGACCACCTATCCCCCAAATATAACCAATAATGTTACATATTACTTGAGCAGTTGTATCATCTATATCAGTACCTCCACCACCAGAAGTAGTTGGATAACCTGAGAAAAGCAATACCACACATAAGATATTTAAAAATTTTCTTATTATAGAGCCCATTTTTTTGCCTTTAATAATAAACTAATGTAGTAAAACTAATTTTAGTTTATGCATACTTATTTTAAAGTAAAGTCTATAGCTTGTCCATAAGTAAGATTTTACTACATAAATAAACCGCCATTAATATTTAGCACATGTCCTGTAATATATTTTGCCTCATCACTTGCTAAAAATAGAACCCCTGCTGCTACTTCCTCTACTGTTCCCATTTTTTTCATTGGAATATTATCTAATATTTTTTTCTTTTGTTCTTTAGTTAAAACTTCAGTCATCTTAGTGACTATAAACCCAGGAGCAACACAATTAACTGTTATATTCCGACTTGCAACCTCTTTCGCTATAGATTTGCTCATAGCTATTATTCCAGCTTTTGACGCTGCATAATTCGCTTGTCCAACATTCCCTGTTAATCCTACTATTGAAGAAATATTTATAATCCTTCCCCAGTTATTTTTAATTAGTTTCCTACATGCTTCTCTACTCAACTTAAACGTGGAGTTTAGGTTAATATCAATTACTTTTTGCCATGCTTCGTCTGTCATTCTCAATAGCAGACCATCTCGTGTAATGCCTGCATTGCATACAAGCCCATCAAAACCTGCCATCAACTCGCTTGCTCTGTTTACTAGTTGATTTACTTCCTCAGCGTTTGATAAGTTACAAGGAAGTACATGCATGTTCTTTTTATACTGCTTAGCAATTCCTTCGAGAATCTCTTTTTTTGTACCAGAGATACATAAAATTGCTCCGGCTTTATGCATAACTTCTACAATTGCTCGACCTATCCCACCTGAAGCACCAGTAACAAGAAACTTTCTACTTTCCAATTGAAACATAATGACTTCATTTTTCTGATTACTAGCAGAACATTGTTTAGTTAGCAATGGGTTTCTTATATGCATAAACAGCTTTGGTACTCACTAAAAGTCTTAGTTTAGATAAAATATAGCAAAATTGCCGTTATTAAATGATTGATTCTGATGCTCCAGTCTAAATTAGATGCTTAAGTCATGAATTTCTTAGTTTTTGCATATTACCTAAGTACTAATATAAGCCCACAGTAATGTATAATAAGTAAGTTAAAAAAACTGAGCACTGGATTTTCTTTGACAGGGTTCCTTGGCCGTAGTGATAATATAAATATGCAAGAGATAAGAAAGAAAAAAAATCCAAAGTTTTTAGATAGAACTTTCATATTAATTGATATGATGACAACTTTTGTTTTAAAGCGTAAGGGAAATAACGTAAATGAAGTCCTGAGAATAACATGGGGACCGCTATTTTTTGGCTTGGTGATAATATTCATCTTTTTTGGAGTAGGAGGCATTTGGTCAGCTGTAGCTCCAATTGATGGAGCAGTACGTGCAAGCGGAGAAGTTATTGTATCTTCAAGCAGAAAAGTAGTTCAGCATTTAGGAGGAGGAATAATAAGCAAAATTTTAGTCAAAGAAGGTCAAGCAGTCAAAAAAAATGAGCCTTTAGTTTTACTAAACGATGTTAATGAGAAGGCAAATTTAAGTATAGCTAAAGAGAAGCTCTTATCGCTTTTGACAACTGAAGCAAGATTGATTGCTATTAAGGCAGGATTAGACAAAATTGAGTTTCCTGATGAAGTTAAAAAGCTGTCTAACAGTGAGCTTGTAAACAGAGTGGTAAAAAATCAGATAGAATTATTTCATTCTCAGCGCAAAAGTGAATTAGGAAAAACTGGTGTACTGCAACAACGTATAAAACAGCTACATGACGAACTAGTAGGACTGAATTATCAACTAGATGCAGCTCTTAAACAATACAGCTTAATAGCTGAGGAACTGGAAATAAAAAGACAGCTTCTTAGCAATGGCTATATAGGCAAATCGCATATCTTCGCTTTGAAAAAACAGCTTGCTGAAATTGAAGGTAGAGTCGGTCATTACCGCGCTGCAATATCTCGAGCACAGCAAAAAATTGGAGAAAATGAATTAGAGATCGTAAACGTGAGAAACGATTCTCAAGAAAAAGCAAACACCGAACTTAAGGAAATCAGCACATCTATTGCTGACTTAAGAGAGAAGTTAATGGTTGCAGAAGACACGTTAGCACGCACAGTAATTAGATCGCCTCAAGATGGAATAGTTACAGATATAAGATACCATACTGAAGGCGGTGTTATACAATCTGGAGTTCCGGTTATGAGCGTAGTGCCGTCTAATGATGATTTAATAATAGATACTAAAGTTCAGACTAGAAATATAGAGGAAATAATATCGGCACAAAAAAAAGGTAACAATATAGTCTCCATTGACGGATTAGAAGGGTTAAAAGTCAAAGTAAGGCTGAGTGCTTACAGTGCACGTCGTTTAAGTTTAATTAATGGTATAGTAAGCCATATTTCTCCTGATGCTCTTGATGATCCAAAATTAGGACGTTATTACTCAGTACGTGTAGTGATACCAAAATCAGAGCTTGCTCAATTTAAGAATGTATATCTGTACCCTGGTATGCCAGCAGAAGTATATATAGTTACCCAATCCCGCACTCTTTTATCATTCTTATTTGCACCTATAATTGCAACAGTTGATAGATCTTTTATAGAAAGGTAGATAACTCGTTAAAGTAAATAGACTTTTTTCGTAATAATATTAAGGTTTTATTGATTTTTTTCAAAAATTCTATTTACATAGGTTGTTCACAAACTGGTAAAATTAAAGTAAATTCTTTTTTACTATAACCTTAGTTATAGCAAGATATGTAAAATTTTCAGTGGATGTTATAAACAAATCTTATTTCTTTGATAGCCTTCTGTTCCTGTTAATCCAAGCGCAGAAGCCTTTTTCACAACCCGCCTTCTTAAATGAATTTTTAAATCCTTACTTTCTTGCTGATAGCAATTTAGGTAGTATATCTCCATGTATCTAAAACCTACTATGCCTTTTTTCTTACCTTTTACTTTTTTACTCCCATCATAGCCTTTAGCTCCTCTTTCTCTGCTATTTTAACAGATTGACTTTCAACTTATACAAGGCTTGGCTATTTATTTCTTCCTATTTTTTTTCTTAACTATGTTTAAAAACTCATAATTCAATTTCTCAAGGATTCCCTACTTCCTCTACTCCTAAATTGTTAATCCACTGCTTTCCATGACGGAAAATTGCATAATAAGTACCTAAATTGGCATTCTGTATATAATATGTGCAAAATTACATTTAATATTCTTTACTTTAAAGATGATTCAACAATAAAAATCTATCATTTCCAAAACTGAACTTTTATCATATAAAATGGTCACCATACCAAGTATAACATGTGGCTATAAAACAGGATTTTAGGATTAATTAAGAGTTAGCACTACATTAAACTTAGGCATCAAAAGCAGAAGGAAGCACCATGAGGAACACATTGTATTATCTGATAAAGATAATCAAGATTCTATAAAGAAGTTTGATATAAAAAAGATAAATAGCAATGCTGGTAATAAAAAAGCAAAAAAGAGAGAAGATAATAAATAACTTTAGTGAGTATAATAGAATACTCTCCCCTATTAGTCCTAGTATTTATTTTAAAAGAGAAGTAAAAATTTACCAGTTTTTCTAAACAAATAAAAATTGCTATTGGAGTTGTTACTAGCTAGAAGCAGTTTTAATCTATTATTAACCTCAACTACCTTGCTGGCAATAGTTATGCTTACGTTAATGCATATTTGATGTCGGATGGACCTTACTAAATTAGTATCTATACTAGCATTAGTAAATAATTTAAGCTTTAAAGATTTGCTTTTATAGCAAATAATACCATCTGACACTAAGACTTTATTCCCTCTACAATGGAGTTACCAAGTATCTTTTTCCTTGTTATCTAAGTAGCGGATACCGAGGTCAAGAAAGAGAAAAATATGGATTTCAGGATGTAATGCTGAAATGATATCATCTATTGTGAAAACAAATGTTCGCTCATAAATTATTCTCATATTTAAGAAACCTACTAATCAGAAAAAGACAAAGGAAATTTCTATAGCGGTTTATTGTTCACTCTCTAATTCTACAAACAGGCATTCCTGCTGTCTTAAAAACTTTATAAGCATGTTTCAACTTATGTAAGTAAGAACAAAAATTTTGTGAAGATATAAGATTCACATAGTGCAAAAAACTAAATATAAAATACTAAGCTACATAATACTTTCATTGTTTAATCTATACAGATTGAAAATGAATAAATACCTTCAATGTCATAGCAAGAGAACTAGCGAAATTTATTAAGTTGTTTTTTTATTTTTATAGCTAAAAAAATCTAAGTACCGCTTAGCTATTTTGATAATAGCCTTCTTATAGGTCTATGTTCATAGAATTAAATTATGTTTGTATTTCAACTACATCCATAATCACTCTCCTGAAAACTCTTTATAATGGATCAATTCCTAAGTGCGAAAAGTATTTATTTAGTAATAAAATAGATAATTTGAGTAGAAAATAGTGAGAATGCAGTGTAATATACTGACTACTTTTACTAATTTAAGAAATTTAAAGCATATTAAGCCTCATCTTATCTCCTTAATAAGGCAAAGTAGACTCTCGCTTGAAGTGTATCTTGAAAAAGACTAGCGAATATGAAAAAGAGCATATAAGACAATTTAGTCTTTAGTGTAGATAGATATGTTCTTGTTCTGAGAAAGATAAATCCATACTACAGTATATAAACTTTTATATATGGTTGAAAACAAGTTTAACTTAACTTGGAGCAAGAGTTTTCTCAATAAAGTTTATTAAGTACCGAGCAAAACCTGAAACAAGTAGTAGATGCCTGCACGAATAATTGCTGATTAAGCCATATTAAAGGGAATATAAGCCTATCAAATTGCAAAATCACGTGCACATAAATTATCTATATGCTANTNCGAATAGTTTGCTTGAGCACATAAGATCTATCATCCCAAAGATAAAGAGCATTTAGTCCATGCTTAAGATTTAAACAAAATGTTTCTTGCTACTGACTAATAGAAAAAAGTTATCTAAATTTTGAGGTAATAGACAGAGTAAATATAGGTAATGAAGTAAATAAATATAGTAGCAAATTAACGTTAAAGATGTAGCTAAAGTGCAAAGCAGCTGACTAGTAAACTTTTTTTCCTGGAAATAAAAAAAATTAGCCCTATACTTAAAAATGATGATTAATTCATCAGAATGCAGTTAACTTTTAAGGCGTTTCAAGGTATGGTTTAGTAAATACAGTACCAAACACAAATGAAGACCATTTTAGCTGTTGAAACAAGCTGCGATGAAACCGCAGTAGTAATTATAAATAGTGCTAAGCAAGTCCTCACTCATGAGATTTTTTCTCAAACAGAGCATAAAGAGCGTGGTGGAATAATCCCTGAAATAGCGTCACGTGCTCATATGGAGCATTTAAGTAATCTAATAAAAAGTGCTATAAACAAGTCTAACATTAACTTTTGCGATTTGGATGCAGTTGCGGCGACATCAGGACCAGGACTCATAGGTGGATTAATAGTCGGTACAATGATGACTAAAGCAATTGCACATGTAACACAAAAACCGTTCATTGCTGTTAATCACTTAGAAGCACATGCATTGGTTATTAGGTTACTTTACGAAGTTGAATTTCCATTTTTGGTTTTGTTAATATCAGGTGGTCACTGTCAACTTTTAATCGCGCAAGATGTAGGTAAATATATTAAACTCGGAGAAACACTAGATGACTCGTTAGGTGAAGCGTTTGATAAAGTTGCCAAGATGCTAAACTTAAACTATCCGGGAGGACCATTGATAGAAAAATTGGCTAAGAAAGGTGATGGTACAAGATTTAAGTTTCCAAGAGCAATGATAAAACGTTCTGGATGTAATTTTTCTTTTTCTGGAATCAAGACATCAGTAAAAAACTTGGTGCAGAAGCTTAAGATGGATGAGCAAGACGTGCATGATATATGTGCTTCGTTTCAAGAGTGTATTAGTGATATACTACTTGATAGAGTCAAAAATGCGATTATTATGGCTGCATCTTTAAATATTAAAATCAAAGATCTTGTAATTACTGGTGGGGTTGCAGCAAATAACTTTCTAAAAGGAAAATTAAAAAAATACATAAACTTAAACATATTTTCCCCCCCAAGTAATCTATGTACAGACAATGCAATAATGGTTGGATGGGCAGGAATTGAAAGATTGAAGAGGAACTATATAGATCCGCTCAATTTTGCGCCAAGGCCAAAATGGGAATTGGAAAATTATTGAAAGTCTTCAGTTCTAGATTAGGCAATAAAAAAAATCTATCTCTTTTGATTACTGTTGTTTATATTTTTTATTTATGTATATTAATATTTTATTAACTTAAAGTTAACCAGCTTCTGTTAATATTTTTGCAATAAAAACTATATATGTGGTGCATGTAATTAAAAGAAAGACTGTGGAAATCACCCCATCAATAAAAAAAGAATTGAAGCAAAGTACTCTATATATTTGCCTAGAAAAGTGCAAGAGTGCATTTTGGTTTATTTTTTGGTTTAGTTCAGGAATTAATTTGTTAATGTTATTTTTGCCACTTTATACCTCTCAAGTGCTTGATCGGGTAATATCAAGCGGAAGCGTATCGACGCTAGTTATGTTAACAATTATTACCTTATCCGCATTTGCCTGTTCTGCAATGCTTGAAATCTGTCGATGCTTAGCTATGGCAAAAATCGGTGACTGGATTGATAGAACTGCAACACCAGATCTAATAATAAGATCAATCAGGCTAACATCAGTGCAGAGCTCAACTTCCAGCGGTGAAGCAATACGGGATCTTGGAGTGATAAAGAATTTTATTGTAGGAAATGGTATATTTTCGTTGTTTGATACTCCATGGTCATTGATTTACCTTGGTGTAATCTTTATGATACATACCTCTACGGGATTTATAGCTATTGCTGGAATCGTTATATTGATCTCCATGGCAATGTGGAATGAACTTGCTACTAAACGCATATTGCAAGAAACCAATGAAGAAACTATACGGAATATCAATGCTATAGATGTTGCAACAAGAAATGCAGAAGTAGTTGAAGCTATGGGTATGTCAGAATTCATAGTTTCTGATTGGTGTAAACGGAATGATCAAACCCGCATGATGCAAATCAAAGCACAGAATCGTTCTAATGTAATTACTGGAATTACTAAGTTTTTACGCTCGACTCTACAAATATCAGTAATTGGAACAGGTGCGCTACTTGCAATTACATCTCATAAGACTGCTGGTAGCATCATTGCTGCCTCCATTTTAATGGGCAGGGTATTAGCTCCATTTGATGCAGCAATCCATACTTGGAAATTTTTAAATCAAGCCATAATATCTTATGGTAGGCTGCAAAGACTTATATTAACATCGCCAAAAAGGGAACAGACTCTATCTCTACCAGAGCCTAAAGGAAAATTAGAATTTGATAGAGTATTTTTTACTCCTTATGGGAGCAATAAACCAACGATCAAGGGTATATCTTTTGTAATAGAACCAGGAGATATAGTTGGTGTTATCGGTACAAGTGCCTCTGGCAAATCAACCATTGCAAAATTAACTGTTGGTATATGGAAACCTATATCTGGTGTAGTAAGGCTGGATGGTGCTGATGTATATAATTGGAACCGAGAAAATTTTGGTAACTATGTTGGCTATTTACCTCAAGATATTGAACTATTCAACACCAGCGTCAAAGCTAATATTGCACGCATGAGACCAAATCCAAATCCTGAGGAAATAATTAAAGCAGCAAAAATTACAGGAATACATGAATTAATACTAAGTTTGCCAAACGGATATGATACAACAATAGGAAGCTTTGGAGTGACACTTTCTGGTGGACAGAAACAGCTACTTGGTCTTGCAAGAGCTTTTTATGGTAATACGAAGCTTTTAGTACTTGATGAGCCAAATGCTAACTTAGACAGTAATGGAGAAGCATGCCTAATTAAAGCGATCAACGTTGCAAGAAAGCAAAACACCACTACTATAATTATAACTCACAAGCTACTGTTATTATCCGTGGTTGATAAAGTTATTCTTATGTCAGATGGTACTATTTATAGTATGGGACCAAAAGATGAGATTTTAAGCAAATTAGTTGCTTCATCGTCAAACAACACTACAGAAAGTGAACAGTCTTCAGCAAATGGTTAAAAAAAGGAAGTTATTTTAAGTAAAAGCCTAAATTTGTAGAAAAATTCCTTCTTCAAGTTTACACAGCAGCGGATACATTGCAAATTTGAGTTTTGAGCTCAGTAAGTTGCATAAAAGATACTACAATGCTTGAAACCTGAAGTGTCGATTTCTATACCTGAGAAAGCAAGATTACACAGTAAAAGTGAACACACAAAAGTAATAAAAAAGTGAAATTACCTAAGTTTTAGTTCAACTAGAAATAAACATATTTTTTATTTTTACAATCTCTTCTAAGTTTGCCTGGTTATGTCATGATTAAACCTCTTATTTCTGAAAAAAGAGAGGAATATTGATACTGTAACTATGAATTAGATTTTGGACGGTAATATGGTAAAATAGTGAGAGCTAATATAGTTCTTAACTGGTACGCTATAATGAAGTAGATGAAATAATGAAGGTAAAAGAGCTATCTTTTGTTTTTACAATACTATTTTTCAAGGTTAATGCGTATTCCGACTGTAAAAGCAGTGTAGAAAATATAGAAACTTGTAAAAAATATGTCTGTCGGTAATATATTATTAATGATGAAGACCTCATCTAGCATAGAATGCTATAATTAAATAGTAGAAGTTTATATGTATATTAGAAAAACAAGATAATGATGAAATAGTTTATCATTATTCTAAGCGGAAGTGACAATGAAAAAAAATATTTCGAAAGTATTTTCAAAATTAACAATCAAGA
>NZ_JABUMP010000001.1:356345-398214 GCF_029169405.1 Wolbachia endosymbiont of Onchocerca gibsoni | reverse complement strand
TTATAGTATGGGACCAAAAGACGAGATTTTAAGCAAATTAGTTGCTTCATCGTCAAACAACACTACAGAAAGTGAACAGTCTTCAGCAAATGGTTAAAAAAAGGAAGTTATTTTAAGTAAAAGCCTAAATTTGTAGAAAAATTCCTTCTTCAAGTTTACACAGCAGCGGATACATTGCAAATTTGAGTTTTGAGCTCAGTAAGTTGCATAAAAGATACTACAATGCTTGAAACCTGAAGTGTCGATTTCTATACCTGAGAAAGCAAGATTACACAGTAAAAGTGAACACACAAAAGTAATAAAAAAGTGAAATTACCTAAGTTTTAGTTCAACTAGAAATAAACATATTTTTTATTTTTACAANTCTCTTCTAAGTTTGCCTGGTTATGTCATGATTAAACCTCTTATTTCTGAAAAAAGAGAGGAATATTGATACTGTAACTATGAATTAGATTTTGGACGGTAATATGGTAAAATAGTGAGAGCTAATATAGTTCTTAACTGGTACGCTATAATGAAGTAGATGAAATAATGAAGGTAAAAGAGCTATCTTTTGTTTTTACAATACTATTTTTCAAGGTTAATGCGTATTCCGACTGTAAAAGCAGTGTAGAAAATATAGAAACTTGTAAAAAATATGTCTGTCGGTAATATATTATTAATGATGAAGACCTCATCTAGCATAGAATGCTATAATTAAATAGTAGAAGTTTATATGTATATTAGAAAAACAAGATAATGATGAAATAGTTTATCATTATTCTAAGCGGAAGTGACAATGAAAAAAAATATTTCGAAAGTATTTTCAAAATTAACAATCAAGAAATCGATAATTTTACTGATATATACGAAATTTACTTATAAAGGAATGTTTCTTTATAAGCATCCGAAAGATAAAGGTATGTATAGAGTCATATAAATCAGAATGAGATAATAAGGGAAGCAGTAGAGAGTGATTTTGATGTTTTATCACGATATTATAATATAAAAAGTATTCTTTTAATGAGAAATTGGTTAGTAAGATAGTCAGCAAAATGGAAAAGTTTTACTTACGTTCTTCAAGAGAAATGATATTAGATGATTTTTATCATAAGACAGTGAGTTTAGTTAAATTTTATATTTTTTTCTAATACACTGAAAATGTGAGTAAAACGGGGAAACTGTTTACAGGCATTAAGGACTTAAAAATTCACTCAATAACCGGAAACTACATAATTTTTATGTGTACTGTAGATCAGAACATAATGAAAAACCAAACAAGTAATTCAAAAGATATGTGTATTGACAGCATGAAAATGCTATGTTTGTGATTTATCCGAATCTAAAATTTAACTTAGTTAGCTTATCTATTAGGTAATTTAATATATGTGCGCTTGTAGTTCAGTTGGATAGAGCGTTGCCCTCCGGAGGCAAAGGTAGAGGGTTCGAATCCCTCCAAGCGCATTTCCTATCAGATTTGACAATTGTATTTTAACATAAGATAATATAGGGAGTTTATTTTAAAGTACAANATGTCCGCTGGTACAGTAAACAAAGTTATATTAGTTGGTAATTTAGGAAGAGATCCTGAAATTAGAACTATGCAGAATGGGAAAGAAATGGCAAGTTTTTCAATAGCTACATCTGAAAATTGGACAGATAAGTTTTCTGGTATACGTTCTGAAAAAACGGAGTGGCATAATATTGTAGTGTTTAGTGAAGGATTAGTAAAAATCATCAAAGATCTCGTACGTAAAGGCAGTAAAGTTTACATTGAAGGTTCTTTAAGAACTAGAAAATATACTGACCAAAATGGAAGTGAAAGATATACCACAGAGGTAATGTTGCAGAATTTTAACAGCACTCTTGCACTCTTAGATTCACGGTCAAATTCTGATTGTAAATCAAACGAATATAAGCAACGTGAAGTAGAACAAAAAAATCAGCATAGAGATTTTTTTGACAGTGAAATAAAGGAAGAACTAATTGACGATGAAATACCATTTTAATAACTTCAATTGAAATTATTATCTCCATTTTTATGGACTGCCTGTGTTACTCCTTTTAATGACAAAGGAGATAGTATAGATTATAGCAGTTTACAGCTTTTACTTACAATGCAAGCTGAAGCCGAAAACGGTGTGGTGTTATTAGGTAGCACTGGTGAAAATTTGTCACTTACTGATCATGAAAGGCGTGCATTAGTTAACTTTCTATGTGGACTCAAATTAAGTACGAAAATCATAATTGGTGTACCAGGAGTAAATTTATATCAAACCCTTGAATGGCTTGATTTTTGCAAAGGCATGCCCATTTACGGCTATTTAATAACCACCCCAATTTATACAAAGCCTGGAATTATGGGGCAGACTTTATGGTTTGAAAAGCTACTCGAAAAAGCACATGTACCAGCTATGCTTTATAATATTCCATCAAGAGCAGGAGTAAGTCTTCATGTAGAAACTGTACGTAATTTGTCTAGCCACGAAAAGTTTTGGGCTATTAAAGATTCAAGTGGAACTATTGATACTTTAATCAAGTACAAAAAAGTTGCACCAAATATTGAAGTTTTTTGTGGTGATGATAATATGATACTTGATATGGCTACTTATGGTGCAGCTGGCTTAGTTTCTGTTGCTTCTAATCTTTGGCCATGTATAGTACATAAGTATGTTAAGCAATGCTTACTGTTATTCCAGCGCATAGCGCTGGAATCTAAAAAGGAAGCAAATACTAAAGCAATAGAAAATGAAGTAAAAAGTTCAACAAGTATCTGGCAGCAAGTCTGTAAAACACTGTGTATTGCTAGTAATCCAATACCCACTAAAGCACTCTTGCACGATATTGGGATCATAAAACACAAAACTGTCCGCCTACCGCTCAGCACAGAAGACTTATCTTCTATTGAAGCACTAAGGCAGGCCAATGTAATGGTTTCCAAATGGAAAAAATTAATTAATAACTAAAATAAAAGCAACAACTTAAGCCTTTTTTAATCAAACACGATAATCCTTATTCTGTGGCCAATGTCAATCATACAATTGAGGTTTTTTAATTAGTTTTCAACGCGCTATAGTCTGTACAGCTCTGATGTCTTAAACTACCGGATATGTCTAATCTTCAGCTGAACCGAAACTTAAGTTTATTGATGACTTGAAAAATCTTCATAGATGTCATTTAAATGGTGAACACTGTGAAATGACATTTTTTACAGAGCCTTTTAAATTGCTTTAGCTACAAACTACTTTAAAAGCTTACCAAATGAAAAAAAAGATAAGGTAAAACCTGATTAATGCCTGCTTAAAAACACTAGCATTCTACACTGCCTTAAATGTTTTATAAGTGCGCTTTAGCTCATACAGATAAAAACCTAGAAATCAGGTGAAATTAACAAAGATATTAGGCATATATAGTGTAAAGAATTAAACATAAGATATATCAACTACACAATATTTTTGTTACTTTAACTTGCATAAATTGAAAATAACTAAATAACCTTAGTTTGAAGTAAAGGAAGATAAAACGAAGGTTTGCCAAGTAGTTTTTTGTTTCTATTTAAATATAGACCTAGTGTGCTGCCAAAAACTACATAAGAAGTCCACTTAATTTATTACAGCAAACACAGTTCACATTAGGTCTTTTGTGTCATTAAAATTTTTACAACATCAAGCGCTGCATAGGTGATTATTGCGCTTGCACCAGCACGCTTAAAACCAACCAAAGACTCATAAATTACTTTATCATAATTCAGCCAGCCGTTATTTGTTGCAGCTTTTATCATTGCATATTCACCACTTACTTGATAAGCAAAAATCGGAAAATTAAACTTATCACTTGCTGTTTTAATTATATCTAAGTATGGCATACCTGGTTTTATCATAATAAGATCTGCACCTTCGTTTATATCCATTTCAATTTCACAAATTGTCTCTCTTGCATTTCTATAGTCCATTTGATAACTACTTTTGTCGATAAAATTTGATGGTATGCATGAACCAACAATTTGTCTAAATGGTGCATAGAAACTTGAGCAGTATTTTACTGCATAAGACAATATCAACACATCTTGAAAGTTATTATCATCCAATGTCTTTCTTATTTTTCCTATTCTACCATCCATCATATCAGAAGGAGCCACTATATTACATCCTGCTTTTGCTAAAGCGAGCGCTTGCTTACACAATACTGACACAGTTTCATCGTTTTCCACATCTATCAGATCCCCTTTTAAAAGGCCATCATGACCATGAGTAGTATATGGATCTAGCGCAACGTCTGCAATAATACCAATACCAGGTACCTTTAGTTTTACAGCATAAATTGCTTTGCAGATTAAATTGTCTTGATTATATGCTTCCTCAGCATTTTTAGATTTTAATTTACTATCAACTACAGGAAAAATCGCAATAGCATTGATCCCCAAATCCTCAGCTTTTTGAGCTACAGAAACCAATTCATCTATTGAATAACATTTCATGCCGGGTAAACCTGGAATTGATTCAGTTGTTTCTTTTCTATTATGAACAAAAAGAGGGAAAATCAAATCATTTACTGATAAAATGCTTTCACTCGTTAAATTACGAATCCATTTACTTGAGCGCCTACGCCTTAAACGTGTGTTCGGAAAATTAAACATCATACCTTCTCTCTAAGATTGTTTTAACAAAAGTAAGTATCTATAGCATTTCTATAGTTTCTCTTCAAATTTTATTCTTATGAAAAAGGAGTATATAATTTATCCGTTTATATCAATAATACATTCCCATTTCATGCAATTTTTTTATTTCATCTACTGAAANGCCAGTAATTTTAGCAATAATATTTACAGAGAGACCGGCCTTAAGTAAGTTTTTAGCCACAACTATTTTAACTTATTCTTATCTTCCATTAACCTTTATATGTTACTGATTCTTCTCATTTTAATAAAACCTGTCTAATTACCTCTTCATTGAGCTTTTTTAATTACTCTACTCGACTTTTTGTAAATTTAGGCAACTCAATAAAAACAAATTAAAAGTTCTTTAAATAATATTCATTAAAGAAAAACCTTTTTGACCAATGTGATTGCCAGACTGTCTTGAATAAGCTTTAGCAGCGTAAAGTTAAACACGTCTTCAAAGCTCTTATTCCCATAGAGCTGCATCTCCACAATTTATCTGTTTTTCGTGAAAACCACCTTGCAAAAAGTATTAATAATACTCTGCTCATCACAGAAGCGATTTTAGGATTTATAATGGTGCTGTGGGAATTCAACTTTTTGTGTTAATTTAACACTAATGAAGTCTAAGATGTCGTTTTGAAAAATAGGGTAGGTGAGAATATTCTTATTTTTCTCATATCGAAGATTTTTTAAAGATTAATCCTATACAGCACATTTTTAATACTTCCCAATGTCATTAAACCTTTATTTACCTTCATTTATACACCTATTTTACTACTCTGCTAAGAGCAGTACTTTAAAAACTACTCCCCCTCATTTTTTATCCTAAGCCAAGTCTCTTGAACTTTTATCACTTTTGTTCCTTAAAAAAAGAATCAACCTTTTTTACTATTAGATTTCTTATTTTCTCTATTTTGCTATTCTGCTAAATAGAATTTTAATGAAAGTCCCATTTTACTGTGCTTAAATCTACCCCTTCTTGCACCATTTCCCAAAGCGGGCTCATTTCTCTTAGCCGCCCAACATTCTTAGCAACAAGATCCGCCGCATATAGAATTTCATCTTTAGTTGTAAATCGGCCAAGACCAAATCTAATTGATGAATGTTCAAGGTCATGACCATTATTTAGTGATCGTATAACGTAAGAAGGCTCAAGAGATGCAGATGTACATGCAGAACCAGAACTTACCGCTAAATCCTTGATTGCCATGATGAGAGATTCACCTTCAACATAGGGAAAACTTAAGTTTAAATTGCCAGGAATTCTGTTTTTATAATCGCCATTTAAAACAACATCAGGAAATGCTTCTTTTATCTTGTTATACAAAATATCTCTTAGTTCTTCCAACTTGGTTGCTTCTATTTCCATTTCTTCTTTAGCAATACGCGCTGCTTCACCAAAACCGACCGAAAGAGGAGTTGGAACTGTTCCAGAACGCATACCTCTTTCCTGCCCACCACCACTAATCAATGGTGTTAACCTAACACGAGGATTTTTTCTACGAACATATAATGCACCTATTCCCATAGGTCCATAAATTTTATGGCTAGAAAGGCTCATGAGATCAATGTTCATTTCATTAACATCAATTGGCACTTTTCCAAAGCTTTGGGCAGCATCTGTGTGAAAAAATATATTATGCTTTCTACATATCGCACCAATTTCTTTAACAGGTTGCACTACTCCAATTTCATTGTTTACCATCATCACTGAAACCAGAATTGTTCTGTTAGTAATTGCTTTTTTTAGCTTCGATAAATCGATAATTCCATTTTGCTTAACAGGTAAATATGTAACTTTAAAGCCTTCACTTTCCAAGTACCGACAAGAATCCAAAACGCACTTATGCTCTGTGCAGACAGTTATTATATGATCCCCTTTATTTTTATAAAAGTGAGCAACACCTTTAATCGCCATATTGTTTGACTCAGTTGCACCTGAGGTGAAGACAATTTCCTTACTATCTGCGTTCACTAGATCTGCAATATGCTTCCTTGCTTTTCCCACTGCTTCTTCAGCAATCCAACCGAACGAATGACTACGGGAATGTGCATTACTAAATTCACCAAAATAAGGCATCATCACCTCTAAGACACGAGGATCTACTTTAGTAGTAGATTGGTAATCAAGAAATATCGGTAACTTTACCTCAATATTATGTGTTTTCTCATCTTTTACATTCATAGTTATTATAAAAATTTGAGTGCGGAATCTATACTTTATAACACTAAAACTTAACTTTTTCAAGACATAATTTTGTCTCGAATACAAAATCTAACTGCTAAATATTGTTATCATAAAGATGACTATTTATTATAAGAACAAATATTCGTTCATGAATTGCTTTTAAAAAATTTACCAGACGAAAAAAGGCAAAAAAAAATCATAGGCAGATAATTATTTATTAACTTCAAAATATTGGCGTTCTTGCTCTAAGCGCTATATTTAACTACATTTTAAATAACAACTAGCTAAATTATAGATATTAAGGAGCTTACTAAGCAAAAAAACAGAATGGACCTAAAACAACTAGTACTCTAATTCTCATTTATATCTATTTAATGTTTTTGCTGTCCAAAAACACTATACAAGTATGTTTCAGCTTGCAAAAGTCTAGTGTTTTAAAAGATATAAGACGTACACAATGTAAAAAATTAAACATAACATACATCNATACATTAAGTTTTTTATCACTAATTTACCAAAATTATAAAAATAAGTAAATAATTCCAACTTTATGGTGAAAGAAGCAATAAGACTCACTAAGTAGCTTTCGTAGCTAATACACTTCCATGCTATCCTGCCAATGAAAATTTTTCTTTACCAAGCTTTACATAAAGTGATGCCTATTTTAGAAAGGTCTACCTCAGTCTATTATTGACAATCATGATATTTGTTCCTAAAGTTTTTGCAGCAAATAATGGCTTATTAAACACCAACTGTATGACATAAATTGGTGATTATACTTATTTTACTACAATATAGAGAAATTTATACCATTTTATAGTGATATCAAGATTGTGGTCCTTTTCATTTAAATAATGGCTATACGAGATGAATAATTCTTTAAACTCAAAAACAGTTTTAAACATCAACAAAAAGTTGTATAGCTACTTTAGCCTCAGCGCTGCTGGTGAATTTTTAGGAATAGATCTAACTAAATTACCTTGCTCACTAAAGGTCTTACTTGAGAATTTGTTACGTAACGAAGATGGAGTGAATGTAAGATTTGATGACATAAAAATACTAGCAAGTTGTGTAGAAAAACACGTTAATCATGAAATTAGCTACAAACCGGCAAGAGTGTTGATGCAAGATTTTACAGGAGTTCCTGCTATTGTTGATTTAGCCTCAATGCGTAGTTATATAAAGAAAAGTGGAGGTGACCCAAGTAAAATAAATCCATCCATACCTGTTGATCTTGTAATTGACCATTCTGTTCAAGTAGACAGTTACGGAAGCATTTCTGCATTTAATAAAAATGTTGAATTGGAAGTAAAAAGAAATTTGGAGAGGTATAAGCTTTTGAAGTGGGGAGAGTCGTCCTTCAAAAATTTTAGAGTAGTACCACCTGGAACAGGAATTTGCCACCAAGTGAATATCGAGTATTTGGCACAAGTTGTGTGTAACAAAAATGGGGTTGTGTACCCTGATACTGTAGTCGGCACAGATAGCCACACTACTATGGTTAATAGTTTATCAATTCTTGGTTGGGGTGTTGGTGGAATAGAAGCTGAATCTGTAATGCTTGATCAACCAATTAGTATGGTGATCCCAGAGGTAGTGGGATTTAAATTAACTGGAAAACTCTCAGAAGGAGTAACTGCAACTGATCTAGTACTGACAATTACAAATATCTTGAGAAGAAAAAGTGTTGTTGGTAAGTTTGTAGAATTTTATGGTAGTGGGTTGGATCATTTATCTATAGAAGACAGAGCAACCATAGCTAATATGGCTCCAGAGTATGGTGCAACTTGTGGTTTTTTCCCAATTGATCAAAAAACACTAGATTATTTAAATTTAACTGGAAGGCCAGAAGAGTTAATCAAATTAGTTGAAGTCTATGCAAAAGAACAAGGATTGTTGCGAAACAGTAACGAGTTAGCGTTTTTTGACATCTTGGAGCTTGATTTATCAAGCGTAAAACCAGTAATGGCTGGTCCTAAAAGACCACAAGATAAAATTTTTCTTCCACAAATTTCAGAATCTTTTTCTCAATCGTTTTCAGTTAGTAAACTAGAGAAAAGCGATAAACTTCAAGACGGAAGTGTGGTTATTGCAGCAATAACCAGCTGCACCAATACCTCAAATCCAAGCACGATGATTGCTGCTGGTCTTGTAGCACGTAATGCAGTCAAACTTGGAATAAAATCAAAACCTTGGGTTAAAACTTCTCTTGCCCCAGGATCACAAGTTGTAACGGAGTACTTAGAAAAATCAGGATTACAAGAAGATCTAAATGCTTTAGGTTTTAATCTAGTTGGATATGGATGCACGACTTGCATTGGAAATTCCGGTCCACTTGATAAAGATATAGAAGATGATATAAAAAGCAAAAACTTAACTGTTACTGCAGTTTTATCTGGTAATCGTAATTTTGAAGGAAGAATTCATCCTTTAGCCAAAGCTAACTACTTAGCATCTCCGATGCTTGTTGTTATATATGCACTTGCAGGTACTGTACGAATTGATCTAACAAAAGATCCTATATGTAAAAATAAAGATGGAAACAACGTTTATCTAAAAGATTTATGGCCAACAAACAGTGAAATCGAAAACTGTGTTAGAAGTGTTGTAACACGTGAAATGTTCATACAAAAGTATAAGAATGTTTTTTCTGGTAACAAGTATTGGCAAAAAGTAAAATGTCGAAAAAGTAAAATCTATAGGTGGGACACAAAAAGCACTTATATACAAAATCCTCCTTATTTTATTAGTTTATCAATGAAGAGTAATAAAAGCAATGTAATTAACATAAAAAACGCGCAGATATTAGCAATATTTGGTGATAGCATAACCACTGATCACATTTCTCCTGCTGGAAATATTGCCTTAAATAGTCCTGCGGGCATATATTTAAAAGATCTTGAGATTGAACCACAAGATTTTAATTCATATGGATCTCGTCGTGGTAACCACAACGTGATGATGCGTGCAACCTTTGCTAATATCAAAATAAAAAATGAAATGGTGAGTATCAATGGTGGATACACAAAGCATATTCCCTCTCAAGAAACCATGCCAATTTTTGATGTGGCAATGCGCTATAAGAAAGAAGCTGTCCCATTAATTGTTGTTGCAGGAAAAGAATATGGTACAGGTTCAAGTAGAGATTGGGCAGCAAAGGGTACTGCATTATTGGGAGTTAAAGTTGTAATTGCAGAGAGCTTCGAGCGCATACACAGGTCCAACTTAATTGGTATGGGTGTTCTCCCACTTATATTTCAAAACGGAATAACTAGAAAAGCATTTTGCGGTAGTGAAATAATAAACATAGAAGGTAAAATAGTGCCAAACGGAAATCTAGAATGCGTTATCAAAAGAAAGGATAATTCAGAGCAATCAATTCAACTCAAATGCTGCGTGCAAACTGCAACTGAATTAAAGTATTTAATGAGTGGTGGAATATTAAACTACATACTTGTACACTCTTCTCGACTTAGCAAAGTTATTGAGTAATCACTAAACTTTCTTTATTCGGTTCTAGCCTTTTATATAAATAAAGGTTTATTCCATGCGGAGTTATGGTATAATTTTGCCTTATATAATAAAGGTGTTTTATAGGTAATTATGATCAGTTCTATACAAGAACCTAACGAGCTGCGAAAGCGTTTGCAGGGGTTTTATCGTACTGACGAAAGAAACTGTATGCGTTATCTTGTAGAAAAGATAGAACTTTCGGCTGATTCGAGAAACAGAATTTACAATATTGCAAAACAAGTTATCGAGAAAATTAAAGGTAGCAAGCTAGGTATCATAGATTCTTTTATGCAGCAGTACTCATTTTCCAATGATGAAGGAGTGGCGCTAATGTGTATTGTTGAATCACTACTTAGAATACCAGACGATTATACAATAAACCAACTAATCAAAGATAAAATTGCTAATCAAGAATGGAGTAAGCACTTAGGGCGTTCTTCTTCATTGTTTATCAATGCTTCTACGTGGAGTTTAGTAATAGGAAGCAATATTCTGAAAAGAAACAGAGAAGATCCAAAATTCTATCATGCAATTTCTAGGTTACTTAAAAATTTAGGGGAGCCAGTAATCCGTAAAGCAGTAAAACAAGCGATGTTAATGCTTGGTAAGCACTTTATTATTGGGGAGAGTATAGAAAAAGCATTAGAAAGTATAAAGTTAGATGATCACAGCAGATATTTATGCTCTTTTGATATGATTGGTAAAACTGTTTGCACAGCTGAGAATGCAGAAGAATATTTTAATTCCTGTATGCATTCAATAAAAACCATAGGCGTGTCTACTGATACTAGTAATTGCTTTAAATCTCATGGAATTTCGATCAAGTTGTCTTCATTACACCCACGTTATGAATTCAGCCAATTTGATAATGTAGCTGAAGAACTAAGAATTAAGGTATTGAAGCTTTGTCATGAAGCAAAGAAGTATAACATTTCATTGTGTATAGATGCAGAAGAATCAGAAAGACTCGAAATGTCATTAGTCTTATTCGAGCAATTACGTCTTGATGAATCACTTTCTCAGTGGAATGGACTTGGTTTTGCTGTACAAGCATATCAAAAACGTGCTTTATCTGTTCTTGATTTTATTGAAGATATTGCTATTCGATCAAAACATAAAATTATGGTAAAGCTTGTGAAAGGAGCATATTGGGACTCAGAAATTAAGCACACGCAGGAATTAGGATTAATTGGGTATCCAGTGTTTACTAGAAAAAGCTATACAGATGTATGCTATCTTGCCTGCGCACAGAAACTTTTAAACAAAGCAAGTCATTTTTATCCATGCTTTGGAACTCATAACGCTTATACTTTTGCTACTATAATGGAACTTGCCGATAAAAACCACCCTGGATTTGAGTTTCAGCGCTTACATGGAATGGGTAAGCGCTTGTATGATTATGCAATGTCAGAACTTGCAACAAGTATTAATTGCCGTGTATACGCTCCAATTGGCAAACATAGTGATTTATTGCCGTACCTTATTAGACGCCTTCTTGAAAATGGAGCTAACAGTTCATTTGTCCATCAAATAAATGATTCCAATATTAAAATTGAAGAGTTAATTTCAGACCCATTAGAAAAAGCTAAAAGCTTAGAGTATGAACCTCATCCAAGCATTCCGTTGCCACAAGATATTTTTGGAAAGGAAAGAAAGAATTCCTTAGGTATTGATATTAGTGATTCAGTTACAATTTCACAACTTGCAAATGATATGAAAGAACTTAGCAAAAAGAAATGGCAAGTTGGACCGGTAATTAACGGAGAATTACTATTTGACAGTACTGAGTCTACCAAAGTAGTTAATCCAGCACATTTAGAAAATATAATCGGGAAAGTGTCTAATACAACAAATAATCAGGCTTTGAACGCTCTTGAAATAGCACATAATGCTTTTGCTAAGTGGCAAAATGTTTCAGCAGAAGAACGTGCTGAGTACCTTGAAAAAGCTGCAGATTTACTTGAAGAAAGAATGAGAAAGCTGATTTACATTCTAATTGTGGAAACAGGAAAGATTTTACCTGATGCAATAGCAGAGGTAAGAGAAGCAGTTGACTTTTTACGTTACTATGCAATGATAGCAAAAAATAAACTGAATAACTGGAAAAAGTTATCAGGTCCAACGGGTGAAGATAATTTCATTTTTTTTGAAGGTAGAGGAGTTTTTTTATGTATATCACCGTGGAGTTTTCCACTTTCTATCTTTATTGGACAAGTTTCAGCTGCACTTGCAGCAGGTAATGTGGTGCTAGCAAAGCCAGCGAAACAAACACCAATTATTGCTTATGAAGCTGTTAGAATACTGCACGAAGCTAAAATACCTAAAAATGTACTGCATTTTATTCCAGGAGACGGTCAGTACTTAAGTAAGATATTAGTACCAGATAATAGAATTTCCGGTGTAGCTTTTACTGGTTCAATACAAACTGCTCAGATAATCAATAGAATGCTTGCTAGCAGAGATGGTCCTATTGTACCGCTTATCGCTGAAACTAGTGGACTAAATGCTATGATTGTTGACAGCTCAGCTCTCCTAGAACAAGTAACTTCAGACGTTTTACTTTCCGCGTTTCGAAGTAGCGGTCAACGCTGTTCTGCTCTTAGAGTGCTATTTATTCAAGATGATATAGCAGAAAAACAGATAAAGATGATATGCGATGCGGCTCAAGAATTAAAGATTGGTGATCCAATGCAGCTTAGCACTGATGTTGGTCCGGTAATTGATAAAGCATCTGTTGATATGCTAACTAAATACACAGAAAAGATGTCAATGGACAAAAATTCAAACCTTTTATCTAAAGTACCCATGAGTATAAATTCTCATAGTGGTTATTTCTTTCCCCCATATATTTATGAGGTGCAGAAAATTTCGCAATTAAAGCAGGAAATATTCGGTCCAATTTTGCATATCATACGCTTTGACAAGTCTCAATTAAGTGAAGTTATAAATGATATAAACAGCACAGGATATGGACTTACGTTTTCTTTACAGAGCCGCATACAAAGCCAAATCAATTTAATAAGTAAGAAAGTATCAGTTGGAAATGTGTACATAAATCGCAATCAGATAGGTGCAGTAGTTGGCGTACAACCATTTGGCGGCAGGGGATTATCCGGNACTGGACCAAAAGCTGGTGGTCCTGATTATTTGCAACGTTTTTCTACAGAAAAGGTTATAAGTATCAATACTACAGCATTTGGTGGTAATACTAAACTTATGTGTTTAGGTTGATTTACAGATATTTTTCTTGTTTTTAAAAGATTAAAATTTTAGCTAAAGTAGATTCAACTTATTTTACTTTTGCCTTTTATCATATTTAAAATTGCATTCATAGCAACCCTTAACTATTATACTATAGTTAACATATAGAACCTTTTTGCAAGAGTTAATTAATATATAATGCACCTCAGATATACTGTTCACAAAAGTATGAATATACAATAAAGTATTAATATGAAAAGCTTCCTTGTAGAAAGAATATGACAATAATATTATTAACTGTAGTGATTTTATTTTTAATTCATATATTATCTATAAAAGGCATCAGATGAAAGCAACCATGACATACAGATTCCTATAGTTAAGTGTGTTTTTTTAGAATTTTCGTTGAAGATAGGTGAAAAGCTATCAGCTCTTTCAATAAAGAGTGAACTTATGTTTCATAAAAGAGGCAAAGGACTACAGGTTCTAGTAGCTAAAGGTTAATTTTGAAGTTAATAAAAGAAATCAGCAAAGATTGTCAGTTTTTTTTGTTAGAGACTTTTCTTATATTAAGAATTATATTAATAGTGTACATCATGCATTTATTGTAATAACAGCAATATTTTTATCTATACATGTAAGTTTTTTATTTTCTTCCTTGTTAATAAAGTTCTTATAATTGTTATATGTGTGGTAGGAGAATTGCTTTAGCTGGAAAAATTATAGTGGTGAAATATAATATACTATTACTTAATGCTTTTCACCACTAAGTTAAGATGTATTAGGTGCTAATATTAAGGAATATATAGTAAATGCTTTAGTTTTTTGCATTATGCTAGCATTATTTACCGTTACAACTACAATTCCTTGTGATAGTAATAGTTACCAAGCTAAATATTAATTTTTTCATTAAAAATTATATATGACATGCCATCAAGCGGTAATAAAGTTGAAATTCTAAATGATTATGACATGTGGAATATCCACTGCAAGCAGTTTTAACCTTATTTTTATTCTTGCATTGCTTGTAATATAAAGATATGAAAAAACTTGACTTAAATTAGTAATTATTTACTATTAGAAATAGCGTTTCTTTCCATTAAAAATATAGTTATAACTGATTGTATAGGATTTATTTGTATGATTGCTAATCGCAAGAGTAGTACTAAACAGAAAAGTGACAAAGGTGACTTAGTTGGGAGCATTGATATAATAAAAACAGCAGCGGAACTTTCACTTCAGAAAGGCCTAGATTTTGAAGTGATAATAAAGGCATTAGAAAGTGCAATAGAAGCAGTTGCTTATCAAAAATACGGTAGTAAGAATAAAATTGTAGTTAATATAGATAGGAACACAGGAAAGGTTATTTCATACAGAGAATTAAAGGTCATTGATGATAAGCCAAATATAGAGGGAAATTCTGGATATGAATCAATTACTCTTACGCAGGCTAAGTTAATAAAGGAAGATGCAAAAGTTGGAGATACCATTAATGAATTGCTCTCCCTTAATACTGATCTTGCTTCAGCAAGAATTGCCCAACAAAGAATTGCTCAAGTAATTAAATATGAAGAATTAAAGAAAGAATATGGAGAATTTAGGGATAAAGTAGGAGAGATAAGATATGGTGTTGTTAAGCAAGTAGAATATTCAGACTTGATTATAGATATAAATGGTACTAGGGCATACCTTCCATTTCGAAATTTAATTGGTGGTGAATCATTTCGCGAAGGTGATAAGGTTAAAGCTTATATACAAACTGTTAAGCGTTCTGATGACGGACGTCAAATTATTCTTTCTAGAGCCCATGAGGGTTTTTTAGAGGCATTGCTAAATCAAGAAATACCGGAAATTGCTGATGGGTTAGTGATAATTAAAGGTATAGCTAGAGATGCTGGTTCAAGATCTAAAGTTGCTGTTTTTTCTCCTGATAAAAATATAGATCCAGTAGGTGCTTGTGTCGGAGTTAAGGGAGAAAGGATAAAAACTATAATACATGAATTAAATGGAGAAAAAATTGATGTCATACACTACTCTTCAGACCTGGGGCAGTTTGTTATTAAAGCAATTACTCCTGCAGAAGTATCAAAGGTTATTATTGATGAGAATGAAAATTACGTAGAGTTAATAGTTCATGAAGATCAGTTGAGCTTAGCTATAGGGAAAAAAGGTCAAAATGTAAGATTAGCCTCAGAGCTTGTTGGATGGAAGATTGAGATACTGAGTACTCAGCAAGAGTCAGAAAGGCGGAGCAAAGAGCTTAATCAATGTTCAGCTCTGTTTGCTGAAGCTTTAAATTTAGAAGAGATCATGGGTCAATTGTTAGTCACAGAAGGCTTTTCAAGCGTAGAAGATATATCCGATGCTTCAATTAAAGAGCTTGCTTCAATAGAAGGCTTTAATGAGGATATTGCAAATGAACTACGTAGCAGAGCAGCTAAGTACCTAAAGGTAAAAAATGATAAAAGAATAGAAGAGTTAAGAGCTTCAGGTATGGAAGATGATGTAATCAACCTACCTTTATCAATAGATAGTAAAATTGCTCTCAGCAAACATGGTATTAAAACATTAGATAGTATAGCAGATTTATCGAGTTATGAGTTTTGCAGTATACTTTCTAATTCAGAAAACAGTAAAAAAGATTTGAAAGATACAGTAGACTTGATAATCATGGAAGCACGTAAGAAGCTAGGTTTAATATAACAAAATGATATGAATAACGAAGAAGGTATCAGTAGTAAGAAACTAACACTTCAAGGCTTTAACAAGCTTAAATTTGGTCTTGATTTAAGTTATCCAGTAAGTCCAAATATAGGGGCTACAATAGTAAAAAAAAGAAGAAGAAAAATCCGTGAGCCAGAAGGGCAAAGCGAGAGTAAACTAGGCTCCTTAACAGAAAAAGAGCAGATTTTTCGTATTAATGCCGTACAAAATGCTGTTTTGCTAAAAGAGAAAAACCTAAAGAAAGAAAAGGAAGTAATTACGAAAGAAGATAATAATAGGAAAATTGATGAAGATAGCATTTCATGCTCTTTACTTAAAGAGACTAAAGAAAAAGGCTCAAGTGGTATTAGCTTAGTTAAACTGATGGAAGAGAGAATTGATGACGAATTTGTTAACAAAAAGCCCTTAAAGACTAATAAAGATGTATATTCCAAATATACTAAGCTAATAATTGCACAGTCAATAGACGACAAAGTTGAACAAACTTTAATGTTCAAACAAAGGTTTGGTATAAGAAATAAAAGGTCAAAGTTTATCAAAGGTAAAAATATATCAAGGGAAGTTATTATACCAGATAAGATTACAATTAAAGAGTTATCTATTCGTATGGCAGAGGAGAGCAAAGGTGTGCTAAAAATGTTAGAAGAAGAAATAGGTGAGTCTTGCAAAGTGGATGATTTTGTGAATCCAGATATAGCATGTAAAATAGTAGAGAAATTCAATCATGTAGCTAAACGAATAAGTAATGTTGACAAGGAAAGGGATTTATTATTTGTAGAAAATAAGAAAAGCTTACCTAAAAAACCTAAGCCACCGGTCGTTACATTTATGGGACATGTTGATCATGGTAAAACCTCATTGCTTGATGCATTTCGTGACTCTAATATCGCAGAAAAAGAATCAGGTGGAATAACTCAACATATAGGTGCTTATCAGACAGTTACAAAAAATAAACAGAAAATTACTTTTATTGATACACCAGGGCATGAAGCGTTCACTGCAATGCGTGCATGTGGTGCCAACATTACTGACATAGTCGTAATAGTGATTGCAGCCGATGATGGGGTGATGAAACAAACAATTGAAGCTATAAATCACGCAAAGTCTGCAAATGTTTCTATCATGGTTGCTATTAACAAAATTGATAAGTCACAGCCTGGAGATGTAGAGAGGATAATTAGTAGTCTACCTAGGTATGGTCTCATCCCTGAGGAACTTGGTGGTGACGTTATAGTTGTACCGGTATCAGCAAAAAAGAGAATTAACTTAGATAAGTTAGAAGAAGCAATCTTGTTAGTTGCTGAGTTAATGAAACTTGAAGCAATAGAAGATTGTCGAGCACTTGGGTGGGTGATAGAATCTAAAATTGATAAAGCTAAAGGAATATCAGCAACATTAATAGTTGAAGAAGGAACGCTAAAGGTTGGTGATATATTAGTACTAGGCACAACATATGGCAAAGTACGTAATATGGTCAATCATCTTGGACAAAGAGAAAATATAGCTCTACCTTCGACTCCAGTTGAAATTACTGGTCTAAACGGTATACCAAACGCTGGAGATAAGTTTGTCGTTGTAAGTTCTGAAAAGCAGACCCGTGAAATTATTGAGTATAGATTAGATCTAGTCAGAAAAAAGAAAGGAAATTCAAACGATAATAATCCAAATATATTTAGTCATGGCGATAGCAAGATAGAAGAGATATCTTTACTTTTAAAGTGCGATGTTACTGGTTCTATTGAAGCAATATCAAATTCAATTAATAAACTTAGTAAAAATCAAGTAAAATTAAATATTCTACACAAAGCAGTAGGAGGAATAACAGATTCAGATGTTCTGCTTGCAGAAGCATCAAATGCAATAATTTTAGCGTTTAACGTTAAAACAGATTCAAAAATAAGAGATATGGCAAAACAAAAAGGTGTAGAGATACACACTTATAATATAATATACGAACTTATTGATGATATGAAAATGTACTTAACTAAAATGTTGAAGCCTATAACACGAGAAGTACGTATTGGCTCTGCATCTGTGAGGCAGATATTTAGTGCATCTAAAGCTAGCAATATCATTGGATGTTATATAAGCGATGGAGTCGCAAAAAAGGATTCTTTAATTAAGGTAATACGCAACAGTAAATTAATATGCAAAGGAAAGTTAAAAGCTTTACGTAGATTTAAAGATGATGTTAAAGAAGTAGTTACAGATTTTGAGTGTGGAATGTCTCTTGATGGTAATGTCGATGTTAAAGTTGGAGATATTCTAGAAGTTTATCAATTAGTTCAGGAAGAAAGGATATTGTAGTAGTTAAGTATGAAAAAAGAAATTAGAAGACTGAAAATAGCATCTGTATTGCATAGAGCAATATCTAGAATCTTAATGAAAGGTAAAGTGTACAGTAATAAGGGTATAATAGTATCTTACGTAAAATTAAGTAAAGATTTTAAAAAAGCGGATGTATATATCGTGTCATCTTCATTAAACGAAAAAAATTACAGCACTAATACTATTATTAATGAAGTTAACCAATCTGCATGGTTAATACACAAATCTATATTGTGTTATGTTAATTTACGGTTTGTACCTAAGTTAGTTTTTAAACCTGATTTAGCATTCGATAATTTTATTAATGTAAACAAAATACTAAGTAATCACACTTAATTGATGCATTTCAATCATTACTTTTTATTGATTAGATTACATAGTTTAACAGGTTTATGGCTTATATTATTTCCGAGTTTAAGTGGTATTACTCTAGCCTCAACTTCTATATTATGGCAGACTTTTTTCCTCTTTATCTTGTTCACTATAGGCTCATTTTTAATGAGATCTGCAGGTTGCGTAATCAATGACATTCTTGATAAAGAAATAGATATACATGTTGAGCGAACAAAGCATAGGCCACTTGCAAGCGATGCATTAAACGTAAAGCAAGCCTTGGCTTTACTTTCTCTGTTATTATCTATTGCACTGGTAATCCTATTACTCACCAATAAAACTACGCTTATGTTGGGAATAATCTCTATATGTATGATAATTATTTATCCCTTATTAAAACGTCATGTTTGGTGGCCACAGTTGTTTCTAGGATTTACTTTTAATATGGGATCACTCATGGGTTGGACAGTAGTAAAAAACAAGATCAGTATAGAACCTGTACTCTTTTATACAGGATGCATCTTTTGGACGCTGAGTTACGACACTATATATGCTCATCAAGATAAGAGAGATGATGAAAAATTAGGAATAAAGTCAACTGCATTGCATTTTGGTAATGCAACAAAATGTTGGTTGAAAAGGTTTTACCTAGTGTCTCTTATGATGTGGCTATGTGCTGGTATCTTATCATCATTAAATAACATTTTTTATATTGCTCTACTTGCTATAGGATTCATGTTTTACTACCAATATAAAAATCTTAACCTTGATAACCCTAGTCAATGTATGTCTATATTCAAAAGCAATTCTTACGTGGGGCTACTGCTTTTTTCCGGCATTCTTTTAGACAGAGTTATAAACTAAATATATCTGAAAAAAGCTCCTGCACAGATACCTAAGTACTTTTTATAGCTCTAGCCTCTTAGAAAAGCTTCCCAAAAGCAGTGTGTAAGGTAATATTAGGTTCTGTTTTTAGCGCTTGAAGAAATTTTGTATATCTTAGGCTACAAAACCGCATATTCTCTATACTAAAATAGTATATAAAGCTACTCAACAAATTTTACCAACCTCATGTTTTGACAATTAGGTTATTTCTAACTAAGAACCTATTTTTAATCTTCATAGACTGCATGAAGTATAGTAACTGCATGTCTTTTAAATCCTTTCTACATTCAGCAAAATCATACTTAAAATATAAACATCAACAAGAGTAAAAAAGCCAGAGCAGGTGAGGTTTTTTGCCTTTGCCCCCTCCTTATAGGGCTATAGGTTAAACTATCACTATAAAACCATGTTTTTTCATTTTTTCCTGTTATTCCAGAGCTTCTTTTTTATTATTCGAGTAGTAGACACTAAAATAATATCGTGCACTTTAGGTAAAACAGGTTTTTAATTATATGTCATCAAGTATAGCATGGTTAACCTCTACTTTATATTTTGACTTCAGATAACTCATTAATTGCTCTTTTAGTGATATCATCACTCTTCTTCCAGTATCAAACATATTTAATTTGCCATTTGATGAATATATTTCTTTTAAAAGACCTATTATAATATCATTATCATATTGAATAGGATCTGTTACTGAATTAGTCGTTTTCATATTAAAAATCTCTTCTATAAAAGAAGAGGGATAATTCTGTTGCCCAACATCATTGCGTTGTACATGCTGGTCTTTAATCAGTTCTACACCTTCAGTTTTCTCAAAATCCGCTTTCTCTTTTAATTGAGTTATAATTCTTTGTCCAATTTTAAACATTTGTTCTTTTATAAACTCATTACGCCAAAGATCTATCACTGATGCCTTACCTTCTTCAAAACTTTGCATCTTAGATGGAATAATATCGATGATCTTTACACTAACAACGGTATCTCCAATTTTCTTAAAATAACCTTTTTGATCTTTTTTTCGTGAAAAAATAAAGGAAATCAAATCATTAGAATTTCTCTCACTATTTACGCTTTGATCTTCTCCACTAGCATCTACTGGACCGATGGTTTGAATAGGCAAACTGTACTCACTGGAAATCTCTTCAATCGTTGCACCATTATATATCTTATAATTTACTTGATTTATAAAATCATTAACTTTTTCAAAAGACTTTTGGTTGATTAAAATTAATTTTATGTCCCTCTTTAAATCAGCCAAGCTTTCATCAGAGATTTGATGCACATTGTCCACCTTTATTATATGCCAGCCAAAATTGCTCACTAAAACTTCGCTTACTTCACCTGCTTTAAGAGCAAATACCTTTTCTCTCATATCTTCTGGTAGAAAATCCTTAGTTACATTATTTATTCTAATTTCCTCAAGTTTTATTTTACCAAACTTTTCTACTATCTGTTCAAAGCTTACTTTGCCATCATCAAGTGCCTTTTTTACTACTTTAACCTCTTCCTCAGTATGAAATACTAGATTAAATATATCTCTTTGATTTTTAAGCTCTTGTTGTTCTATTATACTGTTAACCTCTTCATCTGAAATGTGAACTTGATCTTCAAAATATTTTTGACCTAAAGAAATATATTGTGCAGTTCGATATTCAGGATAATAAAAGTAGGACTTATTTTCTTCATACAAGTTAAATAAAGTTTCATCATTTGGCTTTGGAATATCTGTAACTGCATCTTTAGTTATCTTAATAACATCGACTATCCTGGTTTGATAGCGACTTTTATATATCTGTTCATCAATTTTCTCACCAAAAGTTATTGGATAATCACTTTTAAATAATGAGGTCATGAACATCATTGCAGGTAGAATTTTTTTCAGCTTTGCTATATAATCTTTCTCTATCATATGCAAATCATTTAGCATTCCATAAAATTTCTCTCTATCAAATTCCCCTTTATTGTTTTGAAAGTACTTGATGTTCCTAATATGGTCTTTTACAGATTCTTCTCCAACTACCAATCCCAGATCATCAGTTAGGTTGAACAATAGTTTTTGCTCTATAAGAGCATTAAGTAAATCGTATTTCAGTCTTTTCGTTTGTTCTATACTAATATCAGACCCAGGAGTTTTATTTTCATAATTTTTATATAACAACTTATACTCATCTAATGTTATAACTTCTTTTCCAACTCTCGCTACTTCCTTTTTCTCACTATTATCTAATAGAAAACTACCAACCCCCATGAAGATTAATAAACAGGCTAAAGTGACAATGGTTACTTTAGTGAAAAAATTTTTAACACTCATAAACGCAAAAGTTAATTAATGTTAATTATAACAGAAATTTAGTTCTTGTAAATTTACTAATTCATTAGTTATAATGTATAATATTATAATATCTTAAGCTTAAAAATTCAATTTTTCTCGAATTGAAACATACATTTAAGTCAAGCAATTGCATCCAAAGAGAGTTAATATTCTTTCAGGTCTCTTAAAAGAAACCTAGTTACTTGATCAAATCAAAGGATTGCAAATTAAGAAATTATTAAGTGGTAAAATTAATGCTTTTTTAATTTTAATAGCTTATATTTTAGCTCTATATAACAGCAAAGAATATTTTAAATGGTAGATGTTTTCCTGATGTCATCAGAACTTTCTAAAAGAAATAATAATAAAAGTAAACAGCTTCTTATGCAAATTGCTGCTTGGTTAGTGGATAACACTGCTTTAACTTTTAGCCAGATATCTCAATGTTGTGAGTTAACTCTTGGAGAAGTGCAAGATATAGCTGATGAAAAAATAGATGCTGAAAGATTTAATCCTATTATCTCTGGAATAATAACTGAAAAAGAAATTGATGACTGCAAAAAAAATCTGGACCGTATTCCAAACTTGGTTACAAAAACCTTAAAAAAAAGGAGGAATAAACCAATCGGTAACATTTTTAGGCTTAACTCTGTAGTGAGACGTAAAGATAAACCTGATGCAATTTATTACTTAATAAGAAAATTTCCTATTTTGGATAATAATGTCATAGCTAAATTAATCAGTACAACAAGTCATACAGTAGAGCAGGTAAAAAATGGATCCCATTATAATATGCAAAATATAAAACCTCAAGATCCTGTGCTGCTTGGCTTATGTAGCCAAGAAGATTTAGAGACAGAAATAGAAAAAGCGAAAGTAAAAGAAGAGAGAAGAGAAAGGTTAAAGAATATAAAAGAAAATTATTGAAGCACTCTTCAAATTGCTTATTTATTTTTATACCTTGTTAACATCAAATTAACTTGACTTGTTAATGTATATTGGTATAACTAGCTAAAGTATTAAACTTAATGACAATTAAGTTTAATACTTCCTAAAAGCTAACTAAGCTTAATTTTATTATCTTGTATCACATTTTAAGTTAGTAAGCATCAATTAAAATTTTTGGAGGACTATGGTATATGGTAACAATCAATGAAGATATTTTAGCAAAGGAAAAGGTTGCAGCTAAACCAGAACTAGTAAAAAAAAGTGAACAAATTCCTAACAATGATATAGTAAAGCAAACAACAAACGGAGGTGTAAAAGAAAACAGAAAAACGCTAGATTTGAGTGAACTAAGAAAAAAAACAGCAGAAGAACTATTGGGTCTAGCTGAAGAAAGAAAAATCTCAACTAATGGTAAAAGTAATGGCAGAATGCTGAAGCAAGAGATGATATTCAGTTTAATGAAAAAAATGAGCGAAGAAGGAGGAGTTACTACAGGAAGCGGGGTGGTAGAAATATTACCTGATGGTTTCGGATTCTTGCGCTCAGCAAGTGCAAATTATGCTACAAGTACTGATGATATTTATATTTCTAATGGACAAATAAAAAAGTTCAACTTGCGTACTGGAGATATGGTATGCGGAGAAATAAGGCCACCTGGGGATAAAGAAAGATATTTTACTTTAACTAAGGTTCAAAGCATAAACTCTACTGAGATAAATGAACTAAGAAAGTACGTCCATTTTGATAATTTGCTTCCCCTTTACCCTGAAGAGAGTTTAATTCTTGAAAACAACATCAGTGAAGACAATAAAAAAAATATAAATATGCGTGCTGTTGACATAGTTGCACCCCTTGGAAAAGGACAAAGGGCGTTAATAGTTGCTCCACCTCGTACAGGAAAAACAATATTGCTTCAGCAAATGGCCCATTCTATAGCTATAAATCATCCTGAGATAGAATTGATAGTGTTACTTATAGATGAAAGACCTGAGGAAGTGACAGATATGATACGCTCTGTAAAAGGTGAGGTAGTGAGCTCCACATTTGATGAACCTGCCTACCGGCACGTACAACTCGCTGAAATAGTAATAGAAAAAGCCAAAAGAATGGTTGAACATAAAAAGAATGTTGTAATTTTGCTTGATTCCATAACTCGCCTTGCACGAGCCTATAATGCAGTTATTCCTTCATCCGGTAAGGTTCTTACTGGCGGTGTAGACTCAAACGCGCTGCAAAGGCCGAAGCGCTTTTTTGGAGCAGCTCGCAACATTGAAAATGGCGGTTCTTTAACGATCATTGCCACCGCTCTTATAGAAACTGGCTCAAAAATGGATGAAGTTATTTTCGAAGAGTTTAAAGGTACAGGTAACGCTGAAATTATACTCGATAGAAAACTTGCAGACAAGAGAATATTCCCAGCTATAGATATTACAAAATCTGGAACTAGGAAAGAAGAGCTATTAATTGATAAAGCTATATTAAATAAAATATGGGTGCTGCGTAGGATACTTAATCCTATGGGATCAGTTGAAGCAATGGAGTTCTTGCGTGATAAACTACTTTTAACAAAAAGTAATGCTGATTTTTTTAACTCCATGAATAATTAGTCATAGATTAGCAATAGAAATTCTAAAAAATTGGTTATATGATAGGCTATTGTATAAGTAGCTTTTTAGGTCACCTTATCTAATTTATTTTACCATTTTATTAAAAAACGATACCAATGAAAAAATCATACTGGAAATTTAGCCTTCCTAAATTTCCAGTACCCAAGGTGTTAATTACTCATTTCGTAGTACTTCTCAACCAATCTATTGAGCAACCTTACACCAAAACCTACTGCCCCTCTTGGAGAAATGTCAGTGCCTTTTTCATGCCAAGCAGTTCCTGCAATGTCTAGATGTGCCCAGCAAGTTTCGTTCACAAAACGCTGTAAAAACTGCGCAGCTATTATGCTATCCCCACCAGAACCTGCAGGGGCTATGTTTTGCATATCAGCAATCGGTGAATCAATAATTTTATTATAAGTCTCGTTCATAGGAAAACGCCATAGTTTTTCATTTACTTCATTTCCTGCATTAATAAGATAACTTGCTAATTCATCATTATTAGAAAAAAGACCAGCATACTCGTTATTCCCAAGTGCGACTACTATAGCACCAGTTAAAGTTGCAATGTCAATCATGAACTTTGGCGAAAACCTGTCTTGCGTATACCATAAAGCATCTGCAAGCATGAGCCTTCCTTCTGCATCAGTATTTAACACTTCTATTGTCTGACCGGACATTGAGGTAACTACATCACTTGGTCTTTGAGCATTACCACCTATTGAATTCTCTGCAAGCGCAACTACACCAATTGCATTTACTTTTGCTTTTCGTCCTGCTAAAGCACACATTACCCCAACTACAGCAGCAGAACCTGCCATATCATATTTCATTGACTCCATACCGCGTGAAGATTTAAGTGATATTCCACCGGTATCAAACGTTATACCTTTACCCACGAAAGCTATCGGTTTTTGTTCTAAAGCTCCATTCCATTTTATCACTACTAATTTTGGCTCCTTACTACTTCCTTGTGCTACTCCAAGCAATGCTTTCATTTTTTTCTCTTCTATCTGCTTTTTACCAAGTACTTCAACCTCAAGGCCAAGCTTAGTAAGTTCGGCTTTTATACAGTCAGCATAAAACTCTGGATATAAAACGTTAGGTGGCTCAGTGATAAAAGAACGCGCAAGAAATATACCTTTACCTTCTTGTCTTAAACATTCAAACGCTTTTTCAGCACTGCTTAATTGCTCATTTTTTACTAACACTGTGATCTTTTCTACTTCTGTAATTTTTCCATCCTTTTTAGTTCTATACTTATCAAACTTAAAGCTACGTAAAAATGCACCGTATGCGATATTTGCTGCATTACCTTCAATTGAAATCACCGCTTGCTTAATTCTTAATTTGCTTAATTCACAATATATCTTGCCACCAATATTTAATTCTTTATTTTCGTCCCATTCACTCCTCTTACCAAGACCAATAATTATGATATTTTTCCCCTCTAATGAAGTAACGGAGAAAAATTCACCAAAGTCTCCATTGAAGTCACTAAATTGTTTTATACTGTCTATAATCCACTTTTCTTGCAAAACACTATAGTTACTATTCACAACTTCGTTACCTTCAAATAAACCTGTAACTATTGTTTTTAAATCAGGTGGAATTCTAGAAATTATTATCTTCATTATTTATAGCTTTATACAACCAGGATAATATTTACCAAAATGACTGAAAAATACAAGTCTTATCTCTTACCAGAAAACCTATTATATCCACCTAAAGTAATATTAAACGTGTAAGTTTTAATAGCTTGGTCATTATAAACAAATGATGCTATTAAAAGGTTCGCAAGTCCACTATCAATAAAATCACTAAGGACAGAATCAACATAATTATTGCAATAATAGTCAGCAAAAAACATTTGAGTTGTGAATTCTGGAAAATCTGGATGCTGAACCAAAAAGTTAACATGTGGAGCTCTATCGCCAGATTTACCAGGTGCTATCGTAATAAAACTATAATAGCCAAGGTTATTTACTATAAATTTTCCTGACTCAGCAAAATTCAGATCAAGTTTATCTTCCTCTATATCTTCATCATAATGACTCATGCCGTATGAATTTGCATGCCATATAGAAACCACAGCATTTTGTATTGGTAGGCAGTTTATATCAGTAACTCTACCCACTATATTTATTAATTCTCCTGTTGCACTAACTGGAGAACCAGGTTTCCTTCTCAAGTTATTTGAAAAATTAAAGTTTCTCGGCTGTGGGTCAAGATTATAAATTTCTGGCGTTTTAATACAATTAATCAGAATAGGATCAGCCGCAAACAATGACAATCCAAACATACTCTGTATTAAAAGCACCAATAAAATATCTTTCACTCTCACCTCATTTATAATGTTTTTATTTAGATTATAGCGGCTTTTTTCTTTCATTAAAGGTAGAACTTCTTTGCTACTTCGTATCACAAGCATAACCATTAAATCTTTAGAGCTCACATAACCTAAAGTATTTTTTACCTGTTCATCAAGTGAATCCAAACCCGAGCTCTTTTATATAAGCAAAACACTTCATTACTTAACTTTTCCTTTTTAAAAGAGATATTCTTAAGCAAAAGCTTATTGTATTTTTTTTAAAAGTCCATTAATACTAATAAGCTATGTTTACCTATAATTGTACTAATGCTGAAATATAGTGAAAAGAAGAAATAAGTAAAACTGTATCTAAACACAGCAACTTTTTCTTTTTTTTCTAGAGATAACTACCGTGCTTATTACATATAATAAACTAAAAAACGTGTAACAAAAGAAGATGAACAAAAAACTAAATACATCTGCTGCAATTTAGCCACTTTATTGCACAGTAGGCATTTACATTAGAACATATAGGGCTGTCACATTGTACTTGTGATTATTGTAAATTACCTCCTTGTTTCAAAGGAGCATATTTAAGAACCCTGACGAGCTTTGCATCTTGGCTTTACTTTATTTATAATGTAAACTTTACTACCTCTTCTCACAACTTTACAGTTTCTATCCCTGCTGCGATGAGATTTTAGTGAGCCTTTAACTTTCATATCTATAACAAGAACTAAAATAGCTTACCTTACATTGTGGATTCCTACAAGAAATTAGTCAATTAATAAATTCCTCGCATTTTATTAAAATGCTGTATGATTGTTGCTGATACTTCTTCAATTGACTTTTGTGTAACATCAATAATTAGCCAGTTATTTTGTTTGAAAAGTTCCTCTGCTTTTTTAATTTCCTTTTCTACTTTCTTGGGATCAGCATATATATTATTACCTTCGTTATTGATTGAAGTAAGTCTATTTTTACGTATTTCTACTAGCCTATTTACGTCTATTGTTAACCCTATTGTCAGTTTATTCTCTAATTTTGTTAAGTCGACATGAAAAGGCACCTCACTAACAAAAGGAATATTTGCAACCCTATAGCCTCGATAAGCTAAATATATGCTAGTAGGAGATTTTGATGTACGCGAAACTCCAACCAAAATTATATCTGCTTTATTGATGTCTTGAATATTTTGCCCATCATCATGGTTAATAGTGTAGTTTATTACTTCAATACGCTGAAAATACTCGTTATTTATCTCAGTATGCAAGTCAAGTTTCTCCTCTTTTTCAATTTCAAGATATGAGGAAATTTCTCTAATAATATGTGACAGTATTGCTCTATAAGGAATTGATAATTTTATACAATAATCTTTTAAATATTTTCTTAGTTTATCATCAGTAATAGTGCATATAACGAAATGGCATTCATCATTTTTCTTATTGACTCCTTTCAAAATTTTATCGATTTGTTCTTCTTTTTTCACAAAAGACCAAACATATTCAATAGTTTCTACAGAACGAAAGTGCTTTAAAGCTGATTTTGCAACTGATATAACAGTTTCACCACTTGAATCTGATACTAAATATAGATTAAGCTTCTTTTTAAGAGCCATGATTTATATAGGTATTATACTAAATAATAGTACAGATTTAAACAACTTGCTACTAAAATTGTGTTAATTTATTAGTTTACATAAATAGAGGAAAACTACTTGTTGATAAAGCTTAAACCAATTGATAAATTTTTAATATAATTATTATTGAAACAAGTGTTTTTATTAAAGCCTACAAATTTCTCTTATTTCTCTAAGAAAGCTCTACCTTGGCTTGAGATTATGTGTTTCACGTGTTTTTTAGTTGGAGCATTTTTAGCTTTAATCTTCTCTCCAGAGGATTATAAACAAGGAGAAATTGTGCGAATTATGTACCTTCATGTACCTTCTGCATGGCTTTCTCTTGGAATATATGGACTCGTTGCATTGCTAAGTTTTATCTCTTTAGTATGGAATAATAGCATTGCTAGTGTTTTAGCACATGCTGCTGCTCCCGCAGGAACAGTCTTTTCTGCAATATGTTTAATCACAGGGAGTATCTGGGGAAAAGGAACCTGGGGTACTTGGTGGGTATGGGACGCAAGGCTTACTTCAATGTTAATCTTATTTTTTCTATATATTGGGTACCTTTCACTATGGAGTGTTTTTGATAATGAAGAAAGAGCTGAAAAATCAGCAGCAGTATTTGCCATCTTTAGTACTATAAATATTCCTGTAGTAAAATTTTCTGTGAACTTGTGGGCTACTCTCCATCAGCCAACAAGCATTTTTAGAAGTGGTGGAATAGCAATAGAAGGTTCCTTACTATTGCCGTTAGTTGTGATGTCTATGTTTTATGCAACATTTTTTTTAGTCGTATGGATATTGTATACACACTATTTAATTAATTTGTATAAAATAAAGAGAAAAATTAATATGCAGTACCAGATAACTTTGTAACTATACAAAAGAATATGTTGGAGGAAGTTAAATCAAACAATTTTGATTGCTTAAGATACCTACCTAAAGCTATGGGTCTTAGTGTAAAATAGATCAGGATCTTATAGTAATTAACGTAGACTTACATTAACGTTTTTCACATTGTTTATATGGTGATTGTCACACAGAAAAAGCTTAAGAGTGTGTCATAAAAGAGTTTAAGAGTTGGCTTTCTGTATGGTGTGGTTAGCCAATCAATCAGGTCAAAAGCATTAAACAGAAAATTGCCTGAAGCATAGCCCCTCATTATTAAAAATAAAGAAGGAAACTTGCTATGATCGCTAAATGATGACTCATCTTATTATGGATAACTTAAAAAGTTGTGATATATAAGACATGCAGCTCTCTCTGTGCCAGGTGGATTTATTATATCGAGTTTATGAACCCTAGAAGATTTCATACGTTTGTTTAATTAAAGTGCTTTAAATAGAGGAACTAAAGGTAAAAATTGAACACTCTAATCCACAAATAATAGAGATATTGAATTCTTGCTTAAACAATTAATAAAAAGAGCTAATAAAAGTGCGTATAATCTTTCACTTTTTTTGTTCATAGTGATACCAAACAAATTATCACAGGCTGCAAGCGGTGTTGTTGCCTATNNCTCAACTTATACTGATCTGGTGCATTCCAGGTTATAGGAAAAAGTCTGGTAAAGGAAATTAATGAAAAAGTCCTATGATTAGGATTGAGAAATATACTGTAAAATAGTAACTTTTACAACCATAGATTTTTAGATAGAGAGATCTCTATGAAAAACTTTGATATGAATGTGATCTCAAACGTTCAGGTTATGTTGATGAAGCAGCATGCACATTTTTAGAGAGCATATTGTAATGCATAATAATATAGCACTTATAGTATTGGTAATGATATATAGATTTTCCATAGAGAACGGCAACCTAAACAAAATTTTTCCTCCAGTGCCCTAAATTCCACGAAAAAACTTATACCTATTCAACTTGGAACGGTAGATAGTGCAATTTTCTAACTTATGCTAAACATATACACAACAGAAGCAAACAATAAGCTTTACCTTCCTTCATAGGATACAAAAACTTAACTCTCCATGTCATCCTCTGAAGAGTTATTTTAATCATATATTTAAATGTTAATTATTTAGCCTCATCATAGCAGGTAACTTCTATGTAACTCAACTTCTACTTACCGTCTGAACAAGACTTTTAAGTTTATCTTCTGCTTGTCTAGTTTGAAAGAAATTTTTGTGCTTACCTTTTACTTTTTCAGAGAAATTTGATTAATCAAAAGCATATTCAACTAAATTAATAGCATGCATAATATTAAGCACTACCCAAAGCCGGACAGTTAATTTTACCTAGCATTCTCAGAGGTTAGTAAATAGAGAAACGGCACACTATTTATTTGATTAAAAATCACCTTCGTGCATTATCTTAATAGTTCTATAATGGCCATTATTTATCTTATAAGTAAAATATTATTCTAATTTTAGGTTAATTTCTTAATTACACACTTTACATAAGCGTGATCAAGTGAACCAAGCATTTACTCTACTAGCACTGGATCTTGTCTGTGTTGAGTTACCACCTAATAGTTCGTTCTTGAAAAGAACGTCATTATGAAATTCACTAGTAGTAAAGTCGAAAACCATCAAATCTACAAAAATTGCAACATAAGCATCTTTTTAGCATCTTCGGTTTCATTGAGATATAAAACAGCTATTTTAGCAACACTCTTCCTATAAGATTCATTTTAAAATCTTTAATTTTTGACCCTTATTCTTCAGCTTAAGATTTAAAGATATTATGAAGAAATTAGACCGGAAATCTATAAGTGAGTTATAGAAATTACAATGAATTCTTCTGTAATCGGATGAAAGTCCTGAATAGCAAAAATGCACCTATATCGATATTATATAATTAAAACTTTTCATAATAGAATAAGCTATGGCTATTATGTTCCTATCTTTCACAAAAACAAAATTAGCACACTTTTCACCACTATAATAAAATGAATAATACTATTATGATCCCTCTTCAATAAACTTGGCTCTAATTTTGTATCCTATGCTAGAAGATATCGGATTGTTATTACAATAAATAATCCAGACAAGTAAAGGATGACTTGATTTAAGTTATAAGTATTTATAAATATATAACCTTCAATAATCTCAAATTCATTACCATATTTTTCATCTTGCATTTACCGGTATCTAATGAGATGGAGCTTGATTGTTGAGTATTATCTGATTTTGGAGCTTGCATAACTTATACTGGTGTTTGCAATATTAAACTAATTTCATAAAAAGCTTAAAACCTATATAAAATATCTGGATTTATCTAAGTAACTTTACCTACTGACTATGAACCTATGTTATTATCAATAATTATTTTAATATTTTAATACTTATTAAAGTACTTTATAAGAGTTTTTCATTCTTAATCTATTATTCTATCATGAAAAGTCTCACTTTACAAGGTAGACAGCTAGATTATAATACAGATAACAAGCAAAGAATATTTAACCTTCACATTGAATTTTGATTAACACTACGTTAGCATATTAAAAAAAGTTGCTCTTAAGATGTTGCATTTTACTTTTGTTTCAGCTATAAGGTTGCTTTGAGTTGAATTTTCAACACTTTTATACTATTTTACATTTAGAATAATGATTTTGAAATTTTTTGGGGGCACTTTCATGAAAAAATCTACCTACACTAAAACTGCTCTAGCTTCTTTATTAGCTTTATATTCTTTCAGCAGTTTTGCTGCTGACTTTTCTAATGAAAATATGAAGGAAGTAAAAAAGCAAGAGGGCACAACAACTTCTGCAAGAATGGAGGTTATGAAAACATTAAATAAAAAACTAAAAGAGAAAATGGACCGGATATGTAATTCTGATCCAAGAAAAGAAGCTGAAGAACTTAAGAAGAGAGATGAACTGAAGCTAGCAGCTAAAAAAAAGAAAGAGAAGGAAAAGCTAGTAAATGAGAAAAAAGCAAAGGTTATAAATGTTGAGAATTCCAATTTAGAAAGCTCTAAAACTAAGAAGACTAAAACCGAAGCAAAAGTCACAAAAGATAATATAAAAGTTATTAATCAACATACAGGAGAAAAAGGTAATGCAAATCCTGTCGTCTCAATCGGTGACGTTGATATTGTCAATACCAACCGAGGGAAAAGTGGTTTAAAAATAACTTTCGGTGGTGCTGTTGATGCCCAAGGTTATGGCAAAACAGGACCAAGTGGTGAAGATTATAAGTGTTATAACAATATGACAAGTTGCTATACTAATCCTAATAATCAGACAACAGGGTTGCATCCAATATTTGGGCAGACAGAAAATATCGGTGATTATAGCAATGATACAGGTATGATTACAGATGCAATGTTGCACTTAAAAGCAGAAAATAAAAATGAGGATTTAGGACTTCTTTATGGTGCTGATGTGCAACTCCAAGTTCCACTTACTGAAGGAAAAGGAGCTTCACAAGGTATTAATGTGGTAAGAGGTAGAAGTGCACACTTATTTTTGAATTCAAAATATGGTGACTTGAAACTTGGTTATCAGTTTGGTCCTGAAGCTTTGATGAGGCTTGACGCAACGAGAATTGCAACCGTTGACGGAGCTGCAGATAGTAATTGGTTTAGAAAAGTAAACTTAGAAGGGATTAACAAAAATTTTCCATTTTATGTGACACCACGTCTTCACACTGAAAGTTTTTCAAGTGGAAGTGAAACTTTCTCTTTCTACATGGCAGGAAAATACCATAAAGATGTTATGACTACACTGCCGTTTAGAGTTGCTTATTACTCGCCAAGTTATATGGGTGCAAAACTCGGCATTGGCTACTCACCTCGCTATGATAGTAGTTTATTTGTTATAGAGAATAAGAAACATATCGGTCCAAATTATGAGCATATAGTAAGTGCTGGTGTATCGTATGAATATGATTTCAATAAATATAATGTAAAAATTAAAACTTCTATGACTGGTGAATATGGGCTACCGAAACAACTAAATGAAAATCAACTCTTTTATAATGAATATGTAGAATACAATAACCTGATAGGCGTTAATTTAGGTGTAAGTGCTGACTATAAAATTAATGAGGATAAAAATATAAAATTTGCTACATCTTTTGCATATTTAGGCAAATCTGACCAACCAAAGAATATTAAAAAACTAATTAATGGTAACTACCAGAAAATTGAGATTGAAAGTGCTATTGGTGACAATAGAGAAAAAATGGAAGAGTCAGAGACTAAATTTGAAAGAAATGATAAAAGCACCATGTATTGGACTACGGGTACTGGTTATCAGTATGAGAACTTCTACACAAGCTTGACTTACTTTGGTAGTAAAGCAGGTGATGGAAATAAGCTTCATGATATTGCACTTGGCGTTCAATATGATCTCTCCTCCACTTGCAGTAAAAGTAAGTTTGTCCCTTATGCAGTCCTTCATTATTTTATGACTGATGACAAAGGATACAAAGAGAAGCTTACCGCTGCGTCTAATCAGGGAATGCTTTTCCTTACTGGTATAAGGTTTTCATTCTAATTGGCGAAAATACACACCATATTTTAGATATGGTGTGTATTTTGAATGTTCATTATAGCGCTATCAAGCNNTCATTAAAAAAAAAATTTCAGCATATCGAGTAGTAGCTTAAGGTATGGATAATAATATTATGGTAAGGAATTTGAAAAAATAACACAATTTTTTTTAATATTTCAAAGTTGTTCTGTATTACAAAAAACCAAACATTAGGTTAAAGCTAGTTAAATTACTGAAGGTATCCAAAAGGTTATTTGCTCACAAGTAAACTGATTTGATTTAGCAAGCATAAAAAACAGCTGATCTTATGTTATACTAGTAGCTAAATTTTCTTATGTTATGCCGTTATGGCATTAATAAATAGCTAAGCAAAAGCTGTTAGTACTACTCTAGTTATTAATATTTAAAAAATTTATTAAATAGAAAAAATAGGAAGAAACTTAGAGCGTTTTTTTAGCCTTTAATATTACAATTCAACTGTATTTGAATGCAACTGACCTTTAGCCCCTAACCCTAATATTAAAAGAAACTTACTAAGCAAAGAAAATCAACAAGCTAATCATCTTATTCTCTATTTAAAATTTAGCGTTAGATAATGTCTTGAGCACTTTATAAATAAGTATACTTTAGCTTATATAGATAAAAGCTCAAAACCTAAAAGAACTTATAAAAACATAAAAGCACATATAGTATAAAAAACTAAACAGTTATACATTAAATATAAACTTTTTACCATTTTAATCTGCCAAAATTGAAAAGTTAAACGAAATAACTTTATGCCATGTGAAAAGTTTATTGACTTCATAATAATAGTTACTTTAAATTAGTAACTATTATTGCAATTAAAGTATCAATGGCTTTTTTCTTTTATCTTTTTGCAATCCTCAGCATTCTATCTGCTATTTATGTGATCAGTGTAAAGAATCCTGTTCATGCAGTGTTATTTTTAATCTTCACCTTTGTTAACTCTACAGTTCTTTTTATTCTTCTTGGAGCTGAGTTTATTGCTATGATACTACTAATAGTATATATAGGCGCAGTTGCAGTGTTATTTCTCTTTGTAGTTATGATGCTCGATATTGACTATATAAAACTGCGTCAGGGTTTCACGAAACACTTAGTCCTTAGTACCATATTATCTGTTGTATTTTTTCTGGTTATCAGTTTTATAATTCTCAACTCAGCGTTAAATATAAACAATGGTATAAACTATAGCATGAATAATGTGAAAGCTATCGGTGATTTGCTGTATACTGATTACATGTACGCCTTTCATCTTTCTGGCATTCTGCTACTCGCCGCAATTGTAGGCACAATTGCTCTTGCCTCGCAAGATAAGAAAAAAGGAATTAAAAGACAAAATGTGTTGAAACAATTAACACAGTCCTCATCTGTAAGATTAGTTAAGGCTAAATTTGGAAAAGGAGTGAAATGGAAATAGGATTAAATCATTTCTTGGTAGTTGCTGCTGTTTTATTCACTATTGGAGTGTGTGGTATTTTTATCAACCGCAAGAGCATAATCAACATATTATTATCAATAGAAATATTATTACTAGCAATTAACATCAATCTAGTTGCTTTTTCTGCTTTTATGAATAACATAATAGGGCAAATTTTTGTCATGTTTGTATTAACTGTTGCAGCAGCTGAGTCAGGAATAGGACTTGCAATATTAGTTGTATACTATAGAAATCACGGCAACATAGATGTTGAGCAGGTAAACTTAATGAAGGAATAAAAATATGACGAATATATTAAAATTAATAGTGTTTTTGCCACTTTTTGCTTCATTGTTTGCAGCCCTTTTTAAGAAGGATACTTTTAGCCAGTCAATTACAACTGTAGGAGTTGGAATGTCTGCAGTTTTATCTTGGTATGTTTTTCTTGCTTTCTCTGAAAATTACCACTTAAGTTTATTTCCTCTACTTTCATTAAGTGAATTAAAAGTGAATTGGGCAATTAATATGGACGCTCTTTCATCTTTAATGCTGGTTGTTGTTACCACTGTTTCTCTAGTAGTTCACCTCTACTCTATCGGTTATATGAAACACGATAAAGGAAAATCAAGGTTTTTCTCTTATTTGTCGTTATTTACATTTTGTATGATTATGTTAGTTGTAAGTGACAATTTCGTACAGCTTTTCTTTGGTTGGGAAGGGGTTGGTTTATGCTCTTATTTGCTTATAGGGTTTTGGTTTCAAAAATATTCTGCGAATAATGCGGCACTCAAAGCATTTGTTACAAATAGAGTAGGAGACTTTGTACTATTAATTGGAGTTTTTCTAATTTATTACACATTTCATTCTTTGAGATTCACTGAAATTTTTGATACAGCTAATCTTCTTGGTACAAGGAACATTAGGGCATTCTGCTGTGAACTAAAAATAATTGATGTAATATGTGTACTGCTTTTTATTGGCTGTATGGGAAAATCTGCTCAGCTCGGCCTACATGTTTGGTTACCAGATGCAATGGAAGGGCCAACTCCTGTTTCTGCGCTTATTCATGCGGCAACAATGGTAACAGCAGGTGTATTCTTAGTAGCAAAATGTTCTCCACTGTTTGAACTATCAAAAGTAGCAAGAGAACTAATAGTTATTGTTGGTGAACTTACTGCTTTTTTTGCAGCTACCGTTGCAATTACTCAGAATAATATAAAGAAAGTAATTGCTTATTCAACCTGTAGCCAACTTGGTTATATGTTCATAGCGTGTGGCCTTTCTGCTTACAATATTGCTGTTTTTCATTTGATGACACACGCTTTTTTAAAAGCTTTGCTATTCCTTAGCGCAGGTAATGCGATTTACGCAATGCATCATGAACAGAACATTCAAAAGATGAAAAATTGCTGGAAGAAAATTCCCTATACCTACGCTTCTATGTGGATTGGCTCTCTTGCACTTTCTGGAATATTTCCATTTGCAGGTTTTTATTCAAAGGATTTGATAATTAAGCATGCTTATGATACAGACAGCTTTGCTTTTATAATAAGTTTAGTTGTTGCATTCCTTACAGCGCTTTACTCTTGGAGAGTATTACTTCTGGTATTTCATAGCCGCAAGCAAAGTAAAATTGATATACATGAAGCACCAGTAGTTATGCTTATACCGTTATCAATACTTACTTTTGGGTCGGCGTTTTCTGGAATATGGGGAGTAAATATTTTAAACATAACTAATAATGTATTTTGGAGGTCAAGCTTAGTGGTTGCTGATGAGCATGAAGTTCATGATTTCTTTATAAAACTACTACCAATTTTAATAAGCCTGAGTGGGATAGCATTTGCGTACTTGACCTATTATTATCAAACGATTAAACAAATTAAAAGTGAATTTTTACTTAAATTCCTGCAGAATAAATGGTACTTTGATGAGATATATGAACTTTTTATAGTTGTACCAACGAGGCTTATATCTGAACTTTTATACAAATTTGATGTCAAGACCATTGATTCACTCGGACCAAGCGGTGTTGTAAAATTAGTTAATGAATGTTCAAAGAATTCTATAAAATTACAAACTGGCTACATATTTGATTATGCATTTATTATGTTCATTGCTTTAATAATCAGTGCTTTGTATATTATTGGAATTAAATAGAAAGTGTTATTACTTAGTATATTCTTACTTCCACTAATGGGAGCATTAATTTTATCTTTAATAAAGATTAGTCATAAATCTATATACCTAAGGTTCCTTGCCTTATTTTTTGTTGCTCTTCCATTTTTGCTTAGCATTGTGGCTTGTATAAAATACAATTATACCAATGCTGGTTTTCAGTTTATTAGCTATCCGATTAGAAATGTTGGAATAGGGGTAGATGGTATATCGTTATTTTTCCTTCTACTCACAACTTTCTTGTTTGGTATCTGTATACTCTACAATTGTAAAATAAGTTATAAAACTCTAAAGCCATATATGGCATTGTTTTTACTGCTTGAAAGTTTTATAATCGGTTTTTTTATTTCACTAAATGCTATAAGTTTTTATGTATTCTTTGAGGCTGTTTTAGTACCAATGTTCTTTATTATTGGCATTTGGGGAGGGAAATACAGAATATATGCAACGTTTAAATTGTTCCTCTATACACTTACCGGTTCATTATTGTTTCTGCTTGGGTTAGTATATATTTATAGCGTTTTTGAAACGTACGACATACAGAAACTGATCACGTTAATGCCAAGCCTTGATTTTAGAGTGCAATCATTGTTATGGATCGCATTTTTTATTTCTTTTGCAATAAAAGTACCAATGTTCCCATTTCATACTTGGCTTCCTGACGCGCATGTACAATCNCCAACTTCTGGATCTGTGGTTTTAGCTGGTTTGCTTATTAAAATGGGAGGATACGGATTTTTAAGATTCTCTATTCCAATGCTTCCCCAGGCAAGTTCATATTTTTCAAATTTCGTTGTTATACTCAGCATTATTACAGGAATCTATACTTCACTAGTTGCGTTTGCTCAAGACGATATAAAAAAGTTAATAGCTTATTCTTCGATAGCGCATATGGGAATTGTTACTGCTGGTCTCTTTTCATTTTGCGAAGAGGGTATACTTGGTGCTATATTCCAGATGGTTAGCCATGGTCTTATTTCTGCTGCTTTATTTTTATGCGTAGGAATGCTACATACTAGAACTGGAACCCTAAAAATTGCAAAGTATTTTGGCATAGTAAACACAATGCCAAAATTTGGCTTTATGTTCATTTTATTTTCAATGGCTTCAATAGGACTACCTGGAACGTCTGGATTTATAGGTGAGTTTTTGGTTATGATTGGAATGTTTAAAAAAATAAAGTTTTTTACAGGACTTATTGCACTTAGCACTATTTTAAGCGCAGTTTATATGTTGAATTTATGCAAACGGATAATATGGGGAAGTAGCTGTTCCAAATTGTCAAATAACCATCTAGATAACATAGAATTTTCTATTCTAATTTTACTTGCAGTATTTATTGTTTTGCTCGGATTTTACCCAACCTTTGCACTAAATTATTTGAAGCCATGTATGGCAAGTTTATTAATCAAATATAATACTCCATGAATTACATACAGGTATTACCAGAAACTTTTTCTATTATCTCCTCACTGGTGTTGCTGCTACTTGGAATTATGTCTAGCCGCCGCATTATTAACTTACTAGGACTTAGTTGTACAGTGGCAACTTTAATAATTTTAATTCTTTCAATAGAAAACAGTGAAGTTTTTTCATTTAATTCATTATTAAAACTTAATTTATATATCAGATCAGCCCAAGGGTTAATCCTTATTATAGGAATTTTAGTACTTTTGCTACTGGATTTATCAAAATACAACTACAAGTATGAGTTTTCAGTACTGATTCTTTTTGCTCTATTCAGCATGATAACTTTAGTTTCAACAAATAGTTTAATTTCTTTTTATTTAGCTTTTGAGCTGATGAGTATATCTCTATATGTTCTTACAAGCTTTAATAAAAATTCAGCATATTCATCTGAAGCAGGAGCAAAATATTTTACACTTAGTGCACTATCTTCTTGTATTATGCTATATGGAATGTCGCTACTTTATGGATATACAGGAAAAATCGATTTTTTTCAATTAAGTTTATTTGTACAAAACCATCAGGTAACTTACGGAATAGTTTTTGGGTTAGTTTTTATCCTCATTGGTTTGTGTTTCAAACTTGCCATTGTTCCTTTTCATATGTGGGCTCCAGATGTATATCAAGGCGCACCCACCATAGTAACTATGTTTTTTTCTACCGCTCCAAAGGCTGCACTTATAACATTTTTAATTCGATTAACGAATGAAGAGTTGGCAAATGTAAAAAATTATGTTCAACCTATTCTCTTATGCTTTTCAACATTGTCTGTGCTTATCTCCACTTTCGGGGCTTTGCGCCAAAAAAACCTAAAAAGGCTGCTTGCTTACAGTTCAATTGGTCATGTTGGTTTCATGATTGTTTCACTTTCTACCTTTACACGGACAGGAATAGATAGTTCCTTGATGTATTTAATGATATACATCATTACAAGTATAGGGTTATTCTCATGTTTTATACAAATTGACGATGACAATTGCAATGTTGCTAATTTAGCTGGTGTTGGAAAAAAACACCCAATTTTGGCTTTTCATCTTTCTGTACTATTACTTTCAATGGCGGGAATACCACCACTTGCAGGTTTTTTAGCTAAACTTTTTATATTTAGAAGTCTAATAAGCTCAGGTTTTATCAGTTTGTCTTTGATCCTCGTAGTAGCAAGTATTATATCATGTTACTATTACTTAAGTATTATAAAAGCTATGTATTTTGATAAAGCTAGTAACATTAAGATTACTTATCCTAAGGGTCTATTAATCATCACTTCAGCGTCTTCCTTGATCAATATTGTTCTTTTTATGTACATAGAAAATTTATACTCGTTAATTCATTTAGTAACTAAAGGATTATGAAGTGTTCCCTAAAACATTTGAAGGTTTTCATATTTATCATTATAAAGAAGTCTCTAGTACCAATGGAAAAGCATTGGACTTAATTGATAAAGGAATATCAAACGAAGCCGTTATTATTGCCGATAAGCAAACAGATGGTAGAGGACGCACTGGAAAAAGCTGGATTTCTCCAAAGGGCAATTTTTATGTAAGTTTAATCATAGACTCTTTATATGATCACACTAGTATCATTCCAATAATGAATTACAACATTACATGTTGGAATAACAGAGAAAGCTTAAGTAAATTGACAGAATTAACTTTTGTTACTGCTCTTGCTGTTGGCAACACGTTATCGTCATCTATAGATGACGGTAACATTCAATATAAATGGCCAAATGACATTCTGGTAGATGGTAGGAAAATAAGCGGGATATTGCTTGAAAAAAAATCCAATTCATATTGGCTAGTTATAGGAATTGGAATTAACATTAATCATGCACCGTTTTCATGGACAACATGCATTAGCAGTTACGGTGAGTCTTCATCTAACATAGATCTATTAAAAGAATTGATAATAAATTTTAATGAGTTAAGAAAACAGTGGATATTTGACGGGTTTTGTGTTATAAGAAACATGTGGTTAAAAAAAGCATTCAAAATGAACAAGCAAATCAGCGTAAAATTAGCTGGCAAGTTGTATGAGGGAACTTTTATTGATATAGATAAAAACGGTAAGTTGGCACTACAACAAAAAGATGGAGGTTTACTTTATTTCGACGCAGGTAAATTGTTTATTGGTAATACACTATGAATACGTATGTAATTTTTGCTTACCTCATTAGTTTTGTATTAATTGCTGGGGAGTTAATTTTTACTATTTCTTGCTATATTAAGAGTAAAGAAACTTTGGAGGGCCTTAAAAACAATAATGAAGAGAAAACATAAGCGATTACTTATAGCTTCAGGAATCTCCTTCTTTTTAAACTGCGTAGTTTTTCTTATCTTAATAGCACTCAAAGAAAATATCTCATTTTTTTATACAGTAAGTGAAGCGATAGTTTTACCAAACAATCAAAAGTTAATTCGTATCGGTGGAATGGTTGTTGAGAATAGTGTAATACACAACGAGAATGAAGTAATCTTCCAGGTGACAGATTTTAATAAAAGCGTTTTAATAAAATATCAAGGGGTACTTCCACCAATGTTTTCAGAAAAAAGTGGTGTTGTTGTGCAAGGTAAAATGTTCGACAATGGAACCTTTTTAGCAGATACAGTATTTGCAAAGCACGATGAGAATTATATGCCTCGGAAGTAAGTAATAAAAATAAAGGGCTTTCATTTTGTACATACATAGCAAATAAGTTTCTTTATATATTCACT
>NZ_JABUMP010000001.1:322682-356338 GCF_029169405.1 Wolbachia endosymbiont of Onchocerca gibsoni | reverse complement strand
GTTTAGTGTTGTTCCGTAAAAGCTGATATTTCCCTCATATAGTTTTATAGGATATCTTTAAATATACCTGTAAATACCATGTGTAGTTGTAATAATAGAAATCAGAATTTTCTGATAGTTCTATCACTATCTCATTTTCTATATCTGATATGAAATTGGTCTAGTCTAAAAAACATTATTCAATTTCTCAATTAATAATTGCTTTACCTTTTTTTTTGCCAATATTAAAGTAACTTTTATAGTTAAAAAATATTACTTTTCTAAACTGTAAAGCAGTTAAGTAAAGCAAAACCTTGAAAGATACTCTAAGTTTATTTTAGTCTTTACTATTTATTCCAATAAATAATGAATCTGACATCAGCAAGCTAATGGTTATTTTTGTTAATATAGATTTGTTACTTCCTGAGCTACCAAGTATAACCAGTAATTCCTATTTTAATATATTGAGATTTACATCTTTTAGTAAAGATAAGCTTAAGTTTGATATTATAAGACTATGCATGTATTAAAGTAATTAAGTAGTTTGCTGCTAAAATAATCAAATACGATATGGACGATAAAATAAAACAGTTAATGTTATAGCAAATAACTTACTTTTCCTCATTTGTATACCTCCTCTTAAAACAGAAATTATAGCAGCAAAAGCAATTTCCTTTACTAGACCAGGTAATAAAATCTTACATATTAAAGAATTTGGCCTGCACATTTTACTTATATAGTATATTCTTGTGGCTAAATTTGAAAACTGCAGTGATATCTTCTAAGTATTCCTATTAAATCTGCATTGTTATAAGTACATGGAATACTATAACTGATATTAAAATTCTCGGTACGGTTAAATATTTAAAGAGGTTAATACTTAAAGTTATAAGTACATCCATTTATTCAGTAATATACAATCGTACCAGTTTCTGCTATAATTGATAGTACATCCTTTCCAGCATTGTTAGATTAATTAAAACTGGACTAATTAATGAAGCTCAGAATTGTTTTGCACAAAGCTATTACTGCTCCCATAAAAATTCCTGTGAGTCCAAGAAAAATCGGTAAAGAGAAAAAGCCTGCTTCTATGATCTACTTTGTTGCTATGTTAGCTTAATAATATGGTAGTGATATAAAGACTGAAAAATATAAATGCCCACACACTACCAAGCATTAATAGAAAGTCAGTAAGGTACCTACAGATCATTCTAACACCATATTTATATTGGAAAAATCACTTCCCGCACTTACCTTAGCATAAAATTAGCTTTACTAAAATTTTTAGTAATTTTATTATATAGTAAAGTATCTTTTAAATTCAATATATTTTAACTGAAATGTTTCAGTTTAAAACTTACAGGAATTAATTACATAGGTAAACCTTACTTATCTTACTATCACTGTTTACTTCCTGTAAAAAATATGTTACTAATAGATTAAATTTTTATAGTAGAATGGAGAAAAGTTTTGGCAGTACCAAAGAAAAAAAAGTCAAAATCAAGGCGTAATATGCATCGTTCTCACCATGCTATTGAGCCTAAGAATATTGCGGTATGCACAATAACTGGGGAATTTATGTTACCTCACAATATAGCAATTGATGGCAGTTATAAAGGAAAACGTGTTTTCATCAAACAACAGAAAGAATAACTATCATGTATCATGATATGTTACCTACTGTTAACCATAACATAGTTGTCGCACTTGACGCTATGGGAGGTGATTTTGCACCTCTCTCAGTAATTCAAGGTGCTAGTTTTTTTTTGGATAACCTTATTGACCCAGGAATTAAAATTTTTTTTCGTATTTATGGAGACCAAAAAGAAGTATCTCCTTTACTTTTAAAATATAAGAAGGTAAGCAATAATTCTGAGTTGATCCATTGTTCTGACAGTGTTCTCGCGAATGATAAACCATCCTTTGCACTGAGGCATCGTAAAGATTCGAGCATGAAAGCAGCCATTGAAGCAGTAAGAAAAGGTAAGGCTTCTGGGGCAGTATCTTCAGGCAACACTGGAGCATTAATGGCTATTTCTAGGTTTATTCTAGGAATACTGCCAAATATCTATCGCCCTGCTATTGGGACTGTCTGTCCAACTAAGGCAAAAAGCTTTGTATTACTTGATCTTGGTGCAAATGTTGATTGTAATGCTGACTCATTATTTCAATTTGCATTGATGGGGAGTACATTTGCAAAAATAGCACTAAAAGTTGACAATCCTGAAGTTGCTTTATTAAATATTGGTACAGAAGAAATTAAAGGTACTGACTCAATAAGAGGAGCTTTTGAATTGCTCAAAAATACCTCAAATATTAATTTTAAGGGGTATATAGAGGCAAGTGAATTTTTAGATGGCAGTATTGACGTGATTGTCGCTGATGGTTTTGTTGGCAATGTAATGCTTAAAACAGCTGAGGCAACCGCTAGTGCTTTTATTAATTTAATAAAGCAAGAAGTATTCAACTCGTGGACAACAAAAGTGCTTATTGGTGTATTATTGAAATCCAAACTTAGCAAGGTATTAACGCGTTTTAATCCCAAAGTTAGAAGTGGAGCTATGTTTTTAGGGCTCAATGGCGTAGTCATCAAGAGCCATGGAAATTCCGATGCTGTTTCTTTTGCCCACGCTATAAAATTTGCAGTAAGTGCTATTAGTGAAAACTTAAACCAAAAGATAGTTAGTGAGGTAGGTCATATTGAATAAAAGTTTCATATTAAGTACTGGATCTTACTTACCAAAAAGAATATTGAGTAACAATGATGTTGCATCAATAGTTGAAACAAGTGATGAATGGATTAGACAGAGAACAGGAATAACTCAAAGACATATAGCAGATAAAGAAGAATTAACATCAGATTTAGCTGTTAATGCAGCAAGAGATGCTATAGAAAAAGCTAAAATTTTAGTAAATGAAATTGATTTAATCATAGTAGCAACAACAACACCTGATAAAACTCTTCCTAGCTGTGCAACTATTGTGCAAAGCAGATTAAAATGTAGGAATGCGTTTGCTTTTGATGTACAAGCCGCATGCTCTGGTTTTATATATGCAATTACAGTCGCTGACTCGCTTATCAAAGCCAATAATAGCATTAAGTATGCACTAGTTATAGGTGCTGAAATAATGTCTAGAATTGTTGATTGGAAAGATAGATCAACTTGTGTACTATTTGGTGATGGCGCCGGCGCAATAGTAATAAAATCAGTGCATTGTAGTGAAGCAGTAAAGAAATCCATAAATGGTGGCATAGTATCAACTAACCTATACTCTGATGGCAATATAGATATATTATGCACGAATGGAGGAGTATCCTCAACTGGTAACCCTGGAAAAATATGCATGAAAGGAAGAGAAATATTCAAACATGCAGTAGATAAATTAACAGCTTCAGTAGAGAAAGCACTGAAATTCAATAATTTAGAGATTACTGATATTGATTGGTTAACTCCTCATCAGGCAAACATTCGTATTGTTGAAGCAGTAATGAAGAAGTTAGATTTGCCTATAGAAAAAGTGATTAATACGGTTGATCAACATGCAAACACTTCAGCAGCATCAATTCCACTAGCACTTGATCATGCAATACAAAAATCAAAAATAAAACCAGGGAGCCTTGGACTGCTAATTGCAATAGGTGCAGGTCTGACCTGGGGTTCTGTTTTACTACGCTACTGACAACTCTACTATTTATTATTTTCAATTCTTTCTATCAGCTTTCTGACTAAGCCTCTCAGTTTTCTACTGGATTCATCAAGCTCTTGAATCTGTGAACTATCTTTTTTCATGAGTCCCTTGTAGTTGCTTTTTATGTAATCAATCATTTCCTTCATCTGAGTAAGCAACTTAGTAATATCCATATTACTCAAATTAGATACTATATTATTAGGCATAGATCCATCTAACATACTACTAGCCATAAGCTGCTGAGACATTTGCATAAATGGTTTTAAGGTTTGATTAAGTAACTCAGGATCCTTAGCTAATTTTTCTATTTGTTCTTTACAAGTATCCATGTACTGTTTCATAAACTCATCTTCCTGAACTTTATCTATCATAATTACACCTACCTGGAAATACGTACTTTTTATTATATATTGTTTTTAATTTAAAAACAATATATAATACCTCTTTTACACCTGTATTAATACTCATTTAAAGAGTAAAAAGCCTTCCCTTTATTTATAAAGGGGCACATGTTTTCTCTAACCATTCCTTATCGTTGATATCGTTTTCTAAGTTTTCATAAGCAAACTGATGATAGCTATTTATCCACTTAATTTCATTTTTAGTAAGCATGTGTATATTTATTAGCTTTCTATCGTATGGAACAGAAGTAAGTTGCTTAAAGTTTAAGAAGCCATTTTCTTGTCTGTCAATATACATCAGATTCTCAATCCTTATTCCATATTTTCCTGGAATATAATAACCAGGTTCATTGGAAAGTATCATTCCTGGCATAAGTTTTACCTTATTCCCTTTTGATATTGCTTGTGGTCCTTCATGAACTGATAAATAACTTCCTACTCCATGTCCTGTACCATGCATGTAATCTATTCCAAATTTCCATAAATGAGTGCGTGCCAATATATCTAGCTCTCCACCAGTAGTATTAGAAGGAAAGACTACACTTGCTATAGCAATATGAGCTTTCAATACTATTGTATAATGAGTTATTTGTTCGTTAGTTGGGCTTCCAATTGCTACAGTTCTTGTAATATCAGTTGTACCATTAAGATATTGGCCACCAGAATCAATCAAGTACAATCCATCTTTCTGAATTATTTTATTCGTCTTACTACTTGAACGGTAATGAATTACTGCTCCATTCTCATTAAATGCGGAAATTGTTGGAAAGCTTAATTGCTTAAATAAATCCTGTTCTTTTCTATATTCTAAGAGTTTCTCTTCAGCACTAAGTTCGGTGATCACACTAGACCCACCATATAATGGTTGTTCAAGCAAAAAATCAGGATCCTTTTTTATGTCATTCCAGCGCATGATGCTGGAATCTGCGTTTTTCTTCTGAGTCTCAGTATCAGTTATCTGGATAATATTTGAATTTACAAGAGGCTTATTAATATTACTTTCAAGCCAATATAGAAAATTTGTTACTGCTACTCCATCCCGAATGTGCGCATTTATAGCCCCAGCTATTTCAGTTTGATTTTTTACTGCTTTGTAAATTAAACAAGGATCATCTCTTTCAACTACCAGCTTACTTTCTATTATAGCCATAATACTCATTGGAGTTGTGCTTGGATCTATCATTACCGAATTTAGCTTACACAGTGAACTCTCTAGCTTGTTAATATCAAAAATACTTATATGGTTATCTAAATTTGCCTGTACAGTTGAATATTCTTTATCTTGAACAAATAAATCAACATTACCATTTTTATATAGTATAACACGGCCTAATACACATGGAGTATACTTAGCATTTTCATTTCTTAGATTTAATAACCATGAAATTGAATTTGGATCAGTTAGAAGAACCGCTTCAATTTCTTTATTTATACTTTTAGCCACTCTTTCACATTTACTCTTACTACTTTCACCGGAGTACTCAACTGCATACGAAACTATAGTTTGTTCTTTATGATTACTTTCTTTTTTAATTGAATAGGATACTGATACTAATCTACAAATATTTTCGTATCTCCTTATCTCTTTTACAGTAAAATTCTGCGAGTAATAACCTAATGAAGTGGTCAATGTTAAATTCGCTTTCACCCATTCACACGGATCCTCTTCTTGTATATTATATACTTGAAAAGTATCTTGATCAAGCTGTTTATGGACTTGTATGATATAACGTCCATCTGTAAAAAACGGGCACTTGTTATCTTTTGTAACAATAAGCAGTCCATTTGTCCCTGTAAAGCCACATAATTTGATTAAGCCATCTGAATGTTCATTTAAATATTCATCTTTAGTGTGCAGCATAAATACATCTACATTTATTTTACGCATAAAAGAACGAAATTCCTCGATTTTTAACATAGAATACCTTACACAGAATTAGTAGCAGCTATTTTCATTCTCTTATTTCTCAAATACACCAATATGCTAACTATTGCTGCTGGGGTAACGCCTTGTATTTGCTTTGCAATGCCAATTGTTGCTGGTTTTATTGCCTGCAATTTTTCTATTACTTCGCTTGATAGACCTTGAACTTGTGAATAATCAAAGCTAATTGGAATTTGAGTATTAGTTTCCTCTCGTAAAAACCTCATATCTGCTTCTTGTCTTATCAAATAAGGTTTGTACTTTGCTTCAATTGTAACTGCCTCGCGTATCTCATTCTCATTTACACCATTTATTATGGTATTATTCCAGTGCGTAACACTACCCAATTCCAACCATATTTCTTGTAATTTATTCCAGTTGATATTGGGGTAGCTAAGTAGATCTAGTGCTGTTTTTCTCATTCCATCATAAGATGTTTTTATACCATAAAACCTAAGTTGCTCAGGAGTAATTGTTAAGCTCTCTAAATTTTTCTTAAGTTGCTTAATAGACTTAAGTTTACTTTGTAAAACAGAGTATCTCTCATGCGATACAAGGGAAATATCATAACCCTTTTGTGTTAATCTTCTGTCTGCATTGTCTGATCTGATTGCTAGTCTATATTCTGCACGTGAGGTGAATAACCTATAAGGTTCTATTACCCCTTTAGTAACTAAATCATCTATCATTACACCGATATACGAGTCTGTGCGATGAAGAACAAAGCCTCCTTTCTTTCCAGCTGCAGAAAGTGCTGCATTAGTTCCGGCAACAATTCCCTGTCCTGCTGCTTCTTCATATCCAGTAGTTCCATTAATTTGACCGGCAAAATATAGCCCTTTAATTTTTTTAGTTTCTAGAGTATGAAATAACTCTCGTGGATCAATATAATTATACTCAATTGCATATCCAGGTTTTAATATCTCTGCATTTTCAAGTCCTTTGATACTCCTTATCATTTTGTACTGTACTTCAATAGGCAATGAATTTGAAATTCCATTCGGATATATAGTATTATCGTCAAGTCCTTCCGGTTCTAGAAATATTTGGTGACTATTTTTTTCTGCAAACTTTTTAACTTTAGCTTCAATCGATGGGCAATATCTTGGTGCAACAATGTCATTCAAGTATGAAGAAGCTGATCTGTGGAGATTCTCTTGAATTATTCTGTGTGTATTTTCATTAGTATAAGTAATAAAACATGAAACTTGAGGTTGGGTAGTTCTTTTTGTAAGATAAGAAAACGGTGTAGGTGGATTATCACCTACTTGTTCTTGCAATATTGAGCAGTTTATAGTATTACGATTAAGTCTTGGTGGAGTTCCGGTACGTAATCTACCTAATCCAAAATTATATTTTTTTAATGTATTTGCAAGTTCTATTGAAGACTTATCCCCCATTCTTCCTGAAGGAATTGTCTGTTCACCTATATGAATCACACCTTGCAGAAAAGTTCCTGTAGTTAAAACAACTCTACTTGTCAATATACGCTCGCCTAAGCTTGTTACAACGGCCTTAATGTACGGCTCTCCATTGCTATTACTTTCAATAAGAAAATCGTCAACCGACTCTTCTTTTACTGTCAAATTGTTGTAATTTAGAATAATTTCCTGTATTGCTCTCTTGTATAGTTTTCGATCTGCCTGTGCACGTGGTCCCCACACTGCTGCACCTCTGCTACCGTTTAAAATAACTGAGTGTATGCTTGCTTGATCGATTGCTCTCCCCATTATTCCATCAAGAGCATCAATCTCTCTAACTACAACACCTTTTGCAATTCCTCCAATCGCTGGATTGCAGGACATTTCTCCTATAGTTGAAATTTTATGGGTTATAAGTAGTGTATTTGCACCAAGGCGAACTGCAGCCGCAGCTGCTTCACACCCAGCATGACCACCACCTACTACCACTACGTCATACGTATACATACTTTCTTAAGCAATTTTTACTCTGCTAATATTCTAGCCATCAGTAATGAATGTCAAATTTTACAATAATTCAGTATCTAAGTAACTAATAGATATCCATACTTTTTCAATCATAGAAATAAGACTGAAGACCATTTAACAAATTCTGCCAACCTCTTTATTATGATAATAAAGGTATTTAATTATCTTCAATCTGTGCAAATTGAACAACGAAAGCATTCAAGAAAGTATAAAATATCAGCTCATAAAACCAGAAGAATAACTAGCTATTATGGGATTCCTTTTATCTTCATTCTCCATTTAATAAATCTTTTAATATTAAAAGCTAAAAATTTTAGAAAGATATTAAAATTAGCTAAATTGCGACTATTAAATGTTTAAAAAAAATATTAATACTATTTAATTAGATAGTAACTAATATTTCTTGTATTTTTTCCAATTTAGTAGATTTCTTAGCTATAAATAGCTGAAAGTTAGTTGCAAAAAATATAGTTGCTTGCACAATTGTGGCATAGCCATGATTTCAAAATTTTCTCAGCCTACTTACATGGTTATTGGTTTATTAAAATTCAGCCAGCTGTTTATAGTTATTAGCAGTTTAGAAAACAGACCTATAGCTAGAAATTATATTTGCAAAAAAAAAAAATAGCTTGATCATGTATGCTAACATCTAGCATGTTTAATTTATTATTAAACTCAATTAAAAGGAGGTTTATTAAAAGTTATTATAAATAAAAGCATATATAGAAGTGGAGAAACACAGTATACATAACAAAAATTAGTATTGAAGGTATAGTTGCACTTGCATCTTTAGCGGTAGCAATAATAACAACCAGTATTGATTGCTAAGAAAGTAATCGTTATACCCAAATCTTTCGCTTTGCACAAGCTTCAGTGCTATTAATATAAAATAGTCATCTGCCATTAAAAAGAGGTCATTTCGTATGAGGTGTCAAAAATTCTTCTGTGTTCATGTATGGCAAATCTATCTGTCATACCAGAGATATAGTCACATATTACTACTGAACGCTCAAATTCATAAGCAAGCCTGCCCCACTCTATAGGCAATAGTTCCGGATTGTCATAAAAACATTGAAAAAGCTCTTGTACTATACGTTTTGCTTTATTCATCGTTCTGTTAAGTTTATAGCTTTTATATANTTTTTCTATGTTAAATTTTTTTATTTCTTCTATAGCGTTTGCAACTTCTGGTGAGAATATAACTAACATCTTATTTAAACTTCTCGCGTCTTCTACACTTTCTATTTTACAATCCTTAATGTTTTTTTCAGTCCAAAAAACAACGTCACTTATCATAATTCCTATAGCTTTACTGAGTGATTCATGTATCAACTTATTTTGAGATAACTCCGAATATTTGCTTTTTATATCTTTAAATATTTTCCCAATTAAAGGAATCTCAAGCAGATCTCCTACGGTTACCAAATTTCCTCTCAATGCATCATCAAGGTCATGAACACTGTATGCAATGTCATCGGCTATTGAGGCAACTTGTGCTTCGATACTTGAAAATTTTTCGAGTTTTAAATCATATTTTTCATTATATTCTAACAATAGTTGATTATTTGTACGAAATACTGCATTCTGACCAAGCAGAGGACCATTATGTTTTGCAACTCCTTCAATTACTTCCCAGCTTAGGTTCATACCATCAAAGTCAGCATGTTTTTTTTCAAGATGAGTCAAAATCCTTATAGCTTGAACATTATGGTCAAATTCATATTTCTCATTATCAAGATTCAAATTTTGAACTGATTTTTTTAGAGCATTTTCACCTGTGTGAGCAAATGGGGGATGACCAAGATCATGTGCAAGTGCTATGCATTCAGTAATATCTTCGTCTAAACCTAGCCTACGTGCAATAGATCTTGCAACTTGTGCAACTTCAAGGCTATGAGTAAGTCGTGTGCGATAATAGTCGTTTCCATAATTAATAAAAACTTGTGTTTTGTAACCTAATTTCCTAAGCGCATTAGAGTGTATAATGCGATCCCTGTCACGTTGAAAGCAACTGCGATTTTCATCTTCCAATTCTTTGAAATACCTTCCCCTTGTCTTGTGTGGAAGACATGCATAACTTAACAGAAAATTATTGTTTGACATGTAAAATTTCTACTATAATAAACTATTAATAATAAGTGGCAATGATTATGTCAATAAGTTACAATATTAACTTAACTGATAGTGCATTAAGGAAAATTTACTCTCTTATAGAACAAGAAAAAGACAAAAACTCTGTTTTACGAATTGCAATTTCAGGTGGTGGGTGTTCTGGCTTCAAGTACAATTTTCTTATGGATCAAATAAACAAAAATCTATCTTTAGGTAATGACGATGATGATTATAACGATGAATTTGATGATGATGACGATGATAATGATAATTATGAGGATAGCGAAGACCATAAAGAACGCTTTAAGTTTAGTGGAAAAAGCAAAGACATAGTAGTTAATGATAAAAATGGAAAACCTGTATTAATGATTGATAATTGCTCAGCAAAGTTTTTAAATAACTCAGTTATAGATTATACTGAGAATCTAAATGGTTCCGGTTTTCAAGTAAACAATGTTCTTGCTAAGTCTAAATGTGGTTGTGGTAGTAGTTTCTCAATTTAATTACTCTACCAGAATTTAAATAACTGCTGGGTCCTTAAACATGAGTAGTGATATAGTACTAGAGCTAATTTCTATATGTAAAAGCTTCAAAAAGAGTTTTGTTATCATAGAAAATATCAGTCTAAGAGTTACAAAAGGGCAAGTAGTTGCATTAATTGGCAGTTCGGGATCAGGAAAAACAACTATATTGCAAATTGCAGGTTTACTAGATAAGCCAACTTCAGGTATAGTGGCAATAGGTGGAGTAAATTGCACACAAGCTAGCGATAAATATAGAACTCATATAAGAAGAAATTTTCTTAGCTTTGTTTATCAATTTCATTATTTGCTGCAAGAACTATCGGTATTAGAAAATATTATGCTTCCTCAGCTTATTGCAGGAAGAAGTAAAGCTAAAGCAATGAAAAGTGCACAAATAATATTGGAAAAATTTAGCCTAGAGAATAAAGCAAATAGTATGATATCTGAAATTTCTGGTGGAGAAAGGCAAAGAATTGCAATTGCAAGAAGCATTGTAAATTCTCCAAAGCTTTTACTTGCAGATGAACCAACAGGGAATTTAGATCTAACAAATTCTTTGAACGTGTTTTTGTTGCTACGTTCATATATAAAAGAAAATAATAGTTCTATGCTTATAGTAACACATAACCATCTCCTCGCAGAAAGGGCAGACCATATTTTACAACTAAAAAATGGCTCTTTAGTAAAATTGTAAGGAAATATAATATAGAACTATGATCTATTTGCTTTGTATTTGCTTAGCCAATAGTCGTTAACAGAATATAGCTCGCATGAAGTATTCTCATTACTCCTGATACACGGACTTTTTAACTTACGTGGCTTGTTTAAGAGACAACCTGATACCATCAATGTAACTAAAACAAGAAATAACAATTTTCTAAACACAACAGAACCTCCTTGCTTATATTACTACACTTATTTTCCTCATTTGTAAAGATTAGATACACTCTTTTATTTTTACCTCTTTTCTTACTTTTTGGAGAGAAATAGCCGCACTATTTAAGCGTAGTTTTATATAATCATCTATGATTTGAACCACCTCCTCTTCTTTATCTCTTAAGAAATGATTAGTATTATCTATTACGTGGTACTCCATATGGTCACTTTTTACTGAGCTCATCAATCTTTTTGTTAGTTCCGTTACATCACTTTCTTCTGAAATTGTATCGTTGCTGCTTTGTACTATGAGTCCAGGAACTGGACAGGGGGAAAGAAAAGAGAAATCATATTTAGTCGCTGGAAGAGAAAGAGCAATGAAACCTACTATTTCAGGTCGGCGCATCGTCAGCTGCATNGCTACCCATGCTCCAAAAGAAAACCCAGCAACCCAGATTGGAACATTGCTAGGATTATGTTCTTGAAGCCAATCAATCGCTACTGCAGCGTCAGTTAATTCTCCTATTCCTTTATCAAAAGTTCCAGTGGACTTTCCGACACCACGAAAGTTAATTTTCAATGCAGAAAAATTGTTACCAATAAAAGATGTATATATGCCATGTATCATTTTATTATCCATATTTCCCCCATATTGGGGATGATGATGTAAAATTAATACAACTGGTGCATTGGCGTTTTTGCTCTGGTAATACTCACCTTCTATCTTTTTTGTTGCATTATTCAAAAAAACCTCTACCACTTTTACTCCTAATAAAAACCTATTTAATAAATATATTAATTATGTATTAATCTTACTATTTTTGCAACAAGCTTTTATTATGTTAAAGCAAATATGTATAATTTTAATGATAAAAAGAAGTCTTTATAATTCAGTGATAAATAAACCTTTAAGTTCATTTTTTTTAGAAAATAGTAATTATATATATGCTGACTATAATGCGACTTCTCCGATTAGTGATGGTGTGAGAAAAAGTATACTTGAAGTCTTGTCAAAACAGATTCTGAATCCTTCTTCATTACATAGAAAAGGACAAGAAACAAGAAAAATTCTTCAGGACGCAAGAGATGCCGTGTGTGGTATTATTGATGTTTCAAGCGACAAGGAAATAGTTTTTACATCTGGCGCAACTGAAGCAAACAACCTTGTCATGCGAGGAGTAACAGGCTTTCAGTATGTAGTCTCAGCTATAGAGCATCCTTCAATTCTTAATTCTGCACATAACCCACACATAATACCAGTTAATCAAGAAGGTATCATTGATCTTTTGGAGCTAGAAAAAATCCTAAGCAAACTTAAGGGAAATAAAGTAATAGTTTCAGTTATGATGGCTAATAATGAAACTGGAGTTGTTCAACCTATTAGGGAAATAGCTGAAATAGCTCATAAATTTGGAGCAATTTGTCACACTGATGCTGCTCAAAGTGTTGGAAAAATTAAAGTTAATATGGAAAATTTAGGAGTAGATTCACTCACTTTATCTGCTCATAAATTTGGTGGTATAGCAGGTAGTGGGGTTCTAGTATTCAATAAAAATCTTACGATAGAACCTATAATAGTAGGTGGTGGGCAAGAAAAAGGATTGCGTGGTGGTACAGAAAACGTTGTCGCAATTGCAGGTCTTTCTGCTGCATTGCAAAGTGTTCCAGATCTTCTATCAAAAATGAATGAAATTAAGAAACTACGTGATCAATTAGAAAGTAAGTTATTGAATCTCGTTAGTAGCATCAAAATCTTTGGTAAAAACTCTAAAAGACTGCCAAATACAAGTTTCGTTTATATGCCAGGAGTGAAGAGTGATGTACAGCTCATGCATTTTGATTTAAATAACATTGCGGTTAGTAATGGCTCTGCATGCTCTTCTGGAAAAATTGAGCCTTCTTATGTGTTACTTGCAATGGGAGCAACAAAAGAGCAAGCAAACTGTTCAGTTAGGATCAGCATAGGTCCGCAAAATAAGCCACAAGACATAAAAAAAATAGTAGATTGTTGGTACGATATTTACAAGAAGAACACCTTAAATATGTACAAGTAACTGATAGAAATAAAAAAAATTACTTGATAAATTTTGCCAGCTTTCATCTCTAATAATAAAGCATCCAGTTATCTTAAATCTGTAAAGATTAAAACGATAAAATATCACGTAATTTGCGTTTTATGTTTAGTTTTTATACTATATACATCTTATGTCTTAATAAAAATTTTACTTATGTAAACTGTAAAACAGTCAAAACATCATAAAACACTAAATTGCAGAGTTAGATAGTAAACAACTATTCACCTCACAGAGGTTTTTGCCTTTTTTATTTAGTAAACTTCTCAAATATTTATAGCTAAAGCAATTTATGCATGAACATCTGCTTTTACACTAAACGGTGTCATTCCAGCGTGTGACAATGAAATTTAGCTTTTCATAATTATCAAAAACGTTTTGTATCTTAATATAAGATCAGCTACCTTTTATACCTACCAAAATCAGCTTGCTTGTAAGCCAGTAAACTTTCCTGAATCTCAAGTATCTGGGCATTTAGATTACATCGTAGAGGAGCACCGAAGTAATATCATAGAAGGACGTTAGATAATGCCTTTCTAAAAAACAGAGAAATAGATTTTGATAAGAACATAGTTTAAATTTGAGGTAAATTATTGTGAGTTTTTATTTTAAAACAAAAAGTGAAGAGACAGCATCTTTGCCTCTTCACTTCCTGACCTTAATTAAGCTATTTTCCCAGCTCTTTCTATAGCTGCCTCTATCGCAATATCTGCTAGCTTAGCTGATACATTAGCTTTTAAAGCTTTCAGATCTTGATTACTTACTGCAACTCTTAGTAAATTAGAATTACTCATACCTAACTCTGTTTTCATATCAGCAAGTTGATCTTTACCACCTACCTTAGCTACTTTCACTTTATACTCACTAGCATCATCTTTAGGATCTACATGTGCAAGTTCAACTTCAACCTTTTTACCCGCTAACAATACATGAACTGCTTTTTTATCATCTCCTGCTAATGCTTTATAGTCATTAATTGGAAGTACCAGAAATAACTGCTGAGTGTATCTACCATCTGCTTCTTGAACCTTTTTTTCAACAATTTCACCACTCTTTACTGAATCGCCAATAAGAACAGCAAAGTTTGCATCCTTACCATCTTTACCAGCTTTACCTTGAACTCCCTCCATTGCATACATTTGCTGATACGAAGAAATAGTTTTTACAGTAAAATATGCAGCAATGATAAATAAAGCTGCAATTCCAACAGGGTTGGAAACAGATGCTAAAAATGCAGGTCCAGCAATTACATTAGTAGCAACTAATACTGTTGTTATTGCCGCTGCTAAAGATGTAACTACAATTACACCTTCGATGCTTGTTTTTGTTACAGATACAGTGTTTTTCCATTTCCATACGCTTGGTTTTGTAGTCATAATAACTCCCTCTAATTAAAGTTAATAAAAGTTAATTTTATACTAACGACACATGTTAGTCAAGCTTTATTTATAATAGTTTAATGATAACCATCCTTAATCTTCTTCCTAAACTATTATTAGTATTACTGACCGAGATTCAATTATGTACAATTAGTGTATGATACATGGCTGGCTAAATTTTGATAAACCAATGGGAATTAGCTCTGCGCAAGCAGTAGCACAAGTTAAAAGGATATTTGGAATTAAAAAAGCTGGTCATTTAGGAACGCTTGACCCTTTAGCTTCAGGTGTATTACCAATTGCCCTTGGCGAGGCAACAAAAACTATACCGTATTTATTTTATGCTTTAAAAGCATACGACTTCACAGTAAAGTGGGGTGAACAAAGAACTACAGACGATGCGGATGGTGATATTACTAAAACCAGCAATATGGAACCTAAATATGATCAAATAAATCACGCTATCAAGAACTTTGTTGGTAAGATAGCACAGACTCCTCCTCAATTTTCAGCAGTAAAAATCAATGGAACAAGGGCGTATAAATTAGCGAGAAGCGGACAAAAAGCAAATATAAGGCCTCGCTTAGTGCAAATATATGAACTGAAATTAATTTCTGTTAACACTACAAATAATAGTGCTGATTTTTCTATGATGTGTGGTAGTGGTGTATATGTAAGATCAATTGCAAGAGATCTTGGGATTGCATTAAATTGCTTTGGACATATTACAAAATTAAGAAGGACTATGGTAGGTAATTTTAGAGAAGCTGAGTCAATGATAATTGAACAATTAACCAAAAAAGATAAAGTTATCCCTATCGGATCAATCCTAGAGTCAATGTTCAAGGTTGAAATTTCTACAGAAGAAGCAAGCAAAATTAGAAAAGGTCAAGTAATCGTATTAAATAATTTGCTCAAGTTAAAGAATTATGATACCTTTTGTGTGGTAATGGGTAATATTCCTATTGCAATTTGTAGTTTTGCGTATGGTTATGTAAAGCCTATTCGTCTTTTTAACATTTAAAATGAGGTTTGGATGTCAATAACATCTGAAAAGAAAAGGAATTTAATAAATGTATATTCAATTAAGGAAAATGATACAGGTTCGTCTTTTGTACAATGTGCAATCTTAACCGAAAGGATCAGCAACTTGACTGAACATTTTAAAGTGCACAAGCATGACCATCACTCCAAGCGTGGTTTACTTATATTAATAGGTAGAAGACGCAAGCACTTAAATTATATAAAGCGTAAGTTTGGTGATAAAACCTACCAGGAGTTGATAGAGAAGTTAGGCATTAGAAAATAATTGAGGAATTTAGTATGTTTAAAATTATAAGAAAGTCAATAGAGTGGGGTAACCGTACCTTATCTTTGGAAACAGGAAAAATAGCACGTCAAGCTAATAGTTCAGTAGTTGTGAATTATGGTGATACTTGTATTTTAGTAACCGTCGTGCGCAAAAAGAAAGAAGAAAATGTTGATTTTTTACCTCTAAACGTACAATTTATCGCAAAAAGCTATGCCATAGGTAGAATCCCAGGTGGTTTTTTAAAAAGAGAAGGTAAGCCATCTGACAGAGAAACTTTAATTTCAAGAGTAGTAGATAGAAGTATAAGACCACTATTTCCAGAAGGTTTTCATGATGAAATCAGTGTAGTATGTAATTTGTTAACTTATGATAACATTAACCCTCCTGAGGTACCAGCATTGATTGGTACTGTTGCAGCCCTTGCAATTTCTGGTATTCCTTTCCACTTTATTATAGCTGGAGCTTTGATTGGTTGTGATGAAAATAACAACTATATACTTAATCCGTCTGTCCAAAAGATGAAAATAAGCAACTTAGATCTGTTTTTATCTGGTGACGAACGTTCAATTTTAATGGTCGAGTCAGAAGTAAAGGAGCTCTCTGAAGAAAATGTTCTAAGTGCAATAAAATTTGGTCACGAACACCTTCAACCTGTTATTAAGCTTATAAAGGAGTTTGCTAACACAGTTGATAGTAAACCCAAAAAGTTCACCTCTGTTGATATATCAGATATAACACAAGATCTTGAAAAGTACAGTGAAGATTTTAAAAAAGCATATTCACAAACAGCAAAACAAGAGCGAGCTCAAATTTTAGAGGTGCTCAGAAGTGATATATTAAGTACTTTAAAGGAAGCTGGAAAGGATGAGAGACTGGTTATGCATGCAATAAAAAGCTTTGAAAGATCTTTAGTACGTGAGATAATTAAAAAGAAAAGAACAAGAATAGATGGCCGTAAACACGACGAAATACGACAAATAGAAGTTGAAGTTGATATTTTATCTAGAACCCATGGTTCTGCTTTATTTACAAGAGGTAACACTCAGGTGCTTGTTGTTACTGCTCTTGGTACTACACAGGATGAACAAATTGTAGATGATATCGAAGGTGATAGGCGTGAACATTTCATGTTGCATTACAATTTTCCTTCATTTGCTGTTGGGGAGACCTTTGCTACACGTGCTCCAGGAAGGAGAGAAATTGGTCATGGTAAACTTGCTTGGAAAGCAATTCATCCTGTCTTACCTGATAAATCTGAATTCCCTTATACAATAAGAGTAGTGTCCGAAGTTATGGAATCAGATGGTTCTTCTTCCATGGCAACAGTTTGTGGAACTTCTCTTGCTTTGATGGATACAGGTGTACCAATAAAGGCTCCCGTTGCTGGAATTGCTATGGGCCTCATTAAAGACAGAAACGAGTATATAATACTTTCTGACATATTAGGCGATGAAGATTGTCTTGGTGACATGGATTTTAAAGTAGCAGGAACTAGTGAAGGAATTACGGCACTGCAAATGGACATGAAAATTTCTGGTATAAGCTTTGAAATCATTGAAAAGTCTCTAGAACAAGCAAAAGCTGGAAGGTTACATATCTTAGAAAAAATGAATGCAGTGATTTCAGAACATAGTGATGACGTGAAAAGTCATGCACCAAGAATGACATCATTTTATATAGATAAAGATAAAATTTCTTTAGCTATTGGTGCTAAAGGAAAAAATATACGAAATGTGTGTGAAAAAAGTAATGCAAAAGTTGAAATAGGAGATGATGGCAAAGTTTCTGTGTTTGCTATGAGTAGCAATGAAGCTAAAATTGCAAAAAACATGCTAATTGATTCAATAACAGAACTAGAGCAAGGTACCATAGTTGATGCCAAAGTCATAAAAATAGACAAGTCTATTGTAGAGCTTGAACTTCTCAATGGAAGGAAAGGTAAAATGCATATAAGTGAAGTGGCAAATCAACATATAGAATCTATTGGAGATATACTTAAACACGGTGATATTTTCAGAGCATTAGTAATTGACTTTGAAAAAGGTGGATGTCCAAAATTGTCAAGACGTCGTGTTGATCAAGAAACAGGTGAGTTTTTTGAAGGTGAACTTTATAATGAAGATAAAAAGAATGGTTCAAATGAGAGAGGCTATCATAATACTCCATTTAACAAAAAATCTGGATACCGTAAACGACCTATCCGCTCTCGTTCTGGATTTGGTAATAGAAATAACAGAACGCAATTCGGTAATGATGACTCTTCACCTAGCTTCTATTAAAAATATGATTTTTTCTGTTATTTTATTAGTAATTAGTTTACTGTTAGGTAAAAGTTTTCGCAACTATGCTACAATAACAGGTTTTTAAAGTCATTTACAGTCTTTCTCATATTTTCAGTCCTAAATATTGCTGATCCAGTAACTAAGATATCTGCACCTGCCTTTACTATATCAGCTGCGTTTAAGAGGTTCACTCCACCGTCTACTGAAATTTGCGTTTTGAGATCACGCTCTTGTATCATTTTTTTTACAGTAGATATCTTGCTCAGTTGTGAATAAATAAATTTCTGTCCAGCAAACCCAGGATTGACTGTCATAACTAGCACAACATCCAGCTCATGTATTATGTACTCAAGAACACTAGGAGGAGTTGAAGGAACGATTGAAACTCCAACTTGAACTGTTTTTTTTCTACCATTTGTATTTTTATATGACTTTATTTTTCCTATCAGTTTCTCAAGATGTATTTCTGCTTCTGCATGTACAGTAATAATATCAGCACCAGCATTTATAAAGCTTTCAATATGTTTACTCGGAGATTTAATCATCAGGTGCACGTCAAAAAGAAGACTGGTATATTTACGTATTGCAGAAATAACACTTGGACCAATTGTAATATTTGGAACAAAATTTCCATCCATAACGTCTATGTGGATATAATCTACACCTAAGCTGTTGATTTTTTTTATCTCTTCTCCTAATTTTGCAAAGTCTGCTGAAAGTATAGAAGGTGCAATTTTGATACTCATGCTCCGTTTACTAAAAAATAAAAAATAACTTATTTTTAAAACTCTGTCATCAGTTCTTGATTAATGGACTCTAAAAAAGTTAATATCACATATTATAGTGATAAGGTCTTTTAGAAATTCATTCAAACGCCATGTTTACACAAAACACCTTGACTCCATACATGTTAAGAAGCTACTTATTATATAGTGTGCGCCCATAGCTCAGCTGGATAGAGCAACAGCCTTCTAAGCTGTGGGTCGTAGGTTCAAATCCTACTGGGCGCATTCTTTGCATCAATGCTTTCTATAGATCTCCAAGTATTCTGTGCTATATTTTCAATTAGTAATGAATGGTTTTTATTATTCTCAAGGGTCAGTTGACTTTCCAATTGAGCTATTTATCATAACCTTTACTTGATGCTAAGTAAGTATAAGGCTTGTATCACGGATTATAGGTTTTTAGCAACAGAGAAATGGGTTTCTTCTCCAAGAGGAAAGCTATTAGCTTCATCATCAGGAAAAATGCATTGACTAATAAGTATTTTCTATTAATAATATTAAGAATAAATTTTTAAGAAATAAATCTTCAGTTAATTTATATTATAGATTTTTTATCTTGTTTATTAAAGCTAATAACATTATATACCACCTCAGCAAAGTCAATTATACATACATATCTCGGTTAAAATTTAATTCACTGGTAATTAACGGTAGATGGGCTACAATAAGTAGTTAATTTTGCAAAAATTTATTTAAAACCTAATTTAGTTATTATTGCTTCTAGAAATGCTGAAATTATAGCTTTTTTCATCTTCTAGTCTGTTTTTATTATGTTTTCGAAACTTATCATCCTTTATCCCATAGCAGAAAAATTTATAGAAAATCATGCTTTTTTGTTTTATATAATACTCACTAAGTTCGTGACTGTGTCACATTCTTTCATACCTTCTGAAACTAATTTTTTATCAAAAAAGTCGCCTTTAGGTGTTGATGTTTAACCTAAATTTTTACACAGTTTCAGGTAAGCAGTTTTCTCTGACTACGGATAAATATTCCTATTATATACCTGACCGCTACCAAGCTTTTATGACATATTTTTCCATACGTCTTGTTTTACCGAAAGTAACTATACGTTTTATCACAATTGAAACTTCTAACACCCTAACCTTGAATTAATACAACAGTTTTTTTAATATTCTATTACAAATTCTTGTACTACAAGATTCATTTCTACTCCCCGCGAACCTTTAATTAGAATTACATCATTATCCTGAATAATACTAGCTAAATCACTTTTCAAGTGATTAGAATTATTGAAATGCATACCTCTTATGTTTCCTGGTAGAAGCTTATTCAATTCTAACATAAATTTGCCAACCGTATAAACTTTATCCACGCTATATTCTACAATAGACTTAAGCAAATTCTTGTGAAATATTACGCTCTCACTACCAAGTTCTAGCATATCACCAAGCAGTGCCACTTTCCTTTGACTAGAATATGTACCTAAAGTTCTTATCGCAGCTTCCATTGAAGTAGGACTAGCGTTATAGGAATCATCAATTAAATATACATACTTTTCATTATATTTAGCTTTATGAACACTGCCTCTACCTTTGGTTACACTAAAATTCTCAAGTGCAAGTAGTAATTTTGATAAATCAAGTCCAAGAACTTGTACAACTACTATAACAGCCAATGCAGAATATGCAAAATGTTCACCTCTCAAGCATAAATTACAGTTTATAATTTGATCGTTATTAAGTCTAATTTTTAAAACTAATCCATGAACATCTAGATTTCCAGCGCACAACTCTGATTTATTATATGACCGTCTAATACACTCGTTTACGATTGGACTTCCTATATTCCAGTATCTAGGCGCTGGAATGAAGACAGAAGATTCATTATTTTCTATTATATCTAATAAACAAACTGTAGCATTTTTATCTTTACCGAAGCTTACTATATTTCTATTAGCATGTGATAAAAGATAATCATAATATTTATTATCTTTGTTCAAAACTAAAGTGCCTTTAGTTTTCATACCATGTAAAACTTCCAATTTTGCTTGAGCAATATCAAATAGCGACGAAAAATTCTCAACATGCGCAGGTTCCACATTAGTAATAATTGCAATATCAGGATTACTAATCTCCGATAACTTCTTTATTTCACCAACTTTATTCATTCCCATTTCAAGAATTAAGTACTGGCAATTTTCTGGAGCTCTTAGAACTGTTAGGGGTAGTCCTATATTATTGTTTAAATTACCTTCTGTTACATAAGATACTCCATATTGCGATAGAACGATATGTAACATGTCCTTTGTAGTAGTTTTCCCAATACTGCCTGTAATTGCAATAATCTTAGCATTAGCAAGAACGTTTCTAACGTAATACGATGCCATGTCGTGCAAAGCTTTAAAGGTATCTTGCACAATAATCAAAGGAAAATTCTCATATTTATTCTCGCTTACTATTGCAACTGTTGCTCCTTTTAAAAAGGCATCATGTAGAAAATCGTGTCCATCAAAATTTTTCCCCTTGAGAGCAATAAATATATCACCTTTTTTTATACTTCTTGTGTCTGTTGAAATATTTGAGCTATGCATCCAATTACAACTACTCTCCTCTCTTCCATTAGTAGCATCGATAATATTGCTTGCATTCCACTTGAACATAATTTTACGTTAAAAGTAAATTAAATAATAAAAGTAGCTAAGACGCTAAATATTTTTAGCATGTATATAAATAATGATTGCAATCTCTATAATTTCACCTTACTCTAAATAATAGGAGTTTAAGTGTTTTTATCTATAGTTAAAGTGTGTTATAACATTTAGTTGTGAAAAATGCCTTAGGAGTATATATGGTAGAATCAATCTGGAATAAAGTAGGCAAGTTAGTTAAAAAAGCAATAAAAATTATAAAAAACATGTCTATTCTTCCGCTTAAAGTGCTTATTTACCCTATGAAGAAGCCAAGTGCCTCAATAAATGAAATGCAACATGATGCTAAAGTTTCATTAAAGAAAACTGCTGGTGTAAATGTACCTAAAGAAGAAAAGAAATATAACCCGCCTATAGGAACAACGGAAGCTAGTAAGAACCTTGGTGTACAAGTAATAAAACAAGGGAAAGGGTTAGTAATTTTTCTTGCTTCAAGGACTTTGACTGGAGATATATCCTGTTTAACTGAAAAACAGCTAGATAAAATAGAAGAGCTAAATAGTAGGTACTCAAGCGTGCATATGGATAAAGAAAACAATAGAATTATGATTACAGTCGATGTTGAGAAAATCATCAGCAGTATTAGAAGTAATTCTAAACACAGGGAAAAGAGCCAAGAGGAAGTAAAACAGCTTGTTATTAATAAAATCTACGATGAAGCTGATCGTACTCTCAAAGGCATAGCAAGAGTCGCTGGTGGGGAGTTTGTAACTCACACAGACAGGAAATTGCTATATGGTATTGGGGAAATGTTATATCAAAAAAGTAATAAATGGTTATCAAAAGCTATAAGCTATACAGAAAAGTCACCACGACAATCATTAGAAGTTATTGCAAATATAGATTTTAATATCACTGATCCTAACAATTTTCCTTATGGTAAGAAGGAAGGCATGTTTCCTATAAAATTACCACAAAGTATCGGAAAACAAGCAAGAAAATTTGAAATTAAAAGAGTTGAAAGTAATCTTTCGAACCTTGAAGGTGTTTCTTCTAGTAAGATAAGAGAACCATCTTTTATATTTAATAAGGAAAAAGAGGGAAAAGGCCGTTCTTAAAATATGAACAACAAAGGTTATGNTAGCAATAATATTTTTGCCAAAATATTAAGGGGTGAGTTGCCTTGCGAGAAAGTGTATGAAGATGAAGGTGTATTAGCATTTTATGATAAGTATCCTGATGCACCAGTTCATATTTTAGTCGTACCAAAAAATCAATATATTTCATACGATGACTTCATACTAAAAGCTTCTGCAGAGGAGATAGTGGGGTTCTTTAAAATTGTAAGAAAGGTAACATACAAATATAATTTAGAAAAAACAGGATACAGGTTAGTTACTAACTACGGTGAAAATGGAGAGCAAGTTGTGCCACATTTTCATGTACATATTTTAGGTGGTAAGAGACTAGGGAAGCATGTAAATTTATAGTATTGCTTTTTTCTATATGTTTTGTTAAATGAGTGAATATTTAACTATAGTAATTTTTATTTGTGTATCAATGGTAGTATCCCTTGCCTTAGGTGTATTACCTATATTTCTTGCCGTAAGCAATCCGGATAGTGAAAAGCTTTCTACATATGAGTGTGGTTTTAATCCTTTATCAAGAACAAGAAAAATTTTTAACATCAAATTTTACTTAGTTTCAATATTATTTATAATATTTGATTTAGAAGTTATCTTTCTTTTCCCTTGGGCTGTTTCCCTATCCAAAATAAGTTATTGTGGATTTTGGTCTATGATGATATTTCTTTCAATTCTTACTGTAGGCTTTATCTATGAGTGGTGTAAAGGTGTATTAGAATGGGAGTAAGTTTATGAAAAGTCAAATTTTATCTAATGACTATTATAGTTCCTATAAAAAAGAAGGATTTCTTATTACTAAATTTGGTAATTTAGTAGATTATGTAATTAATTGGGCAAGATCTGGTTCATTATGGCCGATGACATTTGGTCTTGCATGCTGTGCAGTGGAGATGATGCACACTGCATCTAGCCGTTACGATCTTGATAGATACGGCATAATGTTTCGTGCAAGTCCAAGACAAGCGGACGTTATGATTGTTGCTGGAACGTTAACCAATAAAATGGCAGCAGCATTGCGCAAAGTATACGATCAAATGGCAGATCCAAAATACGTTATTTCTATGGGAAGTTGTGCAAATGGTGGTGGGTATTATCACTACTCTTATTCAGTGGTTCGTGGTTGTGATAAAATTGTGCCAGTTGATATATACGTTCCTGGATGCCCACCAACCGCTGAGGCGCTGCTATATGGAATGCTATGCCTACAAAACAAAATAAAACAAACCCAGAATATATAGAATGAATAAAACTGCAAAATATATACAAAAAAAGACCAAATGTAAATGTATTCAACAAGATGATGGTACTATTATAATATATTCAGCCTTAGACAATATTGAGAATCACTTGCTTTTCTTGCGTGATGATGAAAAATGCAGGTTTGAATTATTAATTGATATTTTCGGAGTTGACTATCCAGATAGAGAAAAGCGTTTTGAATTAATATATAACTTACTTAGTGTCGTATACAACATCAGATTACATATAAAACTTCAATTAGATGAGAGTGATACTCCTCCAAGTATAGCAAAGATATTTAGCACAGCTTCTTGGTTTGAGCGTGAAGTGTTCGATATGTATGGAGTAGAATTCTCTGATCATCCTGATTTGCGTAGGATTCTAACGGATTATGGATTTAAAGGTCACCCCATGTTAAAAGATTTCCCTCTTACTGGTTACGAAGAAGTGAAGTATGATATAGAAGCAAAAAAGGTTGTATATAATCCTATAGATTTACCGCAAGATTTTCGTATACTTAATAGCTTATCTCCTTGGGAAGGCAAAGCCACAAAAACAGATACAAAAGAATAGAAAATGACAGCACAAAGAAAAAAAATATCTCTAATCGGTGCAGGAAATATTNGAGGAACTCTTGCTCATATGATTGCACTCAGAGAGCTTGCCAATGTTGTTCTATTTGATATTAGTGATGGAGTACCACAAGGTAAAGCGCTAGATATTGCAGAGTCATCTCCTATTGACAGGATTAATGTCAGCATTATCGGTACAAATAGGTACGAAGATATAAAAAACTCCGACGCGATTATAATAACTGCTGGCGTTGCAAGAAAACCTGGAATGAACAGAGATGATCTTCTCCAACCTAACGCTAAAGTAATGAAAGAGGCTGGTGAAAACATTAAAAAATATTCTCCAAATGCATTTGTAATAGTGGTTACTAACCCTTTAGATGCGATGGTTTCAGTGGTGCACAAGTATTCAGGCGTTTCAACTAATATGATTGTTGGAATGGCAGGAGTGCTTGATTCTGCCCGTTTTTGTTATTTTCTTGCAAGAGAACTAGATATTTCCATTGAGGATGTATCTGCTTTTGTGCTTGGAGGACATGGTGATACCATGGTACCTCTAATCAATTGCGCTTCAGTTGCTGGTATTCCTCTTACCCAAATTATCGATATGGGCCTCATTACACGGGAAAAAGTTGATGAAATAGTTAAACGTACTCGCAATGGCGGCAAAGAAATAGTCGATTTACTTAAGTCTGGATCCGCGTATTACTCTGCTGCATCTTCAGTTATATGCATGCTAGAATCATATCTAAAAGATAGAAGACGTATATTACCATGTGCTGCCTATCTTAATGGTGAATATGGTGCAGAAGGTTTATTCGTTGGTGTTCCTATAATTATTGGAAAAAATGGGATCGAAAAAGTCTTAGAAATTAAGATGAATAGTAATGAACAAGAAATGTTCAATAAATCTGTGAATGCAGTAAAAGAACTAATGAAATCTTTAGCTTCGTAAGCAGATCAATAATTTATAGATTTTTCTTCTCAGGGTTAAGTTTCACAAACAGTCTAGAAAAGTTATTTGTAGTTATTTCTGCTACTTTATTAGGTGATTCATTCCATAACTCCGCTAGACAATTTATAGTATATTTTATCATTGCTGGTTCATTTTTTTTCCCTCTATAAGGCTCAGGTGACAAATATGGAGCATCAGTTTCAACTAAAACAAGTTCACGTAGCACATTTCGTGCAATTTCTCTGAGTGAATTAGCACTTTTAAAAGTAATAATTCCAGAAAATGAAATGTATAATCCCAAATCCATAGCTTGGTAAGCAAGCTCCTTAGAGGAAGCAAAACAGTGTACTACTCCACTAAAAGTACCAATTTTCATTTCTGATTTTAACATATCAATCATCTCACAATCAGCATTTCTAGTATGAATAACTAAAGGTAACCCTGTTATCCTTGCCGCCTCTATGTGCGATGCAAAGCTTTTTCTCTGATTATTTTTATTATCAAGCCCATAAAAATCTAACCCAGTTTCACCGATGCTAATTACCTTTTGATTCTTAGTAAATTCAACTAATTCATCAACATGTATAAATTTGCCGTTCTCTACAGTAGCATCAAGCGGATGTACACCAACAGAGGAGTAAACCTGATTGTAGGATAAGGAAATTTTTAGTAGTTTAGGAATATCATCAATGCTGGTACATATGTTATGTAAAATTTTTACATCACTTTGCTTTGCTCTTGAAATCACTTTTGGTATTTCATTATCTGGGAAATAAATTAAATGACAATGAGAATCTATTATCACGAGTGCATATAAATGTTACTCAATAATAGGGATTTTTATTTGAGAAGAAAACTCTTCTATTACAGTTTTATAAACTTCTTTTTTAAAAGGTATAACATTGGCTACTAAATCATCCACATTTTGCCAATACCACTCTTTAAACTCTGAATGATCAGTGTTAATATTAATATCCTTATCCTCTCCATAAAATTTCATTAAAAACCATTTTTGCTTCTGACCGAAATATCTTCCATCCCAACGAATTGGTATGAATTTCTCAGGCAAATTATAATATATCCAACCCTTATTTTTAGCTACAATCTTTACTTTATCAGTACCAACCTCTTCTAGCAACTCACGCAACGCTGCCTGCTCTAACTCTTCACCATTATCAATCCCTCCTTGTGGCATCTGCCAGTAAAAGTCACTTTCAAAGCGTTTTCCAACAAAAACGTGCCCTTGTTTATTCAATAACATTATACCAACACAAGAACGATACCTATCTTTCTGTTTAATCACGAGTATGCTTTATTAAATAATTTNTTATAATCTTAACTAATTTAGTTATATTATTAAATTTTTTAATAACTCTTTTTAAAACTTCCCTTGCACTCAAATTCGAATTATCAATTTTAAGTTAACCTTCAGGCATAAATAGCCTTTTTTCTTTAATCATTTTTATAGCAAAATCTGAACCAGTGATTTTATTTACCTTATATTCATCTTTTAGTTTAACACACTTTATTAGTCCTTTATTACTGCGATATAACACTACAGAAAAAATTTCTATACCCATTTTTACCCAAATCTACTATTAAGCTGTATATTTTCTAGCTATAGGGGAATCACCATATATCAGCTCATTTACAAATATATATATAGTACTTTGGTTTTATACGATATTTCAACAGTATCACTAATATATCTTCTCCAGTTAGAAAAATTTTAACATAAGTTATCAGAAACTTCAACACTTAGTAATTTAGCAACCTCAAATTCAATGTTATTAGACGAGTTATTACATAATATAGCTGAATCAGTAATCTTGCACAGTTCTTTCATAGTAAGCTTATCACTATTGAAAAGCCAATTAAATAAATAAGAGCCTAGCTTATAATAAACACAATGTTAGAGAAACTATCTTTATAAGGTATATAAAAGTATATGTATTGTATATACTATTACATCAAAAATAGTTCATTTTTAGGAATTTTGGTGTATTATCGTAGATAAATATATAATTTTGAGGCAGACAAATAGTATAATGAATAATAGTATACTCAGTGATACAGAATCAATAAAGAATACAATTGTAAGTGTCATAAGTCAGAATAAAGGTCATGATATAACTACTTTTAATGTGCAAAATAAAACCGTTATTGCAAAATATATGATTATTGCATCTGGAAACTCAAACTACCACGTTAAAGCATTAGCTGAGCACATAATAAGAAGTCTCAAACCACATGATAAAATAGACGTAGAAGGTATGAATAAAGGTAATTGGGTAGTTGTGAATTTTCAAGATATAATGGTTCATATATTCAAGCCAGAAGTAAGAGAATACTATAAAATAGAAGAGTTATGGAATTAATTGACTAAACATCTAAGTAGTTAATATACAACTATATAAGTATAGTATCTTTGCGGTTAACTCCCCAAGAAGAGAGTTTGTTACCTCAGCGCCTTGATACTTAATACAGAAAGCTTAGTTATAGATGAACATACTATACAACTTTTTTGATAAAATTGTATGAGAAACTGGATTTTAGCATCACACATTGGGATGACACCATCATCAATGACTCCAATAATAATGTTCACATATAAAGAATAGTACACTAGGAAAATTATGGAGCACAAATCAGAATTCTTAGATTTTATCCGAGAGAGAGGATATTTATACCAATGTACAAACATTGAAGGGTTAGATCAGCTATTATCGCAGAATAATTACATAGTCGCATATATTGGGTTTGATTGCACAGCACCTAGTTTACATGTTGGTCATCTAATTCAAGTTATGATGCTGCGTCACTTACAAAAATTTAATTATAAGCCGATAATTTTGCTTGGGGGTGGCACAACAAAAATTGGCGATCCATCTTTTAAAGATAAGAAGAGAAGCATCTTATCCATAGAGAACATTAAACAAAATACATCTGACATAAGAAAGATATTAGAAAAAATGGTGTCTTTTAATGACAGCAAGACTGGTGCAGTGATCGTAAATAACGCAGATTGGTTAGATAGCATAAAGTACATAGATTTTTTATGTGATATAGGAGCATATTTTTCTGTAAATCGTATGCTAAATTTTGACAGTATAAGAATTAGGCTTGATAAAGAGCAAAATCTAAGTTTTTCAGAGTTTAATTACATGCTACTGCAAGCCTATGATTTTATTGAATTGAATAAAAAATATAACTGTCGTCTCCAGATTGGGGGATCGGATCAGTGGGGAAATATAGTAAATGGAATTGAACTTGGCAAAAAATTAAACCTACCTGAGTTGTTTGGTCTTACCACTCCTCTTCTACTAAACTCTCAAGGAGTAAAAATGGGCAAAACAAAAAGTGGAGCAGTATGGCTTGATGATAATATGCTAAAACCTTATGACTATTGGCAATATTTTCGCAATGTTGATGATCAAGATATAGGACGTTTTTTGAGATTGCTCACTGATATACCAATTGATGAGATTAAAAAATTAGAATCTTTGAAGGGTAAGGAAATAAACGAAGCAAAAAAAGTTCTGGCAACGGAAGCTGTAAAAATATGCCATGGTGAAAAAGAAGCAGAACTTGCACAATATGCTTCAGTCTCTGCCTTTGAAAATGGAAACAGTTCACTACTTTCTGAATACACCATAACAAAAGAACAGGTTGTAAATGGCATATCCTTAGTAGATCTACTGAATAACACCAGTCTTGAACCTTCAAAAGGTGCTGCAAAGCGTTTAATACAGGGCAATGGATGCAAAATTAATGATCATACTATTAATGATATTAACTATATGATAAATTCTGAAAACTTCAAAAGTCAGTCATTCATTAAACTATCCGCAGGAAGGAAACGTCATATTAAGATCATAGTGAATAAAGTTAAAAAATAAATTTCATACAAATGAGAAATTACGTATAAAAATAACTGAGAGAATACTAGAAAGTAAAATTGTTATGTATAACTCCAAGCAAAAATGTGAGAGTCAATGTTTTTGTATTAATTAAGTAAGATATTTAGCTCATGCAGAAAAAAATTTCAGAGTTATTTGGTATATAACTTCAGGCTATTTTGCTGAACATACAAAAAATATATTCAAACTCAGTAAACTATAGGAGAAAGCGGTTATTTCTAAAATGGAAATAACTGTGCTTTTAATAGTAAAAGTTATCTTACACAATTTTGCAATTTAGATACAATTTCAGATGTTAGTCATAAAGTAAATTCTCAGAAAGTAAAAACATTTAGAGTATGTTCTACAAAAGTTTTGAAGAGGTGCATCATCAAAAGGTTCGCATTAGATAGCAAACTACTGAAGAGCGGTAACAAGTTCGATGGAGATTATTTTAATGAACTAACTAAAAAGATTGAAGAAGTGCAAGCTTCATAGTATAGATTTTATTAAAANTTACAGATATTTATGCCAAATGCTTCTGCCAATTGCAGTTCGACTTCAGAAATAACAAAACAGTTCTACTCAAAAGTGTAAAATAAATTATATTGAATGATTCATAAGTTAGCCATTAAAGTTAATATATTCAAAAGTTAGTCATGAAAAGCCATTTGTAGGTTTTACTACATGAACTCCTAACGGCAAGATTTTAAAAATGGCGTAAATATTTTTTAAAATTATTTAACTGAAGTGGAATTAAGTTAAACTATATTATTTAGATATACCTAAACTGTGCTGAGCTATAAATAAAAAGACAAGCGTTAAAAAAATATGAATGTAAAATCTGGTTGTCAAGTTGAACGCATTTTTACTATTTAATGATTAAAAATTGCTCAAAGAGCCAAAAGAATCAATGCTAAAGTCACTAAAATTCTAGCTAAAAAGAAATCTACAAGATACCGGATCATTCAAAGATCAGCTATAAATCCAACTTTAGAAACTGATTAAAAGCAAACAAAGATAAAACTGACAACAAAAAGAAATGGCCATGTTGAAGTCGTGGCAGATTAGCTTTTGAAGCGAAAGGCAAACTTTCTCTCTACTTTTTCTGGGTAAGATCAAGTATAGCTACGCCAGCGTTTCAGTTATCTGAGCACTAAAACACCAACGTCAAGTTAGTGAATTTGAAGTTATTTATTTCTTAAAAAATAGAAAGACCTTATATTATAGCTACTAAAACTAGAAAAGTCAAACATTACCTCTAGGAGATCTAAAATAACGACTCTACAACATTTTATTTTTCCCTGACCTAAATGTTCTTTCTATATTTTTTTGAGAGCCTTTGTAAGTCCCTTTTACTAACATTTTTTAGAGACTTAACCTTATACCTTCTTGAGTTCTATCTGATATCTTTTAATCTCATTTAGTATCTATTAAAACAACTGTTTTTTGCACCTGAAATATGAAGTTTAGCAGTGCGCTCAATTAATATTCTATCTTTCCCATTTTTTAATTTCTCCTAATATCAATTTTTCTGTTAGCTCTTTAATAGATTCATTTCTTATTTCAACTAGTCCATTTAAAACATTCTATACTTCCTTGTTAAAGGTTATTTTACTTTTAAAGCTTACGTAAGTTTTACTAAAGTCTCTATTAAAAAGATTATACAACATTTTTCTGAATTTTTTAACAAAGGAAGTCGCTAATATATAAGATCACTATTTAGTGCCACACATCAACTCAGTATATAAATCTTTAACTAAGGCTTCAGCACATTCTCTTTGAATGATTATACTGATTTTGATTTCAGATGCTGTGATAGCAAGTACTTCTATGTTTTTTTCGCTCAAGACCTTGAGTACACGATGCATCACTTCAGCATTAGACATAACACCAATACCAATTATTGAAATTCTAGCTATATTACTGTTTATAACATGATTCTCATTTTTGCTCAGTAATTCTTTCATTAAATCGATATCAAACTCGGGAATCACAAAACCTAACCCGTGTATCATATTAATTTTCATGTTTGTCTTTACCATATCCTTTAAAATATGTAAGGTACTTGCAAGATTAGCAAAAGTCACAAGGACTTCATTAGTACTGCAAGTTATTCCAGTAATTGTATACCTCTCCAGTACATCTTTTTCATGCAGTACCACAGTCCCTTCTACCTTTTTAAAAGTAGATAGCACTTGTATTTTAATGTTATGTTTCATTGCAAGCTGTACTGAACGATCATGCAGTATTCTAGCACCAGATAACGACATCTCCAACATTTCATCGTAAGAAACAAACTTAAGCTTATGTGCCTTTGGAACAATTTTTGGATTAGCTGTATATATTCCATCGATATCAGTAAAAATCTCACAAACCTTAACATTAAAAGCTACTGCGAGAGCAACTGCTGATATATCAGAGCCTCCTCTGCCAAAAGTAGTGATTCTATTACCATGTATGCCCTGAAAACCAGCAATAATTGCAACAGTGTAACCTTCAGCAAAAGATCTTTTCAAAAGATCGATCTTTATTGTTTTTATTTTAGACTCAGAATGAAAATCATCAGTCATGATTGGTAACTGCCAAGCAAGCCAAGATTTAGCGTTCACTCCAATAGATTGAAGAGTGATTGCTAATAGGCCACAAGAAATCTGTTCTCCTGCCGAAAGTAGAACATCATATTCTGATAGTTCTCCTCTGCAGCTTAAATTTGAGATTTGTCTAGCCTGAAAGACCATTTGGTCAGTCAATCCTGCAACAGCAGAAACAACAACGACTACATTGCAACCTTTCTCAACATCTTTTTTTATTAAGTTTGCAACTCGATTTAAGTCAGTTAATGAAGTCCCACCAAATTTTTTTATGATTATATTGCCCATGGCTACAATATAACTTTCCTCTGGAGAAAAATATAGTTCTTATAGGAAAAATTTATGATAAGAACAATTCTTAAAGACCACTTAGAAAAAAAGAGATCAATGAAATAGTTGATTAATCTAGAAATATGAATTTATAACTAGTAAACTTACAGGTGTAGTGTATAGACTATCTTATATAAAAAGAGTTTAAGTAAGAATAAATATCGCACTTTAAAGTAATTATTTTTGATGTTTGATATTCAGAAGGAGAATGTAGCAAACTCTAGTATTGTTTAGTATTGGAAGTACTGAGGAAAAGTTCAATACACAATACCATAAATTATCGTTAGGATATCATTCAGGTAAAAATCAAAACAATAAAGAAGCAGAGCAGAAATTTAAGATTACTTTATCAAATAATCTTATTCTTAAAGAATTCATAATAAAACCGTTGGAAAACGATCATGATAAAAAATAATTTAGTAAAAGAGTTATGTGGTAAATTATTCAATCATGATTACAAGGAATTACAAAACATCTAGACAACGAAAGAGCAAAAGTAAATGCCTTTAATAAGCAGCAGTCAATTAATAGTTATATACTTGCTCCAAGTATTCTGCTTACTTCCTTCCTTTTAGGAAGGATTCTGTTATTCTCCTTATCTATTAAATTTTTTATAAGCAATGGTGTTAATTATAATCTACCCATAGCAGTATAGTTTTCTGCTTTCTCATCAGCAAGTTTCGTTTTAAATTCAATTATTAAGAGTATTTATGTTTAAAACAGAAAAATTTTAACCAGGTTAATTGTCTTTTACTGTTAGTTAACTTTGATCAAGAATGCAAAAATTTTTTGAAAAGTGATAAAACTAGTGGCTAAAAAATTCAATTATCTTAGGCAAAGTAATTTTACATCTTTAATGTTTTATGATGTGAGATTAAATTTAGCTATTAATGGTTTTTATTTCGCCAGCTCTACTTTAGGTATCTAAGTTGCTACTTTTTATTGTCATTCACACTTTTAGTTGTTATTTTACCTTGTTTTAAGTGGATGCAGTTAATTACATTCTCAAAAAAACAGCTGTAAATT
>NZ_JABUMP010000001.1:241259-322676 GCF_029169405.1 Wolbachia endosymbiont of Onchocerca gibsoni | reverse complement strand
ATCGCTTACGTAAAATTATAGAAGTTCTCCATAGCAAAATCTCTGGCCAAAAATAATGAACCACAAATTAATATGGTTTTAATATTTTGAACAGAAGCTTTTAGTATGTGATTTAATATAGCATCACTAATTGACTCACATTCGATAGCATTTATTCCTATATTATTGGCTTTTCTTCTAATTAAGCCCGTACTTACTGCTTTAGGTTCAGATTTTATACAAACCACACATAATAGTTTAATATATGGTTTTAAATATTCTAAAAACTCTTCCACACTTCTATTACACGTAATACCGAAAATTACATAGATACCTTCAGCAAAATTATCTTTTATCCACTCAGCTAATACTCTTGCACCATCGTTATTGTGTGCACCATCTAAAAATAATTGCCAATCTCTCGGTAATAAAGAAATTAAATTGCCTTCTCTTATAAGTTCTAGTCGTCCAGGCCAATAGGTGTGTTGCAGCCCTAAAGTAATATCCTCTTTCCCAATATCAAGACCGTACTTTCCACTCAAAATGCTACATGCTGCAATAGCATTTCCTGCATTAATTATTTGATGGTTACCATTTAAAGATGGCAAAGGAAATTTTACTGATTGAATAGTTGATTGAAAAATCATTTTGCTATTCTGTTTTTTACAACTCCACTCAAGGCCACCTCTAAATAAAGGGGATCTACTGTTTATTGCACAACGTTCTAGCGTATTCATTATAGATTTCTCCTGTGGGGCTATTACACAAGGAACATCACGTTTCATTATTCCAGCTTTTTCACCTGCTATGATCTCCAAAGTAGGACCAAGGTATTCTGTATGATCAAGTGCAATGGAAGTAATGATCGTTAAAATTGGATTGTTTATAGCATTTGTTGCATCTAGTCTTCCACCCATGCCTACCTCAATTAAAGCAATATCGGCTTCATGGCGAGAAAAGACTAGAAAAGCTGCAATAGTTATAGCTTCAAACAAAGTGATAGATTGATCTGCAATTACACTGCGACACTCTTCTAATAAATCATGTAATTCATTGTCGTCAATATAACTACCAGCAATAACTATCCTTTCATTAAAATTTACTAAATGCGGAGAAGTGTATGCATGTACCTTGTACCTTGCTGCTTGCAGAATGTACCTTATAAAGGATAATGTTGAACCTTTCCCATTAGTTCCAGCTATGTGAATTACTGGAGGCATTTTTTTCTCAGGGTTTCCTAACTTATTTAGGAAACTTTTCATGCGTTCAAGGGTAAAATCTCTTGTTCTGCTACCAAGCGGCTTGGGCCAATGAGGCATGTATATCATATAGATTGTATTGCATTTTAATTCACTTGTAACATTTATTATAACATGTGTATCAATTTTCTCACCGAATATAGAGTTGATTAATAGAAATACTTATACCATTTATTACACCATCAATTATTAATAAGGAATTGTTATCCTTAGTAACTTTAAAACCAGTATTCATAAATTCTTTGTTGCTGTAAGAAAACCTTCTACTAATCAAACAAGTTTTATCATCAACCACTCAGCTAATTAGAGTCATCTCGCTATCACTCATGTACTTATACAAGATTTCAATACACAAACTCGTAAGATACATTTCATATTCTATAAAAAAACTTTCTCTTTTTTTAAGTAATCAAAGTCGAATGTTTTCCCATAACAAACTAGGATATTTTTTTAGGTTAACATTATTTCGAATGATCTCCTGAAGTTTTTTATATACTTATTCTCGATTTTTTTATTTCCCTCCATAAATATGCCACCACTGTTGCTTTATNAATACACAAAAATTTTATGATCTACATAGTTAATGTAGCTCTTAAAGAAATGGCAGTGGAAACAATAATAATTAAAATTTTAGTAAAAAATAAAATATATTTATTGATTATGACACTTAGGACACAAAATTTAACAAAGGTTAGATAGAGTTAATTTTATTGGTAATTATAAATATATCTATAGACACGACTTATAAAAACTAGTTATACTTCATAAGAATCTGTTCTATATGTTATTAGTTGAGTTAAGTTTCCCGAGCGATAATTTTTAGTCAAGGGAATTACCTCTATTAATTTTATTAGAGTTAATATGTGATGCCCACCTTAACTTCAGGTCTCAGGAATCTACTAAGACTGACGATAGATACGGATTCTACTCAGTTAATTAGATTTATGCTCTACCAACACAAAGAACAAGATATTTTTCTCTGTTCACCTAGTAATATATTTCAGATTGTAATTAATGTTGAGAAGTATCCTGATTTTATTCCCTGGTGCAAAGCTGTTTGCATAAAAAAAAAAATCATAACCAGATGGTTGTAGATTTATTAGCAGCTTTTCATCATATCAAAGGCAGTTATACATCAGAAGTAACTTTTCTTTCCCCAAGCAAAACAAATGAAGGTTGGGTAAAAGCTGTATCAGCAAATGGAATATTTAAATGTTTATACAATGAGTGGAAATTTATTTTTATAGATGAAAATAAAACTGTGGTAAAATTTTATATAGAATTTGAGTTCAAGTCTAGCTTACTTTCAACTTTGCTAAACTCAGTATATAAATATACACAAAGCAAAATAATTACTGCATTCAAAGATAGAGTTAAAAGCCTTACTAACTAAAAGTTAGCTTGACATTATTTATGTAAACGTATAGTTTTTTAGTCAGTTAGTATTTATACTGCAATGATCTTTAGGCTGATGTTTTTTGCATTAATTTTCATAAGTATTAATTCTTATACGGTTGTTAAGGAAGGCTTATCCGATGATCAGTATACTCAAAAAACTAGTGAGATAACACCAAAGGAGCTGCTATCACCTTTACCTGACGATAAATTATTAGGAGATCCAAAGGCACCAATTCTAATGATTGAATATGCTTCACTTACTTGCTATCACTGTTATCTTTTCCATAAAGAAGTTTTTCCTAAAATTAAAAAGAAATACATAGATACAGGAAAAATGTTATATATATTTCGTCATTTCCCTATGGATTATAGGGGATTAAAATCTGCAATGCTAAGCCATTGTTACGAAAGAACAGAAGACTATTTTAACTTTAATAAAGCTGTTTTTAATTTAATAGATTCATGGAACTACTCTAATTTAAGTGACTTGACTGTACTACAAAAAGTTGCTGCACTAAGTAATTTAAAGCAAAGCACATTCAATCAATGCATCAATGATAAGAAAATAATGGATAAAGTCATAAACGATAAGTCACTAGCAATCAATAAACTTGGCGTCACAGGTACTCCAATATTTTTTATCAAGCTTAACAACGATAAATCACATGTAGAACATAATAAAATTAAACATGAAGGGTATAAAACACTAGAGTACTTAGCTAATATAATAGATGACTATGTGAAAAAGCTATAGTGAAACAATACCACTGAATACCACTGTAGCTTATCACATAAAAGATTACTATGCTGTATTGTCGTTTTTCATCACTGCTTGCTGTTTTTTGCGCTCAAACTCTCTTTTTTTACTGTGCCAGGCATAATAATACATAGCAATTTTATTTTCTATTAACATTATAGTTCCATCATAAAATTGAACCATATCCATAACTTTCTTCTGAGCTTCATCAAAACGTTCCCTATATTTCTCACGATAAGCTGGGTTATGCAGTAATGCAACCCCTTCGTCTTTATTGGATTTTTTATTTAACGATTCAACTTCACCAGCAATATTATAAGACATATACCCCTCTAATTGATATAAAAATTATCTTTTAATAAAGAGAAATGCGTGTAAGCAGCCCCTTTAATTTTAGTGTACAACAATTGACCAACTGTTATACTAGTTAAGTATAATATTATATATAATAATTTTTGTCACTTAAAATTTTACGCTGTAAAATAGTAACTTAAGGTAAATGTTTTACTATCTCAAGCTGGTATATGTATTTTACGTAAGTCAAATTTTTAGTACGAAATATGGCACGCAATAACTCCAGTACTAAATCATCATACATAAGAGACTTATTTGTAAAGGAATGCAAAAAAATAGAGGAGTATTGTATACTTGAAAGTAAGAAACATATTCAAATTAGTGCTGAAGAAGGAAAGTTACTTAGTTTATTTATAAAAATTCACAGAGTAAGAAGTATTGTTGAAATCGGCACGTTATACGGTTATTCATCGATTTGTATGGCAAAAGCTATGCCTGAGTACGGCCATGTATACACGGTAGAGAATAACCACAAACACTCAAGTATAGCAAGAAAAAATTTTAGTGCTTTTAATCTGAATAATAAAATTACTTTAATGGAAGGCAGAGCATCGGAAAAATTGAACGAGTTATCAACACAAGCACCATTTGATATGATGTTTATCGATGCTAACAAGAGTGATTATCCTAAATACTTAGATTGGGCAGAGCTACATATTAAACAAGATGGACTGATCGTTGCTGATAATACTCTATTGTTTAACACGGTATTTTTGAAATTACCTCCAAAAAAAGTATCAGAAAAATCATGGTATGCTATGAGAGAATTTAATTATCGTCTGTCAGATGAAAAAAAGTATTACTCTGTGTTAATTCCAACTGATGAAGGAATGACTGTAGCTTTAAAGCTGACGTAAGTTAGAAATCAAGATCTGCATAATGTTTAGGAGGAGTTAATCCAAGAACTCTCTCTAATAANATGCCACGAAAACAAGGTCTCGATTTAACAATAGAGTACCATTCTTTTAAAATTTTACTTTTTTCCCATGGAAAGCTATTTACATAATCCATCACAGAAATATGTGACGCTAAAGTGATATCGGCTAAAGTGAACTTATTAGTTGCAAGCCAAACATTTTTGCTAATTAAGTGTTCGATATATTCTATATGACAAGATAGGTTGTGCTTAGCCGCATGAAGAAACCTAGAGTCAGGACTACGGTTAGTTATCACTTTCTCATTTATGATGTACTTAGTAACCTCATTATAAAATTTATTGTCAAACCAGCTAATTAAAGCTCGTATTTTAGACTTAATAGCAGCAGAAGAATCCAACAGTTTAATACTGCTGTTATAAGTTTCTTCTAGGTATTCACAAATAGCATTGCTGTCTGCTATGGTAAAATTATTGTCTATAAGGACTGGTACTTGTCCAGTTGGGTTAATCTTCATAAATTCATTACGTTTTTCCCATGGATTTTCATATATTAAATCACAACTTAACTTTTTTTCTTTGAGTAGTGCTCTAACTTTTCGTGAAAATGGGCAAAGAGGAAAATAATATAAAATCATAAACTCCTCATTTTGCTGTCTCTCTTCCCTTCACTATTCCAGTGCAGTTCCGCTGTCACATACTTAGATGATATAAATAAGCACTGAAATGATATAGATAGATATTGGAGTAACAATCCTATGGNGACCTGCATAACAAACTAACCTTTTATTTACTTTAAAGTAGAATTGTAAAAAATTTAACACATTAAACTATAGGGCTAATATAGAATATAGCTTGCCAAATAAAAAAAAAAGTATAATATTTTACAAGGTATGCAGGCAAAAACTCTGTAACTTGGTCAGATCAGGAATGAAGCAGCCATATCAGGATCTTTTTTGGGTTGCATACCTATTTCATTGTTTTTGGTTTAGTTAAAGGCTATGAATATAGCATTAAAATATCGTCCTGGCAGCTTCAAAGACTTGATAGGTCAAGACGTATTGGTACGTATATTAAAAAACGCCTTTACTCTTAACAAAATCCCACAATCTATACTACTCTCTGGCAGTAGTGGAGTTGGTAAAACTACAACAGCAAGAATCATAGCCTTATGTTTGAACTGTTCTTTAGGACCAACTTTTGAACCTTGTGGATTATGTAAAAATTGTTTAGCAATAAAAAACTCAAATCATTCAGACGTGATTGAAATCGATGCAGCAAGTCATACTAGCATTGAAGATATTAAAGTGATACTAGAAAATATTTGTTACTTACCCATAAGTTCCAAATTCAAAATATATATTATAGATGAAGTACACATGTTATCGGGGAGTGCATTTAATGCATTACTTAAAACCTTAGAAGAACCACCATCTAGCGTAAAGTTTATTTTAGCAACTACAGAAATAAAAAAGATGCCAATAACTATTGTTGCACGTTGTCAAAGGTTTGATTTGCATAAAATACCTACTACTAAAATAGTAGGACGTTTGAATGACATTGCACAAAAAGAGAATTATTTAATTGAAAATAGAGCATTAGAGTTAATTGCACACCATTGTAGCAATTCAATGCGCAACGCTTTATTTCTGATGAATCAAGCGATGTTATATAGCAAAGATGGTTTAATATCTACTGAGGATGTAACAGAAATACTTGGTTTAGTAGATGAAGGTATTGTATTTGATTTAATGGAAGCAGTATTAGATAGCGATTTATGGAAGGCTTTATTGGTGTTTGACAAGGCAGCAAAGACAGCAAATCCACTTAGTATCTTCGAAAGTCTATTGCAAACAATCCAATTAATATGCCGTTTTTTGATTACAAAAGAGGTCGACAGTTCATTACTAGAACATGGGAAAAATAGGATAAAAGACTTAAGTGCAAGGAAATCTCTAATATTTTTCTCGAGATTATGGAAGGTGTTGCTCAAGGGAATTCAAGCTATAAAAGTTTCGTCATGCAATGATATTGCCGCTGAAATGATGCTAATCAGCCTTTGTTATCTCTCTGATTTGCCTTCTCCTGAACAAGTGATCAAAAAAATTCTTGCACAGAATACACGGCAAAGAGACATCTATAATATAGGAAATACACAACAAGAAAATTATGATTTTGATAAAATTCTACAACTGTTACGACAAGATAACCAAGTTTATCTTTACAAACAACTATGTAGCAATTTACAATTAGTAGATTGCAAGCCTGGATATTTAAGATTAAAGGCTGTATCTCAATTAGATAGTAACTTTTGTAATGATTTAAAAAATTACTTAGATCAGGTAACTCAACAACAATGGTTAGTTACAGTTGATGTAGATTATATAAACAGAGAGATAAGTAATTTAAATCATATACCTACAGTCAAAGGTATACTTGATACGTTTAAGGGTGCAAAGATAGTTAATATAGAGAGTAAGGAGTAAATTGTGGATTTTAGTCAAATAATGAAGCAAGCACAAGAAATGCAAAAGAAACTTATAGAAGCTCAAGAAAAATATGTTGGGAAAGAATTTCAAGGTATTTCTGGTGGTGGCAAAGTTTCTGTGTTAGTAGAAGTTGTAAAAATAGGTAGCTATAAAGCTAAGAAAATAAACATAGACTTAGAATTTATAAGAAATGAGGAGAAAGATATAGTAGAGGACTTAGTAGTAGCAGCGTTCAACGATGCCATTAAAAAAGCAGAAGCAGATATGACGAATGCAACCTCTGATCTTGCAAGTATGATTGGTCTACCCTCTGGATTTAAGCTTCCTTTTTAAAGTTTTTCCGTATTACTGATTAAGTCTCTGATATTTCTAGTGTTACCATCGTTTTTATATAATGCANGNAAGAGTCAAAAGAGAATACTTAGGATAAAAAGTTACATAATTTCATTTTCATTAACTAAATCTTTACTTTCCTCCAAAAATTAGTTTAAATGGCAAGCACTTTGTGTTATTAAGTTAGTACTTGACTTAACTTTAGCTTTTATTAAAATTGCTAAAGTGAAATTTTAATTTTTTTTGACGAGGATAACTATGCATTATAAAAAGTTTTTTTCAGCAACCGCTTTAGTAACGTTGCTAAGTTTATCAAACGCTGCTTTTTCAAATCCTGTTGGTCCAATAGCTGATGAAGAAACTAGTTACTATATTCGCTTGCAGTACAACAGTGAGTTTTTACCTTTTAAAACAGAGGTTGATGGTGTTACAGGTGCTAAAAAGAAGAATGCAGATACTAATGTAACTACTGACCTTTATAAAGCTTCTTTTATGGCTGGTGGTAGTGCTTTCGGTTATAAAATGGACGATATCAGGGTTGATATTGAAGGTCTTTACTCACAGCTAAGCAGGGATACATTTGAAACAGCTCCTGCTCCAGCAATTGCAGATAATCTAAATGCACTTTCAGGATTAGTTAACGTATATTATGATGTAGTAATTGAAGATATGCCTGTTATTCCATATGTTGGCATTGGTGTTGGTGCAGCATATCTCAGCAATCCTCTAGCAATAAAAGTTACAGGTGATAAGGAATATGGATTTGGTTTTGCTTACCAAGCAAAAGCTGGTGTCAGTTATGATGTAACTCCAGAAGTTAAACTTTTCGCCGGAGCTCGCTACTTTGGTTCTTATGGTGCTAAGTTTGATAAACCAGTTGTTGAAAGTGGTCAGCAACCTACCAAAGATGGAATCAAAGTTCTTTACAGCACTGTTGGCGCAGAAGCTGGATTGATGTTTAACTTCTAGCCTATTTTGTAACTCTTCTTTTTTGTCCCGGTTTTGTTGTTCAAGTAGCTGGTGCTGGGACTTAGAAAAAAGAAATGTGAATTCCAGTGTTTTTGGACACTGGAACAACAGTATTTACTATACATACTATACTTCAGTTTGTTATAGCATAACTAACAACTAATATTGAAGTCTACAAAGTTTCCAATCAGGCATAAAGCAACAAGCTACATTTTTTTAAAATAAAAACTTGAATTTTTGCTAAAAATCATCTACTCTATATAGAGTTTTAGTTTAGGTTGTTATGTTAATCCAAGCATTGAATTTATGTATTAACGGTAGCGCTAGTCTAATGCAATATATTGCTGAGGTACAAAAATTTCCTATGCTTTCCCAAGAAGAAGAAAAGCGATTAGCAAAAAACTGGCACCAATACAAGAATATTTCTTCTGCTCATAAACTAATTACTAGCCATTTAAACTTAGTAGTAAAAATTGCAATGAAGTTCAAAAATTATGGGCTACTACTGATGGACTTAATCATGGAAGGAAATATAGGTCTAATGCATGCAGTGAAAAAGTTTAATCCTAATTTAGGGTTCCGCTTTTCAACTTATGCGGTATGGTGGATTGAAGCTTCAATAAAAGACTTTATATTGAAGTCTTGGTCGTTCATAAAAATAGGCACAACGCAAGCACAAAGAAAGTTATTTTTTAGTTTGCGTAAAATAAAGAAAAGAATTTTACAATATACAAACAGAGAGACCTTAAGCAATGAAGAAATAAAAGCAATATCTAATGAACTTGCTGTATCTGAAGGGGATGTTATACAGATGAGTTACCGTCTAGCTTATAAGGATCAGTCATTAAATAATTGCCTAAAAGTAGGTGATGGTTCTAAAAAAGAGCTGCAAGATATGATTCCTTGTAATTCTGTTAGTCAAGAAGTAACTTATCAGAATCATGAAGAAAAAGAATTAAAAGAAACAATTCTAAACAATGCATTAGCAAACCTTAACGAAAGATCAAGAGACATCTTTATTAGCAGATATTTATCTGAAAACACTCAAACTCTAGATGAACTTGGTAAAAAGTATAATGTTTCAAGGGAAAGAATAAGACAGCTAGCTGAACAAGCAATGAGTAAGGTAAAGCAATATATACAATCAGAGAGTTTAAAGCTTAGCTTATATGCTTAATTTTTTCACGTTTTTGATACTTTTCTCAACAAGCGCTCTTGCATCAGTTAATAGTGTTCAGTTAAAGGAAAAGTATAAAGATTGGTTCGTGTACACTGCATTAGAAGATGGAGAAAAAGTGTGTTACATTATATCTTATCCTAAGAAAAAAAGCGAACATTATACAACTGCTCGCAAGCCATATGTGATGGTTAGTTACGTTAGTAAAAGAGCAGATGAAGTGAGCGTCACTTCTGGCTTTCAGTATGACAAAGAGCCTGTAATTCTTGACGTCGATAGAAAAGTTGAATACATGTTACCCATAATACAGGGAAATTTTGCGTGGGCAGAACATACAAAAACAGACCAGGATCTAATCCTCAAAATGAAGCAAGGATTATCGATGGTAGTTAGTGGAAAAATAAAGGCAACAACTGTTGATGACACTTATTCTCTACTTGGTTTTCAAAAGGCATATCAAAAAATGCATGGTTCGTGTCGTACGAAATAAATTATATTTATTCAACTTATGTAAACAAGGCCTGATAAACATTTCCTATTATATCATCACAAGTAACTATCTTTTCTTCACCTGTATCCATATCTTTAATTTTTAAAGTTTTACTACTCAATTCTTCATTACCGAAAATAACTGCAGCTTTAGCATTTGCTTGATTTGCTTTTCTCATACGGCTTTTAAGCGTTCCACTATATTCATGGATTACGTATAAACCACTTCTGCGTAATTTATTTGCAAGTATTAAAGCATATTTTTCAGCTTCCCCGCCAATAGGGACTAGATAAGTAGGTCTCTCCTCTTTTATGGAGTAACTAATTAATTCCATTATGCGCTCAATACCTCCAGCAAATCCTATTGCTGGAGTGTATTTTTCACCTACTGAAGACATCAGATTATCATACCTTCCACCTGCAAATACTGTTCCTTGGCCACCCAAATTTTCTGTGACAAATTCAAATACTGTATGGCAATAATAATCTAATCCCCGAACTAATTTACTGTTTACGGTGTAAGGTATATTAAGAATTGTTAATCCATTTAATATTTGATCAAAAAAATATAAGGACCCTTTTGTATAATGATCACTGATTTTAGGTGCACCAGAGATTATTTCTTTATCTTTCTTATCCTTAGAATCTAATATTCTGAGTGGGTTTTTAATCAATCTATTTTGGCTATCTTCTGATAAGTCATTTTGAAATTTTTTAAAATATGATACCAAAGCTTCTCTATATTTTGGCACTGTTTCACTACTACCTAAAGAATTAATTTCTAGCCTTAAATTCTTATCAAGACCAAATTCAGTCAACAGATGTTGAGCAAGTGATATCAATTCAACATCAGTTTTAGGGTCTTCTATACCAAAAACTTCAAAATTTATTTGGTGAAACTGTCTTTGCCTTCCCTTTTGTGGTCTCTCATATCGGAATGCAGGTCCTGTTGAAAACAACTTTATCGGCGTTTGCAGTTTTTTTTCAATCAATAACCTAACAACTGCAGCAGTAAACTCAGGACGCAAAGTTATGCTCTTTCCTCCTTTATCATTAAAGGTATACATCTCTTTATTAATGATATCTGAACTATCACCTAAAGTCTTTGCGAAGACTTCTGTATATTCAAATATCGGAGTTTGAGCAGGCAAAAAGCCATATAAATTTGAAATCCTGTTTGCTGTTTGTTCTATATATTTAAATTTATACCATTCATCAAACAGTAGATCTTTTGTTCCTCTAACTGGTTGAGCAGTCATAGTATAGTATCTATGCCTAAAATTTCCGGTATGTGGTAGCACAACATGTTTTGTATTCCCTGCTTAAGAGTAATTGTAGCACTCGGACATCCAGAGCATGCTCCTTGCAGCTCAACATAAACTATTCCGTTTTTGTAACCACGAAATTTGATATCGCCACCATCTTGAACAACTGCAGGTTTGATATAACTTTCCATTAACTCTCTTATCCTACTTACAATTTCTGTGTCACTTTCATCAAAAAATTCTTCTAGTATGTCATTATCATTCGTTCCTTCTCTATCTAGAGCTTTTCCACCAGACGCAAAGTGATCCATAATTGTAGTTAAAACTTCTACTTTTAATGTATTCCAATTAATATTATCAGATTTTGTTACTGAAATAAAATCGTGACCGAAAAATACTCTTATCACATGTTCTATTCGGAAAAGATTTGCTGCTAATTTAGAATTTTTTGTCTCATTTGCACTTGAAAAATCAACCGTTTCTCCTTCGTTTAAAATCATAAACCCAGGAAGAAATTTTAGCGTATTTAGGTTTGGTGTTTCTTTGATTTGGATGAACATATTACTTACCATAGGATTATAATTGTCACTATTTAATCATAAAATAATAAAAAAGTATACATATCGTTCATCTCTTTTCTTTTCTTAACATTTATAGTAATTAAATTTATCTTACTTAACGTCATTATATTTTTCTCTCCCTGATGAAAAGAAATAAAATAAGTTTTACTAAGAATGAAACTGGTGATAATATATCTACAAATAAGGTGTAAGAATATTGAAGCTAACTAAACCCTAGAGGAAAATAAAATCAACAAAGCATATAAAAAGATTAATGCAGTTAGTTCATTAAGATAAAAGGACTCATGGTATTTTATACAAACGTGAAATGTAGCCTGATATAGGTTGCTAAGAAGATAGTAGTTACCTTAATACTATTTTTTATTCATAAAAATTGTCGACTCGTAAAAACATCTTTCAAAATTATATTCTTTTATTAACTAGATTACCTACCAATTGGGTAATCACCAGTGAAACAAGCATCACAGTATTGAGACATTATGTTATTGCGCTTTTCTTCCTTAACAGCTTGATATAGACCATCAATGCTCAAAAAGGTTAAGCTATTCACTCCTATATCTGCCTCCATTTCTTTTATAGATTGGTTTGCAGCAATTAAATCCTTGCGCTCTGGTGTATCGATTCCATAAAAACAAGAGTACTTAATTGGTGGGCTTGAAATTTTTAGGTGAATTTCTCTTACTCCTGCATCTTTTAGCATAACTATTATACTTCTGAGCGTGCTACCACGTACTATACTATCATCTATTAAAACTATATTTTTACCTTTTAAGATGCGCTTATTAGCATTAAATTTCAATTTAATTTTAACTTTACGTACTTCAGCGGTTGGTTGTATAAAAGTTCTTCCTATATAGTGATTGCGAATTATTCCCAGTTCCATGGGTAAAGCTGAATGCTTTGAATATCCAATAGCTACAGGTGTTCCAGAATCAGGTATTGGTACAATCATATCCACATTGTTTTTTGGTGGACTTTCCTCTGCAAGAGTTCTTCCTATTTCTTTTCTTACATTATATATAGACTTATTCTCCATAACGCTGTCTGATCGTGAAAAGTAAACGTATTCAAAAATACAAAAACTTGATTTTTGCTGTGAGAAAGGAAATGCTGAAGCTAAGTTACCATTCCGGTCAAGAGTGACTAACTCACCTGGTTCTATTTCTCTGACAAATTCTGCGTTTACTATATCAAAAGCACAAGTCTCAGATGCGAGCACATAAGAACCATTTAGTTTTCCTGAAACAAGAGGCCTAATTCCTGCTGGATCGCGCACTCCAATAACCACTTCTTGGTTAATTGCAACAAAGGAATAAGCACCTTGTATTTGTTTTAATGCGTATATAAAACTCTCTAAGAAGCTACTCCTAGTATTGACTTCTACTAAACGCACTACTACTTCTGTATCAATATCTGATTGAAAAACGCATCCTTGTTTGATCAGCTGTTCGCGTATTGAAGAAACTTTAATCAAATTACCGTTATGCGCTATAGCAAAATCTCCAAATTTACTACTTTTGCCAAGCATAGGTTGTGCCCCAGACTTACTGCCACTTGTTGAATACCGAACATGGCCTATTGCATAATCTCCAGGCAGGGATTTTTTTATTTCACCTATTTTATCAAGTACACTACTAACCTGACCTTGAAAGTGATAAGAATGTAACTTACCACTGCTACTTGTCGTTACACCAAAAGATTCCTGACCTCTATGCTGCAAAGCATGAAGGCCTATTATGGAGTCAAAAACAGCATTTTTGTTGGAGCTTGTACCAAATACCCCACACTTTTCATGCATTCTATCAAGCATAAAAATTATTGAGTAAAGTCTAATTTTACTTTAGCGTAGGTAAAGCACAAGCATTTTATTCTTTTCAATACTAAGTTTTTTACAGCAATTTTAACGTACTCTAGAAAACACTAAATCTTGTTAGATTATGATAAAGAATTTGTAAGAGAAACAGAACCGTAAAGTACTTGGAAGGAGCATAAACAAATTTTAACCTAAAAATAGGTTATATAAGAGACCTGATCTTATATAAAATCTTAAAATGGCAAAATTAAGAGAAATACCTACAGCCAGAGCTTTGAGCAAACTTACAAAGTGTTTAATTTGCTTTCATGATTGATATACCCGAGAGTAGGGCTATACTAAAATATATATTACTGATTACTACAATATTGATTTATCACTATATTAGCAAGATATCTTATACTATATATACTATTTACCTTAGCACTAGCATTTCTGATAACACAATAAATGTGATTGTTTCAATAGCAACAATTTCAGTATAATTTCCATTGCAACTAGTATATCGCTATAACACCGAACAATAGCGTTAAACCCATGTAACTGCCAATTCCNAAGGAAATTCTTGAAAATTGTTTCTGTGGAAAGTTATGTTTTGCACCATCTATTATGAGTAGCTAGACACGATGTAAATTATCGTTATTTACATTTTCTTTGTATTCAAGAAAATATTTTATAAGCTCATTTTCCCTTTTTACTCAGTCAAATATGATATACTAATATATAATTCTTTTTTTTCTACTTAACTATAAAATTCATGGCTAGTACCTTCCTTCAATAGAAATTCTGTGATTTCAATATTGTGATCAGTTTCTATATAATTACTAAAAGTAATAGACTGTAACAATCTGCTTTTTTGCCTACTAGGTACATGCAGTAAGAGATTTTTATTGTACTTTAACTTGTATTTTACGATACCATCAATAATTAGCTTTTCTTTAGCAGAATTTTTACATCGGTTTTAATTCCATACTTAAATAGTAACTTAACAACATTGTTTTCCTTTAGAGTGCAATACAGTAATGTAAATTTTAGTTATCAAATGCATTATGATTTACTCTATATTTTTTTACATTAAGATTATGCCTAGCTCATGACATACAACACGCAAGATAGTCCTACTGTTACCCATAATATTACATTTATATATGTAAGTTACAAGCATAGTCTGATACTAACAATCATGAACCGGTATTGAATTATATTAATACTATACTTAAATAAAACTCCTCTAAGAAACTTTACCTAACCAAGTTTAGGTTATTAGAAAAATTCTTCACAAGAAATCCAATATTAAGTGCCAGTATATATATTATAAATATTAGTTTGTTTATTGATATCTTGAACTTTTTCTAACAAAGCTTTTGTTTTAGCTAGATCTCTATTTTTCAAGAGACTTAAACAGTCAACCTTTCCTTCACTTAAAGGTGAACCATAGCGCTTTTCATAGAGTTTTCTATTAAAGTTTTTAAAGANNNATTAAGCCGTTGATTAATGAATTTTTCCTTAATCTTATCTGTTAGTACTCAATTACTACTATTGTTTCCTTTATTTCCTTAGTCTTTTCCGTTACTTTACACTCTCTTTTCACCTTGTACCTAACTATTCTATCATGATACTACTCGAGTATAAATTTGTAATGTGCCTTCTTAATCTCTTCTACATCTAGACTCTCTGATAACCATGTGCTTTAAATGCCTCTTTATATATTTTCGAGACTATAACTTTAACTTAGCCAGGATAATTTAACACAAAATATTACTTTAGCAAGCTCGCCCAAGGAGCTAAAGTAAAAATGTGACCCTAAAGGTAAAATTTTTACTTAGTCAACTTGTATCTCATTTCATTTTATAACGACATTACAAAATTAGCAGACATTCTGAGATCCAGTTTTTAATTTAATGTAATCAAAAATATTGTTTTGCTTTTATGTCATTTTCAAAAATTTCAAAGTGAAAATAACATAAAAACCTAACAACAAGCTGCCATATGTTAACGCTGCAGTATGATAAGCCTACCCCAGCATTAGTTACTTTTACAATAAAATTTACTAATTTTAAAACCACTCTTCTATTCTTTCTAACTGTTTATAATTATTAAATCTTAGAAACTTATCAAAATATGGAGAAGCAATAAAAGGAGTACTCTCCCTTAAATAACTAGACAAAAAACCTGGTAAATTATCTTGAAATTCCTGCATTTTTAGTCTATAATCTTTTAAACGAATAATTTTTATTTTATCATAATCAAGATTCCAATAAGCAAGTTCTGAAATTTCTTTTTTGGTTGTGTATTCGACCGCTAAGGCTTGTAAAATTAATTGTGGAAAAAACCCTGACATAACTTCCTTGTTGGAAGGCGGTGAACCAAGTTTATAGTCTATAATCGCCACTTGTCCATTTGGCAGGTACTCAACTCGATCACATCTTGCTATCAGTGAAATCCCTTTTGTCATCCAAGTAACATGACTACCGGTACTTGCTGGAATATGAGGTATTAGATAAGAGAAGCTTTTTTCTAACTCAATATGATTGTTTCTAGTCTTATCAAATTTAACGAAAGATTGAATTACTCTCTGCAGCTTTACCCACCACATACTTGAGAAATTAAACTGACTAGTTGAGAATATCTCGCCTGCAATGCTCATTAGTGGCTTCTTATCACATAAATACCTCTCAAGAACACTATGCACCATAGTACCAAATTCTAGTATTGAAGGCTTGAAATTTAACTCTCTTAGCTGTCTAAGATTCAGTATATATTCAACATAAAATGAGTAAGGGTTACGAATCAGTTTTTCTACTGCACTAGAAGACATCACTTGCATTTTTTCTTTTCTAACTTCAGCTTGAGGCTTGGGTGTAGGCTGGGTACATGGAACAATGCATTCAGGTGTATTTAATATTCTTAGCCAATCACGATAAGGATATTTTGGTTTTTGTGACAGAAATTCCAAACGACTTAATATAGTTGGCTTCCTGTCGCTCAGCAAGCTTATAATATAAACTTTGCTTGCACCAAATAAATTACGCAGGGCGTATAAAAAATACCCCTGCTCCTCTTGTACAGAAGGAAGGCCAAATTTTTCTCTCATCAGTGCGTTCAAAAATGGATTTTGAAAACTCGGCATATCATAAAATCCAGCAAGTATTACAACTCTATTGTAATATAAACTGAATCTATTTAAGTCACTTGCTACAGAAAAAAACTCCTTCTTCAGGAAGAAGGTTAGAATTTGCTTGTATATTTCCAAAGAACATTTAACTTTCACACCCTCACATGCATTCGAAAAATCACAAATGAAATCACCTATTTCATTATTCATCTTTAAAAGATTTACATTAGAAAGCATATAAATACACTGTAAATGAGCTGTTACTATATCATAAATTGAGTAATTTATAACATTAGTTAATATTTTGTATATAATCTTTAAATTATTGATAATAAGTAATATATCCTTTTTATATTTTAGCTTTTCATGGGTATTGATAACATTTATAATATCACTTAGACCGTTGGTATTAAAGCTACGTAATACCTCTATTTCAAATTCAGATAAAATCTGAGTATATTCTTCCTTAGAGTAGCCAAAAGTCACTAGCTCATGTTTGAGAAGTGCAAGCAATGCCACACTATTCCAATTTGAGGTTAAAATCTCGATGCTGTAAAGCAAAAGCATTATGTAAGAGTTATTTTCTGATGTAGGTTTTGATAAACAAGCTATACGAGTTGCAAGTAATTTATCAAGAACGACCAAAGAAACATTTTCGCAACCTTCATTCTCTACAATTAATGATATCACTTGTGCTTCTTCTTCTCTAGAAGCACAAGCGATAATTTCGATATTTTTAATGCATCCACTACTAACTTTGCTAAGATCAACAGTTGTATCAAAGATATAATCTAAATATTCTACAGTTCCTTGATCACAAATTCCAGCTGCACGTCCTGGAACAACAGCGATGTAAGTTTCATCTAGAAAACTCACATCTTTTCTATCTACATTTAAGTAATCCAACAGGTCTTTCACACTATATTGATAATGTCTTTTGCTGAGTGACTCCCAATCTTTCTCTTTAATTTTGAAGTTCAGGTTAGGTAAAATTATTTTTCCAAATTGCAGGTCATATATAGCTTTGATTAATAACTTGTAGATTTTACCCTTCCCAATTCCGACAAAGATTACATGTTGATCTCTTTTTAGAGAAGTAACCATATTTACTATATAATCACTCTTATGTTTTGATATATCTATTACTCCTAGAGTTCTTAGAGTTCTGCTCCAAGTTTCACCAAGCAAATTTATGAAACTCTCTACTTTTTTTGAGTGCCTACCAAACTGATAATAGTCCTTTACCTTGGTATCTTGAATCTTATCAAGCAATAATGGTAGGCTACAAGCCAACTCAATGGGAAAGTTATCATTATTCTTTTTATTCCACTCCAGTATGAATTGAATCAACAATAGCATCATTTTTGTCGGCTTGATAACTCTGATTTTATCAAGATTCAATATTAAATCTTCTTCATCAATGTTTTCTAGTGAAACTATCTCCGGTAGAATTATGCATTTTCTAGCGCTGTAGCTCTTGAATGCACTCAGCAACGCTATAACATCTCTTTTGCAAGGAAGTATGATCTTTATTTCAGAAATTCTTTCTCTTTCATATTCAAAAAATATATGCTGAACCAGCACATCAAAGAAAGTTTCGCATGTGTTAATAGCAAAAATTTTCCCCACAAAAGATATCAACTAATAAGATGCTTATTGTATAGCAAAATATAAATGTGTTTGAAACTTATTATGTTATTATGTATTAAAACTTTTCATAATGTTGTATGGTAAATATCAGAGTAGAAGTCATAAATAAATGTAAGCAGGCTAACCACAGGTGGCTAGTCGATATTTACTCAATCTGCATAAGTAAAGAGTTACCACCAAAGCTGTATAAAGAAATTTGTGAGTTATTTTACAATAGAGTTATACAAGACTACCGTTATTACCTCTGCAACGAAGATCTTGAAGAGGTTAGATACGATTTTATAAACCCGCAAGCCAAGTGGGGTTTAGAGATAAGCTTCCTACCTGGTATGAACGATAATGTAGGTAACACAGTAAAACAAATTGTTAGAGAATATTTAATAAGTAAAGGCCATCTTTATGAAGATATTTACATCAATGCAAGAAGCTCTAAGTTAATTTTAGGTAAAGGAAGCGCACCAACTAAAGACGATATAAAACAAGAATTTAACCCTATCACTGAATATTGTAGACTTATTTATAAGGAAAACGGCGATTATCATTGGAAGTATTATGGTAGATCACACATTCACTATAGTATCGTTTCAGCACAAAGCCATATAATAACAGAAAAGGAAACAACCGCAGATAGAAATCGAGCTAAACCTATCGATTTAAACGTAAGTAACCAAGAACTTAAGAAGATCAGCAGAGATGGAATCGATGGTAATGGCCCTTTAGGACTTTCTCTTATGGCAATGAAAACTATAAGGAATCACTTCAAAAAACTTGGCAGAAATCCATACGATATTGAACTTGAGTCCCTTGCACAAACTTGGTCTGAACATTGTAAGCACAATATCTTTTGCTCTCCTATTGACAAAATAAAAGATGGTCTATACACACATTATATTAAGCGTGCAACACATGAGATAGATTCTAAAATATGCGTATCAGTTTTCTCTGATAACGCAGGAGGAATAATCTTCGATGAAGATTACTTAATTGTAGATAAAGTTGAAACCCACAATAGCCCTTCAGCTCTTGATCCGTTTGGAGGAGCAATGACTGGAGTGCTTGGAGTTAATCGCGATATAATAGGTTTTGGCAAGGGCGCAGAACCTATAATGAATACCTATTATTTTTGCTTTGCTAAAGAAATAAAAGACAGATTTTATAGAGATAAAGAACGTATCGATGAGATTTTACCGCCAAAATATATAATGAAAGAAGTCATTCATGGTGTTAATGTTGCTGGCAATTCCTCTGGAATTCCAACACAACTTGGATCAGTATACTTCGACGATAGGTTTTGTGGCAAACCATTAGTCTTTGTTGGAAGTGTTGGAATTATTCCGCGTAGTATAAATAATGTACCTTCACATATTAAGAAACCTAAAAATGGTGATAAAATCGTAATTATCGGTGGAAAAGTTGGAAGAGACGGAATTCATGGTGCAACGTTTTCTTCAGAGGCACTATCAAGTAGCAGTTCTTTAACAGTTGTACAAATTGGTGATCCTATTACGCAAAAAAAATTATCAAATGCCGTAATGGAAACAAGAGGTCTTGGTCTTTATAATGCAATAACAGACAATGGAGCAGGTGGCCTATCGTCATCCATTGGTGAAATGGGAAGAGATGGATTTAAAGTTGATTTAAGCAAGGTTTTACTTAAAAACGATGATATGGCTCCATGGGAAATATGGATATCAGAATCACAAGAGAGAATGACTTTAGCAGTACCAAAAGAAAACCTTCCTGCGTTTAGGCAAATCATGAAAAAACATGATGTAGAAATCAGCGTAATTGGAGAATTTAACAACAGTGGCAAAGCTATTGTCGAATATCCAGGAGGGATAGTAATAATGGATATGGAAACTAAGTTTCTGCATGATGGCAACCCTAAAATTTATTTACAAACAAAGCCATGGTCTGTAAAAACTAAACCTGAATCCTTGTACCAAAGTGTATATGATGGTAAGTTTGAGCACAAAATGGATCCCAGAGTTAAGCACTGGGATAATACTCCTCACATATCATACACTAGAATGACAACAGACCTTACTTTTCTAGAAACTGAACTAAAAGAAATGCTAAGCAGACCAAATATATGTAGTAAAGAGTTCATAGTGGTGCAATACGACCATGAAGTTCAAGGTTCATCTGTATTAAAACCACTGCAAGGAAAGGGAAGAGTGTGTAGCGAAGTTATTGTTTCAAGGCCAATCCTTTCTTCAAATAAAGGAGTTGTAAAATCGCAAGGGTTTGGCTCTAGCTACGGAGAAATTGATACTTATCATATGGCAGCATGTGCAATCGACACTGCCATACGCGGATGTGTGGCTGCAGGAGGAAATATAAATCATCTAGCGTTGCTAGACAATTTTTGTTGGTGTGATGCTTATAATCCAAAAAGACTATGGCAGCTAAAGAGAGCTGCAGAGGCTTGTTACAACTTTGCAACTGCATTTAAAACTCCATTTATATCTGGGAAAGATAGTATGTTTAATGATTTCAAGGGATATGATGAAAATGGCAAGAAAGTGATGATCTCTGCGCCACCATCATTACTCATCTCAGCAATTGGAGTTGTAGAAAATATCGAGAGCGTGGTATCGCTCGATGTAAAAATGCCAGGGGACTTGATATATGTGCTTGGCACAACCTACGACGAGCTTGGTAGATCTGAATATCAATTATACAGTGGAATAGGCGATAATAGGGTACCAAAGGTTAATGCAAAGAGCGCTAAGAAGTTGTATAAGCGTTATAACCTTGCAATAAAAAATGATATGATTGTCTCCGCGATTACATCAAACTTAGGAGGGCTAGTTATTGCTCTGGTAAAATCGCTGATTGCAGGAGACCTAGGTGCTGAAATTGATCTTTCACTAGTACCAATTGGAGAAACGCAAAATAGGAACATAATAAACAAGATAATAATGTTTTCTGAATCACAAAGTAGAATTTTAGTTACTATATCACCGCAAAATCAACAAAAGTTTGAAGAATTATTTAAAGGTGTAGTTTTCTCATGCATCGGCAAAGTGACAGAGGAAAAGATTCTAAATATAAAAGATACCTTAAAAGTAGATCTGAAAGATTTAGAAAACAGTTACCGTAGCATGCTAATGTAAAGTTAAAGTATTTATACTATTATACTAGAAACCTTTTCATTGTGGACAACGTTTATTTGGAATAGATGTACGATTAAAAACTTAAATAGTATAATAATTTCCAGTATNNNAAATTGGTAGTTATGAAAAAAGCTTATTTTGGAATCGATAGGTACTTTTTTAAAACACTAACTATGAACTAGAAAGAGAATAGAGAAAAGAAGAAAAACAGGGTAACTTCCAAGCATAGCTATAGCAGAAGATTACCCAATAAGTAAAATATAATAGAGCTATCTTATAGATAATAATTGCGAAATAATAGATGAAAGTTTCACAAGTAGGCTATTATCCAATGATAAGGGAAATACAAGAGTACTAAAAATATAATGTATTCCGAAATTATAATAACAATTCTACTACATTGAAATTAGATACGAAAATTTCAAATCGTTTTATCAACTACTATCTAAAAGGCATTGCATAGTCAGACTTTCTAATATTCCTTCATATGTAGGTTTATTGAGCTAAAGCCGATTATATTCGATTTTGCTACAATGGCTACGTGAGCAAGTAAGAAATACATATATCCTATATTAATTCGATACCTAATTGCACAATAAGCTATAGAAAAAGAGTCCCAAAAAATAAAGTTTTTGCTGAAATTACAAAGTTAAGCAAAAGCACTTGCATTACTGGTTTACAAGTTCCAAACTGCATATGGTAATCAATAAAAATAGTGAAATTCAAGGGTTCACTCTAGCAAAAAATAATGTTAATGGCAGAGGATTAGTTTTAGATCTAACTCGAAAATCAATAGGCTTATAATTTAAAGTAAAGGCTATATTAAAAACTGTTTAATAGAAACCTCAAGCCTACTAATTAACAAAATAAAAATATAAAGACTACATTAATTTTATTAAATGGAAAGGTTTTTCTGAAAAAAAAGACCTATCATTAAAATAACTTCTATCTGCCTCAAAAGTAGACTTGAGATAGAACATAACCACCTAATCCCATATTAACTTCCTAGTCACATTTTTTCTATGCTTATTTCGTATCCTTTACACCACAAAAAGACATTCCATTTCTAACACTTTCTTTACTGGCTAATTCATAATTAGCAAATCTTAATACTGTATACATTGAAGCAATAAGAAAAACAATTATAATATTTTTTGTTATTAAACATAAAAGAGAGCCATATTAAGCTAAATTATAGCTTTAATATACCATAAGCTTAAAGTCTTTCGTCAATTTTACAGAATACATTTTTTTATTATCTTGATTATAGAAAGTAAATTCGTGATCATCTAAGTCTAATATTGCAAAACCGAAGCCAAAAAAGTTTCTAACTTCATATGCTAAATAACTTTTATTATTTGGATAACTAAACTCTACATTTCGGTAAATCGGCTTCTGATCTTGAGCATGTAGTAATGCACCACCGTTCCCGATTATGATCTGATCTGGAACACTGTCCATTAATAATATCTGAGCTATATGAATGTGTCCAGAGACTATAGTAGTTACGTTACTGGGAAATTTATCTCCAAAAGCTTCAATTTGTGTAAGATTGCCATGGCTCTTTAGTGTTAAAAATTCTTTCTTTGGGGATCTCCAAAGTGGTTTGTGAGTTAAAAACCATGTAGGTTTATCAGAATTATCTTGCACTAATTTACTAAATTGTTTTTTAAAAGTATCAGTCATCTTTTGATTTGGAAAAACATCCTTACCAGAAGAAGAGTCAAAAACGAAGAATCTAATCGGTCCAGCATCTAAAGACCAGCTAGGAATGCAATCTACACACTTTTCAGATGAAATGGGATATGGATCTAGATACCTAAACCATCCCTCATAAGCTCCATTACAATCTTCATGATTTCCTCTAACAAAAAGAAAGGAAGATTGCGATAAAATATCCTTTGCAGGATTAAACCAATCAGCGTACCAAACTTCTTTATTATATCCATAAACATTACCACACTTTTTTGTATTTCTACATTTTGTTTTTCTGTAATGATAATCGCCAACATGAATAGTTAGATCTGGTTTATGAAGAGCAATAGAATCTAAATTTTTTTTAAAAGGCCAGCTGTCTTCTGAATTGCATTCCTGCTGAAATAATGCACTTGTTCTACAGCCCGTGTCACCAATAAAAGCAATTTTACTAATCTTTTCTGGTAGTGTGGGAATTTGTGTATTATCAATACTAATGTTTTTAGCACTTGCCTTTATTATCAGTTCACAAACCGTTTCGGTGTGATTGCCACTGTTAATTGAGCTGCGATTTAGCATTTCTACTTTCTCACCATCAATATAAGCAATTGGACATATATTATTACCTATAATTGCACGTACACTTAATTTGTTTCCTGGAATAACTTGAGACCAAGTATACAATATTTGTGCGTAAACAGAATAGAAATTAGTTATAAGGAGTAAAGTCAAAAAAACAAAAATATTAGCTACATTCATTTATATAAAAACCTAAGTTAAAAGTCAGTAATGTAATCACCTTAAATAGGTAAAGTTTACAATCATAAAATCCGCTACTTAATCGTATAGGCAATTTTAAAATTATCCTAGTATCAGATTGACACTTCAGATAAAAAATCTTAAAGTGATTAAGTAATTTAAAATAATTATATAAAAACTAGAATGAAGTGCGGTCGTGGTGGAATTGGTAGACACGCAGTGTTGAGGTCGCTGTGGCTTATAAGGCCTTGGAAGTTCAAGTCTTCTCGTCCGCACCAGTTTTCTTATTATTGTTTATATAGGTAAGATGTTTACAGAGAATCAAGGTAAAAATAAGGTAGAAAGAGCCATTAGCGAAATCAAGCGTGGCTTACCAATTTTAATATATAATAAAAATGATTATCTATTGTTTACTGCTGCTGAAACTTTGGAGAAAGATTTATTTAATCAGCATAAGCTTATATCAGAAAATCTGTATATCACTTTAACTTCAAGCAAGATGCAGCATACATTAAAGAATGGAGAAAGTGGTAACAAACGCTTGCAAGTAAGCAACTTTAATGAACTGCTCGATTTAATAAACTGTTCGATAGAAGATTATACAAAGAGGTTACAATGCTCAAAAACAATAGATAAATATGCTACCACTTTGCTTAAGTTTTCAGAGTTATTGCCATATGCGTTGGTGGTTGATATGACTTTTAAAGATGAGAATGAAATGCAATATTGGTGTGAGAAGAATGATGTTATTGCATTGTACACATCATTCATAAATCATTACCAACAAGATTATGATATATATGAAGTATGCAAAACATCTCTATTTTTGAGGCAAACCCAAAAGGCGAATATCATATCTTACAGAACTAAAAATCGCGGAAAAGAACATTATGCAATCATTATTGGCAATCCAAATGAAGAAGGTGAACCATTAGTGAGAATTCATTCTTCATGCTACACAGGTGACTTGTTAGACAGCTTATCATGCGATTGTAGAAGCCAGTTACATCAAGCAATCCAGATAATGTCTGACTCTGGGAGCGGAATTATATTATACTTGATGCAAGATGGAAGAGGTATTGGTTTAACTAATAAGTTGAGAGCATATGGTATGCAGAGAAAATATAACCTTGACACTGTAGATGCAAATAGAATACTGGGCTTTAAAAATGATGAAAGAAACTTTACTGTTGCAGCTAAAATGCTTGAGAAATTAAGCATCAAAAAAATCCAATTACTTACAAATAACGATAAGAAGTTATTAGAGTTGAAAAGTAGTGGCATAGAGGTTACAAAGTGTCTACCACTTATTACGGAACGTAATAAATATAATGATTCATATATGGAGACAAAATTTAGTAAGCTAGGTCATAGATTAAAAGTTTTTTAGTTTTAACTACTTCGTTAATTTACTGGGTTCATTAATATAAGTTGAGATTTTAAATAATTAAGATGCTAAAGTTTTTTAAGCAAGAAAAAAATAATAAGTTGTTGGATAAAGATATAAATTGGAATTCGAATCGTTATAGCATAGTTGTTGCTCAGAGAAATACTCTACTTCTATTTACATTAATATTGTCGGTAGCAATTTTTATAAGCATATTAGCTATATTCAAAATTAGCACTAGTAGTACTATTGAGCCATTTGTTATAGAAATTGAAAAAAAATCAGGAATAGTGCAATGGGTTGATCCTGTTACGGTAAAGCAATATTCCGCAGATGAAGTGCTAAATAATCATTTTATTGCAGAATATATAAAGTCAAGAGAAATTTTTGACCCATATAACTACAATTATAACTACTACACAAAGGTAAGATTATTTTCCTCACCTAGCGTATATAATGAGTTTAAAAATTACACAAAACTACAGAATATGGATGATCTTTTTAGTTTATATTCAGACTTTATTAAAAATGAGTTTAAGATTCGCTCAATTCAGAAATTGCATGATAATACCTTTCAGGTGAGGTTCACTGTAGAATTTACACAAAAAGATGGAAACTCTATAAGAAAAAATAAAATAGCTATTATGTCATATAGATATGCGTCACTTGAAATGAATGATCAGCAAAGGTATGTTAACCCGTTAGGATTTCAGGTTACTTCTTATAGAGTAGATGATGAATATGTATAGAACATTATTAGCTTTAGCTTTACTGGTAAGTAATGATTTAAATGCATCAGTCAATTATAGTAGGCCTATTTCTGTAGACAGCAGAATAAAAACTTTTGTGTATAGTCCTAACGAAGTATTTACAGTTGTTTTCAGTCAAGGTTACTATTCTTATATACAGTTTGCAGAAGGAGAGAAAGTCAAAAATATCGCCGTTGGTGATGCATCTAGTTGGAAAATTAGTCCTTATGATAATAAATTACTTATTATGCCATTTGAAGTTAGTGGTCGTACTAATATGATTATTACAACTACNAAAAAAAGGGATTATATTTTTGATTTAATCTCAAGACCGAATTATGATAAACACCCAGATACTAATGCTGAGAAAACAAGCTATGATTATTCTACTGAAAAAGATATATCTTATGTAGTACGTTTTTATTATCCTCAAGAGGAAGATGAGTTTGACGTTGATTTAGATGAAATATCTACTCCTACCCAAATGCAATATGTTGTAGATAATCTCGAAGATGTAGTACAGGAAAATGCCACAAAGTACAATTATACGTATATCAATGAAGGTGTTAAAGCTGATCTAATACCAATAGAGTTGTTTGATGACGGCTATTTAACCTATTTTAAATTTAGGGATGGTAACAAAATACCTCAGGTTTTTGTAGAGGAAAACAAAGCTAAATTGCCTTGTAAAAGACTGTTATTTGATGGTTATGTTATAATAAAAGGGGTGCATAGGAAGCTATTCATACGCTACGAAGATGATGAGATCGAAATTATAAATAGATCACTTTAGCTTTGGTTCATATAATATGAATAAAGAGATGCATAATAATTCGGATAATGAGTCAGAAATAGAGAGCAAAGTAGTAACAGTTGGCTCTAATCAAAGCCATAGAGTATTAGTGATTATTATTTTAGTATTTCTAGTTAGTGGAGTGTATTACCTCTATTTTAATCCTTCTTCTGATAAAGAGAATGTAGAAGTCATTAAAAAAGAAGAAATAAAGCAAAATGTTCAAGAGTTAAAAGAAAAATTAGAAAAAGTTCCAGATGATACGATATTTCATGAAAGGTTAATAACTGACTTGCCGTCTTTACCTCCTCTTTCTACACCACAAGTTATACCAGAAGTAAGGCAGATTAAAAAAGAAAAAGTAGTAAAAAGAGAAGAAGAAAAACCAAAAGAAGCTCATCTGTCAAATATACCTGTCCTGCCGAAACAAAACTTCCCTTACAGCAGTATTAGTAGTAGCAATTTACCTACTTCATTGCCCACAATAGGAAACAGTGGTTATCCTAAAGATAGACGTAATACACAAATGTTAGCAGTTTTAGATAGTGGAAAAGAGAAGAAGGCTGCCAATGCTATTTTATCCAACACTTCAGCGCAATTAAGCACAGCTAACAAAGTAGGAAAACCAGAATTTATGATTACTCAAGGTAAAATTATCGATGCTATCCTTGAGACTGCAATAGATTCTGATCTGCAAGGTGTGTTGCGTGCTGTAGTTAGTGATGATGTTTATGCAGAAGCTGGTGATACAGTTTTAATACCTAAAGGTTCGAGATTAATAGGCAGCTATTCGTTCGATTCAGATATGGCAAGAGCCAGCATAAATATAAATTGGAATAGAATTATTCTTCCTCATGGAATAGATATTACTATTTCATCACCTGGTACCGATAAACTTGGTAGAGCGGGAATCACTGGCATAATTGATAACAAAATAGCAAGCGCATTATTTTCTTCAATATTACTAGCAGGCGTCTCAATTAGTTCAGCTGTTATAGCACAAAAAGCTTCCAATCTTATTAATGTATTTACTGTCATGAATCTAGTGAGATCTATCACTGCAACTGAAATAGATATCTCTCCTCTTAGGGACATTATTGGCAGAAAGAGCAGTTTCCAGCAAGATGAAGAGAAGGCAAAAAATGATGAGTGGAAACTTAAGATTGGAGCTATTAGAAAAATTAAGAATGCATCTAACGAACGAAATCTGGTTGAGATATTTAAGCAAGTAGTAAAAGACCTAGAGTTAAATTCGATCGACAGTAATAAAGTTGATGAAGTTACTTTAGAAGATATAAAACTATTACTACAAAAGCAAGAAAACAAGTCTGTTTATGAAGAAGCAATTGGAAAATCAATCAACGATTTTTCTAGAGATATACGAGATATAGTTAACAAATATACAGATAAAAAAACAACTATTTATGTTGATCAAGGCACTGCGTTGAAAGTATTTGTTAACCAAGATATAGTATTTTCTCCACAGGCAATATTAAAATTAATAAGATGAACTATACCGCACTTGACACATATTTAGAGCCCTTACAAGGCCTTTTTAAGGAAGAAGGTGTAAATGAAATATCAATAAATAAGCCAAAGGAAGTATGGATTGAAAATCGTGGTGAAATGAGGTGTGAAAAATTAGAAGTATTTGATCTTGACCATTTAAAATCTCTTGGGAGATTAATCGCTCAAGCTACAGAACAAAAACTGAGTGAGGAAGAACCACTGCTTTCAGCAACATTACCAAATGGTTACCGTATACAGATAGTATTTCCTCCAGCATGTGAGCATGATAAAGCGATCATGTCAATTCGTAAACCTTCCACCATGCAATTGGTATTAGACGATTATGAGAAAATGGGAGCTTTTTCTGAAACTGCTATAGAAGTAACCGATAATCCAGTAGATCGTCACCTGGATTTATTATTAAAGCAAAAGAAAATAAAAGAGTTTTTAGAGTACGCTGTAGTAAATAAGAAAAATATCATAATTAGTGGTGGAACTTCTACTGGTAAAACTACTTTCACTAATGCTACTTTGCGTGCTATTCCAGCTAAAGAAAGAATCATTACCGTTGAAGATGCAAGGGAAATCATTTTGAATGATCATCTCAATAGAGTACATCTAATTGCCTCCAAAGGAGGGCAGGGCAGGGCAAAAGTAACTACTCAAGATTTGATAGAAGCGTGCTTACGTTTAAGGCCAGATAGAATAATAGTTGGCGAGCTACGTGGAATAGAAGCTTTTAGTTTCCTTAGAGCAATAAACACTGGTCACCCAGGGTCAATATCAACCATTCATGCTGATAGTCCAACGATGGCCCTTGAGCAAATAAAATTGATGATTATGCAAGCAAACCTCGGTATGTCTCCAGATCAAATCATGCCATACATTAAGAATGTAATTGATATTATCATTCAACTAAAAAGAACCAACGGGGGAAAAAGAAGTATTTCTGAAATATTATTTACTAGATCTTTAAATAAAAACTTATAAATTTATATGAATAAAAGAAAGTAGTTTATGAGTCATAGTGGAAACCATCTACGCAATATTTTGATAGGAGGTGTTGTAGTTTTCAGCATACTGGAGTTTTGCTTCTATTTATCTGGAATATTGTTCCATCTATTTGTTGATGGCCCAGATGGTGTAGATTTTAAAGCAGTTAATCCTAGTTTAACTCCTTTTCCTCAATCTCTCTGGCCAACAATTTTTGATCACATACAATATTGTTGGCATCATCCAGAGTTATATAGCTCTGAACTCACAATTAAATTAATTGCATCTTCCGTACTACCTATCATTGTTTTAATAACTGTTTTGTGGAATCTAAGAGAGAGGATAATTGAATGGCGTCCATTTAAAAAGAAAGAATCGCTCCACGGAGATTCAAAGTGGGCATCAGAGAAAGACATACGAAAGGCAGGGTTAAGAAGCAAGAAAGGATTGTTGCTTGGTAAGGATAAAAGAGGCTACTTTATTGCTGACGGATATCAACACACATTGTTGTTTGCACCTACAGGTTCTGGTAAAGGTGTCGGTTTCGTAATTCCTAATTTACTATTCTGGACTGATTCGGTAATTGTACACGACATAAAATTAGAGAACTATGAAATAACAAGTGGTTGGCGAGAACGACAAGGACAAAAAGTATATGTATGGAATCCAGCACAGCCAGATGGAATTAGCCACTGTTATAACCCATTAGAGTGGATTAGCGAAAAACCTGGACAAATGGTTGATGACGTGCAAAAAATAGCAAACTTAATCATGCCTGAGCAAGATTTTTGGCAAAATGAAGCAAGAAGCTTATTTGTTGGAGTAGTATTATACTTACTTGCTACACCAGAGAAGGTGAAATCTTTTGGCGAAGTTGTACGTACGATGCGTAGTGATGATGTAGTTTATAATCTTGCTGTTGTTTTAGATACGATGGGTAAAATTATACATCCTGTAGCATATATGAATATTGCAGCCTTTTTGCAAAAAGCTGACAAAGAAAGATCAGGTGTTGTTTCAACAATGAACTCATCACTCGAGTTATGGGCAAATCCTCTAATCGATACTGCAACTACAACGAGTGATTTTAATATTTTAGATTTTAAAAAGGAGAAAGTTACAGTTTACGTTGGTTTAACTCCAGATAACTTAAATAGGTTAAGACCTTTAATGCAAGTTTTCTATCAGCAAGCAACTGAGTTCTTGTGTAGAAAATTACCTTTGGATGACGAGCCTTATGGCGTATTATTTTTAATGGATGAGTTTCCAACACTTGGAAAAATGGAGCAGTTTCAAACTGGTATTGCATATTTTCGTGGGTATAGAGTTAGATTATTCTTAATTGTTCAAGATACTGAGCAACTCAAAGGAATATACGAAGAAGCAGGAATGAACTCTTTTTTATCAAACTCAACTTATAGAATAACTTTTGCAGCCAATAACATTGAAACGGCTAATTTAATATCGCAGCTTATAGGAAACAAAACTGTACAACAGGAATCGTTAAATAAACCTAAATTTTTAGATTTGAACCCTGCTTCAAGGTCGTTACATATCTCTGAAACACAGAGAGCATTGCTGTTGCCTCAAGAGATTATTATGTTGCCGCGTGATGAGCAAATAATCTTGATAGAATCGACTTACCCAATTAAATCAAAGAAAATTTTATACTATAATGATAGTACCTTCAGAAGAAAACTACTTAAGCCAACCCGTGTACCTACACAGGAACCATATGATCCAAATAAAGTCTTTTCTACTACTAGCAATGGTAGAGTTAATAACGAAGAAAGTAATGCTGTTGAAGAGAAGTCTAACACTGTTGATTACCCTATTAAAGCTCAAACTAAGGATGCAGCATACGATAAATCAAATATCAACGATAAATTTGAAGATGGAGATATCTATAATGAAGATGTTGACGGTAAGTTTGAAGATGAAGAAGATGACGATGAATTCGATGATGAATTTGAAGAAGAAAAAGATTATGACAAGTTTGATGACGAAGAGGATGAGTTTGAAGATGAAAATATTAGCGATAAGCTAAAAAATAATGAGAAGTAAAACCAACCTTACCTATTTTCTGACTCAAAAAATAAGTTATATTAAGTTTTCTACATTAAGCCATTTTTAATTAATTAGTATTAAATTAACTATTTTAAATAGAGAAATAATAATGAGTAACAAAAAAATATTAGCGGTTACAGTATTTGCTTTATTGTTACCGCAACAGTCTTTTGCAAGTAAAACAGAAAGGTTTTACTTTAGTAGTAGATACCACGGTCAATTTTTTAATAACATAGGTTTACTGAAAGTGAAAAAAATAGAGAATAACCCTAGAAAACACATAACTATAAACAAGATGTATATTTCCAATAAGATTAAAGATCAAAAACTAAGTGAGCATAAAAAAGACTACAATCCACCCTTTGCTGGAGGTATAGCATTCGGTTATGAAGGAAAATTAGGTAACAGTAGCTATAGAACTGAATTAGAAGGAATATATTCTTCTGTAAAGGTAGGCAATGTTAGCCAAAAAGGTAGCTGGATGAGTATATTATACTTCAAGGGAATTGGAGAAGGTGCAAACAGAAAAACTTATATGTATGCTGCTAAAGCTGATAGTGACCAAATTGAAAATGTATCTGTAATGGTAAATACTTGCTATCACTTAAAAAGTAACAGTTTCTCCTTTTCCCCTTATATTGGAGCTGGAACCGGTTTAACAAGAATGAAGATGTTCGGGAAAACATTAATAGGACCTGCATATCAATTAAAAGCTGGTCTTGATTATCGCATAAGCAAAGATGCAAATATGCGTGTTGGATATAGACATTTTGGTACCTTTGGCAAAGGCTACAAGCTAAAAGTAGATTTATTAGGAGAAGTAAAGCCAGGTACCTCAGGAGCAAAATCGACACTTGATGATAATGTTAAAGAAGCTTCATTAATAGGAGTTGAAAAACAAGAAGATATAAATACAGGTAGTGGATTATTGACTACACATGGTATAGAGGCTGGTCTCATTTTTTATTTTGCTAATTAAAGCCTAAATCCTAAAAAAAACAATAGGCACCTCCATTGATATCATTCTAACGTTCCTTCCTTGTCACCCTAGCACGCTGGGTTATCTAGCTCATACTAAAGAAGCTATAAGATGATAGAAACAAGCTTGTTAATTGCATGAACTCTTACAGAAATAGCTTTAGGTGTTTTTAACTTTTGTTTGTATACTCAAGTCAAAACACTTATTTTCAGCCTGTAGATGGACACAATAAAATTTGTTTTATTAATGCTGACAATATTACTCATATTAATTACCAGTATTTACTTATCGGTTAGACTAAAATGGTTACAAATATTTAGATTACCATACGCGCTTTCACTCATTGGAATCAAAAGAAGAGAAAATAAGTTTTCTTCTATAGCTGCCCTATTTACAACTTTAGGGGGAAATTTAGGAGTAGGAAATATTTCAGGAACTGCCGTTGCTCTAAAAACCGGTGGACCTGGCTCCATTTTATGGATGACAATAATTATTGTCATCACTTCTGTAATAAAATATGTTACTTGTTATCTGAGTATGAAGACCAGAAAGAAAAAAAATGGAAAGTTTATAGGTGGTCCTATATCTTGTGTGGCTGATGCATTTAACTCTAAGAAAGCTACAGCTATGTTCCTAGCCATTATGATAATGGCTTCCATAACTGTTGGTAATCTTGTTCAAGTAAATTCTCTATCAATACCGCTTAGCATAATAGATGTTCCTATGGTTGTTGGCGGGGTTATAATAGCTATAATATTTTTTGCTGTTGCAGCTTTTAACTTAAAAAAAATTAAAATTTTTATATCGGCTATGATACCGATAATGACGGTAAGTTATCTTACACTTTGTGGTATTATATTATTTAAGTTTAGCAAAAACATTCTCCCTTCTTTGAAACTAATAACAAGCAGTTTCCTTACAACTAGTAGTTTCAACTCTGGTTTATCTCTAGGCTTAATTTTGGAAGTGTTAACCATTATTCGAGTAGGAACTTTACGTGGTATTTTTGCAACAGATATAGGACTTGGCCTTGAAGGCACTGTACATTCTTCAATTGTTCCTAAAAAAAATAGCAATAAATTTATTATTGAACAGAGTCTGATTACAATAATATCACCTTTTATAGTTGCATTTATAGTGTTTGTTACAGCAATGGTACTACTTGTTACAGATTCTTGGGTCACTGATTTAGAGAGTACTAATATGTGTATATTTGCTTTTAAAAGATCTATGAGTTGGCCTTATATTGATTATTTAATCATGGTCATAATGTTTTGTTTCGCTTTTACTACTATTTTTACTTGGTTTTTTTGCTCAAAACAAACAATACGCTACGTATCTATGAATGATAAATATATTAAAATCTGGATTGTAATTTTTACTGTGATTATTCCGGTTGGTGCAATAAATAGAGTTCAATTACTTTGGGATATTGCTGATATTTCGATTGCTGCTTTATTGTTTATTAACATACTTACTATACTCAAACTAACTTCTAGAAATCCAGAAGTATTTACTATGAGTAGCAGATATTTAAAATTACAAGCATAACTAAAATGCAGCGGTCACCATCTAAGTAGCACAACTTTTTTATAAAAACTTAACTAATTACCGTAATAATTATACTAGCTAAGAACTAAAAGGTAAACAGAGATCTAAAAATAGGTGGTTTATTCTTACATAAAATACAATTCAGGAAAGTGAAGAAAAGCAAAATGAAATAAAACAAGACAGTAGACAATCATCTAAAGCTTTTATAGAAATAATATAAATAACTGTTATTAGTATTGTTCAAGCTGCTTGAGAATGAAAGTTTAGGTTTTCAGAACACTAGATTACAGTCTATTAGTGAAAATGATTTAAGTGACGGAAAAAACTCTCAGAAAAAAGAAACTTCTCTACCATAGTCACCTAAGAACTAGTTCACTCAGAGGTGAATAAAGAAATAAGAAAAAAATTTAACACCTGAGTTCCGAAAATTAGGAGAAAGAAAAGGTTTATAGGATAATATTAAAATTATATAATAAAAAATGATTTACGGCATGTTGATGTTAGCAATAGGAAAGCATCAATCAAAAAAAGCGACAAAATGACAGTTTAACAAATACAAAAAACGGCAGATCAACTATTGATATTTCTGTTTCAACACCAAACAGTAGAAATGATTTAGGTGTAGAAAAGCGGACGCACATAGTGTGCCTTCTATAGCGATAGTAGTAGAATCAATATCTTCGTTACTACCGAGGAAAATGTAGATATTAGGCAAAATAATAAAGCTTAATTATAGAAAAGTTCTTATAAAAGAGAAGAATCTTTAAAAAAGAAGTAAAGCATTTAAAAAATAAAAGGAAAAAAGAAGAAATACTAGACAAATTAAATCCAAGCTATTCATTTCCAATCCACAATAATCAATCATGTATAGTCTCAAGTAGACCATAAATATTTAACTAACAAGCTTGAGGAAGAGAGGTTAAGTCTTCAAAAGAAAGGCAAATTATCAGGAGAACGTGGGAAAGATAGTAAAAATCACAGTAGTAAAACGCATAGTAGAACATGCTGATAGTAGTGATTATGCATAAAATTGTAAACCAGATTTACCTTGGACTAAACGTATCAAGCAGCAACAAGAAAAAGATAAAAGTGTGTCAATATAAGTTGAGGTTAAAATAATTACTTAGTAAACAATAAGTTTCATGTAATGGTAGCCCTATAACAGAAGAGTATGAGCCACGTAAAAACAATACGAACATTTCAGCAAGGCCTTGTATATTGCACCCTCCTGCTTTATTTTTCCACTCTTCTGATGCTAAATAAAATTTAATTTCTTGTACACTGAGACGTTTAAATTTCACTATTGTAACTACAGTTCTAATATGCTGTTTAAATCGATTAGGAGTTAATAAACACACACTGGTATATACTCTGTGTCTTCTTCCCGACAATAAACGAATGTATTTTTCTGCTTGTTCAACGTTTTCGGCTTTGAGCAATATTCTCCTGCCACAGGCAACGACCGTATCAACACCAAGCACAAAGTAACTTGGATTTAAACTTTGTATTTTTTCAGCTTTACTTTTTGCCATGCGGATTGAATAATCTTTTGGAAGTTCTTTCTTCGAAGGAGTTTTGTCTATATCTGCTGACAAAATTAAGCCTGGTTTAATATTTATTCGTTTTAGTAAAGCTATTCGCCCTTCTGATGATGAGGCAAGAATAAGACTATTTAGAGATAGTTCTTTCACTTATACCTTTAAGCCTTCTAATTATCCGACCTTTTTTTGCATTCCTATCGTAAATACTCATTTCAACTAGCACCCTATCTCCGATAACAATGCGTATTTTGCTTCTTCTTACTCTTCCTGACACATGACAGATGATTTCATGCTCATTATCTAACTTTACTCTAAATTCTGCCGCAGGTAATAAAACAGTCACTATTCCTTCTACCTCAAAAATTGTTTTCGACTTTTCGTCTTTTATCATTTATTATACTATAGTTAATAATCTTTGTCAGTCTACCATAGATCTTAAAGAAGATAAAAGACCTTTTTTCACTAACTTCTTTCATTCTTCCATGCTAATACCGTTAAGAGAATTATTAAGAACACTTATTTAGCTTAACTGCATCTTTCGCTTTATCTAATAATCCATTAATGAAACCAATTTCGCTTGATTTATTAAGCAAATCAGATGCGATGTTAGTATATTCATTAATAACAACTGGAGCCGGCGTATCACAATTAATTAACTCACATATTCCAACACGCAAAATAGATAAGCTTATGAGATTCAACCGCGCAATAGACCAGCTTGGGTGTAAATAAAGTTCTATTATTTTATCATACTCTTCACTGTTTCTTATAACTTTATATGATAGCTCTTCTAAAAATTGATAATCAAACTCTTTACATTCAAATATATCTACTAACTTATTTACATAGTTCCTAAGCTCACAGTTTTCTAGCTTAAAGGTACTTTTGTCGTAGTCTATAAAAATATTTGAGTAAGCAACTTGTATAGTAAAAAATCTCGCTGTACTTCTCTTCATATACCACTTTCTTTCTACAAGCCTTTCCTCCATTAGCTTAACTTTTTATATAAATCTATCATGTATAAAACAGTCAAGGTTGCGTAATCACCTATATTCTTTTTGTTTTTACCAGTTCTTACTAAAGCTTTATCTTTGCTATCAACAGTAATTATGCCCATGCCAAAAGGTATTGCATAATACATAATAATAACTCCATTTAATACTTCGATTGCTCCTTTACAAAGGTATTGATAATGATCAGTTTCACCACAAATTACGTATCCAAAAACTAAATAACCTTCATAATTAATATGCCTATTTTTGACCGCAAAAAGAATTGCAGCCGGTATTTCAAATACACCAAGAACTTTAACTAGGTCATAATTAGTATTACCATCTTTCAACTTATCAGTCGTACCTTTAAGCAAAAAATCTGCTACTTTAGCATAATAAACTGAATTAACTATTAGTATTTTCAATATTTACACCCACTTTTCTTGTTAAGAAAAATTTCATTAAAGATTGTTGAATTAAAGTTATAATGTTGCTAAATATCCAATATATTACTAAGCCTGTAGGAAAAGAAGAAAAAATAAAGATGGAGATATAAGGTAAAAACCTCACGATATTTACTTGAATGTCATCTTTATTATTCTGATCTTTTTCACTGATTTTTTGCTGAACTATCATAGTAATGCCTAAAATTACTGGTAAAATTCCTATAGAAATAGGAAAATTGTAATTAAACAATCCAAATAGTGTAAAGATGTTTGTCGGATCAGGAGCTGAAAGGTCCTTGATCCATAAATAAAAAGGAGCATGCCTCATCTCTATGGTAACAAATAATACTTTGTACAGAGCAAAAAATACTGGTATTTGTACTATTATAGGAAGAATGCTTGACATTGGGTTAACGTTGTTTTTTTTGAACAGTGCAACTACCTCTTTATGCTGCTTTAAACTATCGTTTTTATATAATTCTTTTATGCGATTCACTTCAGGCTGCAGACTTCTTATTTTAAACATTGAAACATATGACCTGTTAGACAAAGGAAGCATCAAAAGTTTTATTACTAAGGTTAGCACCAATATTGCTAAACCAAAATTTTTTAAGATTAAGTTAAAATATTCAAGCAGTAAAAATACTGGCTTGGTTACGAAGTAAAGGACACCAAAATCTACAGCTTTATCAAACAAAGGTATATTGAGAGTACTTTTATAATAATCTAATAAATTCAATTTTTTTGCTCCAGCAAAAAAATAATTTACATTAGAAACACTTGTACCAGGAAATATGCTCTTGTAAGGCTTGACAAAATCCACTTGAAATTTATCAATGTTATTAACATTTATATGTTTGATACTAACGTTTATTTTGTCAGGTTTCTCAGGTATAATGGCTGTAAGCCAATATTTATCAGCAAAACCAAACCAACTTTTTTCACTTGTACTTGTTTTTATTAAACGTTTCTTGGCAATATCCTTATATGTCCATTCCTCTAGCTTATTATCAAACGTACCTAGTACTCCTTCATGCGATATCCAATAAGATTCATTAATATTATCACGTTTACGATTAATTTTACCATAAGGAACTAAGATTACATTATCCTTTGTATTATTTTCAACAATTTGCTCAATCTTAAACATGTAGCTGTCGTCAAGGCTAACTTTTGTTCTGAATACGATGCCATTTTTATTATCCCAAAACAAATTAACTATTTTTCGATTAGTTAGTTCAGCTTCATCAGTTTGCCAAATTGTTTTAGAATCTGGAATTTTAATTTTGCCACTTGGATCGAGCCAACCAAATTCTGCAAAATATACATCTTTTGATTCTGCAGGTGACAGCAATACCACCTGTGAAGAAGGAGAATTTAGTTCTAAGTAATAATTGGTTAAGATTAAGTCATCAAACCTGACACCTTTTAAGGAAACCGACCCTTTAACCATATTATTGGTTAGGTTAATCCTTTGTCCTTGAGTAGAATTAATAATTTCGGAACGATTTTGGTGTATCATAGAAGCAAGATCATTAAAAGATTCTATATGTTCAATATTTTCAATTGATTGATTATTTTGGTCTATATTAAGAAAATTATCGTAAATAACACACCAGGATACTATAATTGATACAGAAAGGATAGCTGCCAAAATTAGATTTCTTGCTTCTGACATAAATTTGAGCTAAATATACTTCCTTAAAGTGTATATTAAATATTGTACTGAAACAATAAAGTTTGCCTATTTTTAATAATAACTTTTAACACTAATCTTTTATTACTATCTATTATAATAGCTTCACATTTTAACAATATACACACAGTAAAAAACCCATTTATTTAACTACTAATAATAGTTATCACTAGAATGCTTATTGACTTATAAAGGAGTAGATGAAAAAATAGATTTCTCAGTACTTTTTCACCATATAAAGAAAAAATTCAAAACAAATTGTTCTATCTAAAAAATACACTTATGCTTACCTTAACTTATAAAATATTCAAAATTTAAAAATGCATGAAGCTGGAAAAGGTTAAGTAAGAGCTAGAATGGCTTAAATATCTTAAGCGAAAATAGGTTTTTGAGGTATTTTTGTTTCTCTGTAAGAGAGAATAAGCTAATATTATACATATTATATTATGAATCTCCTTATTAAAGCTCTGCAGGTTAATATAGGAGCAGAAATAAATATTGCAGAGCAAGTGCCAATTAAAATACCAAAGAAGATGATCAAGCTGAAGTCTCTGACTATACCTGTACAAATTAACATCAAGGGAAGAGCAGCAAGTAAAGTTGTACCTGAGGTTAAAACAGTACGAAATAATGTAGCGTTAATACTTGCATCTACTATTTTACTTATATGCCTCTCTTCACCATTTTTTTGATATTCTCGAATTCGATCGTACACAATTACTGAATTATTGATTGAATAACCAATTATAGTAAGAAGAGCTGCGATTGATGAAGTATTAAACTCAATACCAGTCAGGCTAATGAAACCAACAGTTAAAATTATGTCATGAACAAGTGCTATTATTCCACCAAACCCACATTGCCAGTTAAATCTAAGCCAGACATAAAAAAATATTCCAACAATTGCAACTAACATTGATAATATTCCTTCAAACACCTGTGATGAGCCTATTTGTGGACCAACATAGTCTACTTTTTGATAGCTTATCGAACTACCTAGCTTTTCTTCTAGTATACTTTTTATCTTCTTAATTTTATCTTCACTTCCTTCTTTTTTAAAGCGCATAACTAAATTATCACCTGCTTTTGAACTCTGCACCGTAAAACTGTTTTCTTTTAATACATTAAGAATAACATGATCTTCATTTAAAGACTTTATCTCTATCAAAATTCCTCCCGTAAAATCTATGCCTAAATTCACTCCACGTAACATGACAGTAAATATTGAAAGAATAACCAGAATAATACTAATTAGTATAGTCAACTTTCTGTATTTGCTAAATTCGATATCAAAGTTACCTGAAACGAGTCTGACTGCCATACTCTTTACTTAAACTCTAACTTTATATATTTTTCAAAAGATTTACTAGTTTATCTTGTGATTGAACTATACTAAGCTTTACTTTTTACGGTCAAGTAATATAATTTTTAGATCACATAATTTTACCAATTAATAAGCTATAGTTACTTAAAATATAATATCAACAGAAATACCTAATATAAATAAGTCACTAATAATTTAATTTTTACTTTGTTAATCTTTTCTTTGTGAATCTACATTCTTTTGAATAAAAAAACTATATCAACACATCTAATTCATTTTGTAAGTCTTGGTTACTAACTTTTTGCACTCTCGCATGCTCTATTAAACTTAATAACTCTTTTTCTGTTTTACGATCTCCAACTTCTAACAATTTTCTTTTACATTAAATATTATAACTTCAACTATCGTTAATAGTTTCTTTGCTATAGCATCTAATTTGCAATTCGCAAAAGATTGGTAACTTTTTTATATCTTTATATTTGCTGTTATAACACTCTGACCTTGCTTGCTAAATTTGCCTGAACATACCTCTTATCCCTTATCTTTTTGTCCTATAGTTTATAAATAAGATCTTACATATACTTTTTTCTCTTTAATTATCTATTCATCAGCTAATAAGTCAGTTGCTTAATAAATAATATTAGCAGAAAATCCTGCTTTAAGTAAGATCTCTGTTATTTTTATTCTCGCTGCTTCTGCATTACTTTTCTCTTCAGCTTAGATAGATTTGATTAGTTCAAGAATTGCTTTGTGTACTTTTCTATGAGATTATGCTCCCCTTGTACTTACTTTTAATTAAAATAGCTGTTTTCTCTTAGAATTTTTAGTCCAAGAAGCAGATCTTCAATATCAATTGAATAAAACACTTTTACTCTAATATAGAGAGCGTATAGATAAACTTCTTCTACCCTTGTCATATCTTAGTACTTGCTGTTTCGGTACTCTAATTTTGTTTATCAAATTTTTCTGAGTATATTTTCGCACTAGCCTCCAATGTTTTATCTTTTGCTATATTTTCTAATTTATAGAATCAGTACGTTTCTTATCATTACCATCATTGATATTGCTAACACTATTTTTTATGTAAATAAACTATATCCTGCATAAGGCTTTACCATAATATATTAATTTTTATAACTCTTTATATATTCATAATACAGCTATCTCTATGGTATCAGCTGTATAAAATTTCTATTGTAAGCTTTTATAAGATACCTATATTTCTCAATTAAATTTAATATAACCTTTTCCAAGATACAGTGGTATTAGCTACAACCTGTTGCTAGATAACCTTTGCTCGTTTATAAGAAGAAACAGCAGCGAAAAATGAGCCAAAAGCAATGAGAAAAGATCCAAGCCAAATTGTAGACATTCCAGGTTTGTAATATACTTTAGTAGCAATCTTATTCTTATTGATTTTGCCGATTATAACGTAAATATCAAAAAATAAATTGTGATAAATACTACTTTCAGTATTTCTCTGACCTTCCACAAGATAAAATCTGTATTCAGGAGTTACTTCACCTAGCACCCTGTTACTCAATAGATTCCTAATATCCATTGTGCCTCTTACTGCTTGGAAATTTTTCTCTCTTATTAATTCGATATTTCGTAAAGTGACCTCAAATTTATTGACTGTTATGCTATCCCCTATTTTTAAGTAGTTTTCTCTTTTCTCTTGCCAACCAACTGAACAGGTTATACCAAGTACTAGAATTGCTACTCCAGCATGAGCGAGCATCATAGCATAATAAGACCCGGAAACTCTCTTTGCTAATAAAATTGATTCTCTCAGTGCCATCTTAAATAAACGGATTCTTTTACTATATGCTTCCAAAATAAAGACTAATAATGCTACAGAAATGGTAATTGATAATATGATCATTAGCTTCATATGAAAAATAAATGGTAAAATAGCTGCAGCACTACAAAATGTGAATTTATATTTACGGAGTATTGATGATAAACTATTTCCTTGCCAACAACAATATTGTCCTACTATAATGAGCACTAGAACGACTAGCACAATAGGGTTAAATAAGGAATTGTAATATGGTGCTCCAACTGAAATAAGTTCACCAGTCAAATATTCGAGCATTATAGGGTATAATGTACCAACAAAAACAATAAAAAATGCTGTAATAAACAATAAATTGTTTATCAACATCATTGTAAATCGTGAAAAGAATCTTCTACTCCCTGGTATCTGATCAACTTGACCACCAGGTTTTATGCTTTCTTTCTCTCTAGATTTCAGTGTTAAATACTGTAATGACAACAAAGACACATGTTTTTTTCTCGTACACACTACAAATATTACTAAGCTGCTAATTACAATTACACTAAGTAAAGCTAATATATATAATCCATACCTTGGATCATCTGTAAACGTGTGCACTGAAGCAAGTATTCCTGAGCGAACTAAAAATGTTCCAGCTATACTTAGTGTAAAAGTTGTAAGTGCAAGCAAAGTAGCAAAATTCCTTAAAACATTAAAATTTTGTACTACAAGTAGCAAATGTATCAGCGCTACTGCAATTAACCACGGCATCAAGGAAACATTTTCTACTGGGTCCCAAAACCAAAACCCACCCCAACCAAGCTCACGATATGCCCACCAACTGCCAAAGCTAATGCCAAAAGTAAGCAATGACCAAGAGATAAGTACCCAAGGCCTGATAATCCTAGCCCAAATGTTTCCTTTAGTGTCTACAATTAACCCAGCTATAGAAAGCGAGAAGGGAACACTAAACCCAAGATATCCCAAATATAATATCGGTGGATGGATTGCAAGACCGATATCCTGCAATATCGGATTAAAACCAAGGCCATCTGTTTCAAGACTTGTCATTTTAACAAAAGGATTAGATTCAAGTAAAGTAAACAACAAAAAACAGAAGCAAATCAAGCTTTGAGTAATTAAGGACACCCTCTTCAATTTACTGCTATTATCAATGAAAGCACTCATCAGAAACAGGTAAAAAGTAAGCACCAAGGTCCAAAGCAGCATTGACCCTTCCTTATTCCCCCAAACACCACAGATTTTATAGATCAAAGGCTTTGTTGTATGAGAGTGATAATATACATTTTCGAGTGAGAAATCGTTTGTAATGTGGCAGTAAATCAAAATAGCCATTGACGCTGATACACAGAAAAATACAGCAATAGTAATAAATCGGTGAGAACTGAGCGGTAGAAATAAATATATTAATGATAATAAGCAAGCTGCTAGTAGCAATATGTTTCCAAGCTCAGACATAAGTTATAGATATTTATACAATGATATTACTAATAATAAGTTGAAAGTTAAAGTTTTAATATAAAAATAAAACTAGCATGATGCTTCCATACTTTACTGTACCAATCACGGTAACAGTAAGTAAAATTAAATATCAAGTTTTACACTTTTATTCTGTAGGATTGGTGTTGAAGTAATATCATAGGTACAATCAAGATTAGCAAATCTTTATATTAGTAAAAATAATAAAATAGAACAGCAATAACAAGTTAGTAATTGATTTAAAAAAATCTCTACGCTGTTTTGGGATTTTAAAAGTAAAGAAGATTTCAAATATAAGAAAAGCAAATTTATTAATAAAGAAATTTAGCGACTATTTGCTGATTAGCTTGCAAAGAAAACAGATTATATGTAACTAAGTAAGTTGTAAAATATATTATTTACAATGTTACTAGAAGTGCTTATGGTAATGTTTTCACGAAAGTTAAGTATCTAATAATCTAGTGCTGAATAAGAACCAAGGCAATAAATAAAGAAAAAAACGATTAAAGAAGCTATTGGTGTTTTCAAAAAGGTCAACATAAAAAAGCCTTTCATAAACTCTCAGTAGCAAAAAAGCAAACCAGAAAGTTTTCAAAAAATGTGAAAGAAACTCAAGAAAAGATTAAAATGAAGAGAGCAAAACTAAAAAAACTTACTGATAATAGACAATCAGTAGTAGAAATAATTAAAAATTTTTATAGGAGTTAAGGATAGCCTCTTTATCTATTTAAGTTAGTTAAGCTCAACTTTTTGTAGTAATGTTGAAATGTATTAGAATATTAGAAATCGTTTTAGGTAAAAAGAAAAGAACCAATTAAAGACTTCCTATTAAACCATGATAATTCGTTCAACGAAACGTATCCTAAATTACATGGTAAAAGAGACAACGTTACAGCAGTACTATCAAAGTAATGAGTTAAAGAGTCTTTATGACAAAGGTATAGAGAAAAAGAAGTATTGCAACCAATAGAATAGTACCTTATATAAAGAATATAGAAATTTATGTGATAAGATGAATCCAAGAATGCAATCGAAAAAAAAGAATAACGGAAGAAAAACTTGAGGAAAATAGGTAAGTCAATGCTAGCATAATTAAGTGACATAAAAAATATGGTTAGGTAGCCCTTAATTGTAAAAACTTTCAGAGTTCTTGCATAAGAAAAAAGTGAATATTCATTTAGGGATAGCGCATACTAAAAAATAATTAAACTTATATATCAGTAAAAGATTGCTGGATATCAGAAAAATTCGTCAAAACTTATCTTAAATAAAAAAATATTCGAAAGTATGTTGCATGAAATTAAGAAGTTATTCAATGTAGAAGAATTTAAGAAATTAGTAAATAATATATGGAGCAAGACAGGTTAATAAAAATTATGATTCAGCTTTATCAAACAAAACATACATAACAATTTAGATACTCTCAGCTGAGAAAAATAGAGAATCCTTTAATAGAACTAAGAAAAATTTCACAAAATAACGGTGAAAACTGAAGTAGATCAAGCTATAATTTATTTGACACTAGAATTTAGTACAGTTACTCTAACTTAGGCTTTGCATTTATGTATATCTACAAGCTGTCATCCAAATGGCACTGGCATTTGAGATCTAGAAAGTTTAATTGCAAATTGGTGTACTGTTTTTAATAGAATTATATAATGAAAATTAGGTCCTAGTATTAGTTACCTGAAGATGATAAGCAAAAAATGTAATGTTTTCCCTAGCAGACTTAAATCATAACGTTCGCACACAATTAAAAAGGTTAAACTTTTAGAACAATGAAAACGATCAGCACTTTAATTCAAGAAGGATCAAAACTGTTATCGTCGCATAAAGTTGAATCACCATGTTTGGATTGTGAGATCATAATGCAGCATGTTCTTGAAGTAGAGAGATCATACATAATTATGAACCGTACCGATCAAGTACCGATGGAGAAGGAAAAGTTATTTTGGAAATTAACAAAAAAAAGAGCGAAAAGGTATCCAATATCACAAATAATAGGTAAACGTGAATTCTGGAGTAAAAATTTTATAGTCAATCAGCATGTTTTGGATCCAAGACCAGACAGTGAGACAATAATTTTAGCAGTGTTAAAATGCTATCCAAACAAAAAGCAGAGATTAAAAATTGCAGATTTTGGCACAGGCACAGGTTGCTTACTAATATCCTTACTTAGTGAATATGAATATGCCGTTGGTGTTGGTTTTGAGAAGAGTTTAAAAGCATATAGAGTTGCTTGCCGGAATGTAAAAAGACATAATTTACTTGACAGAGCTAAAATACTTCCAAGTTCATGGACAGAGTGCAGAGGCTTATTTGATCTTATAATTAGTAATCCTCCATATATCAAAAGAAATAAATTGAAAGATCTGCAAGCCGAAGTACAAAAAGAACCGAGAATAGCCCTTGATGGTGGTATTGATGGCTTAAACTGTTACTTAAGTATTTTCCCAATATTGAGAAAGTGCCTTAGGAAAAATGGGTTTGTGATATTAGAAGTAGGTGAAGATCAAAGTGATATTGATAAAATAATTCCTTCATATGGATTATTTTTGCAAGAATATGTGTATGATTTAACGGGAACAAAAAGATGCATTATTATTAAGCAATAGACTTTTCTTATATAACTTGGAAAAAGAGTGTACATTTTAACATATTGGTGCTTTTTATAGTACTATATGCCCTTAAACTATCTTAAAAAAATTTACAAGCAAAGAAGAAAGGCANAAGAAATTCTAAACAGCTAATTATTCACTGCTTATCTTAATAATATAGATGTTTTTTGACGTCTTAAACATTTCATAAGCACATTTCAACTTGTATAAGCAAAAGACACAGAAGCTTTTAAAAACATACGGTGTACATAGTGCACCAAATACGCTAAATTTTTCTGTTATTTAATCTGCACAGAATAAAGATAAATAAGCATCTTCGATACTCTATACCAAAGAGGCTAGTGAAATTTATTAGGCAGTTCTTCTCTCCTATTCCCTCAAATCATAATATTTATACAGTTGTGCATCACATACTAACACAAAAAAGAATAGGGTTTCATATAGTTATATAAGCTTACTCAACATAAATCAGTTTCTCACACACACATTTTACTACATAATCAGCATTAATGTTAAAATATTTGTAAAGTACTTTATAAGGCGCCGATTCTCCAAAGCTCTCCATGCCAACAAATATACCGTTTGAACCTATATATTTGTGCCAACCAATTTCACTTCCAGCTTCAATTGCAACTTTAATGCTGTCATTACCTAATATCGTCTTTTTATACTCATCACTTTGCTCATCAAAAAGTCTCCAGCATGGCATAGAAACAACTCTTGTACCTATCCCTTTTCTCTGTAATTTTTCCCTTGCTTCAACCGCAATTTCAACTTCAGATCCGGTAGCAAATATCGTTACTTGTAATTTTTCTAAATATTCACATAAAATATACGCACCAAGCTTTGATAAGTTAGCGGATTGATCAATGTCAAAGTGGAATTTGCGTGTGTAATTCACACTTTGCCTTGAAAGCGCAAACAACGTAGGTGATTCTTTTTTTTCCAATGCAATACTAATGCATTCTAGAGTCTCAAGTGCATCAGCCGGCCTAAAAAGATACAAATTCGGTATAGCTCGAAAAGAGGATAAATGCTCTATCGGTTGATGAGTTGGGCCATCTTCTCCTACTCCAATTGAATCGTGAGTTGTTATATATATAATCTGCTGTTTCATCAAGGCTGAAAGGCGTATAGCGGGACGATAATAGTCAGAAAATACCAAAAAAGTGCCTCCATAAGGGATAATACCACCATGAAGAGCCATGCCATTCATACAGGCTGCCATAGCATGCTCTCTCACTCCATAATGAAGATAAGAACCATTGCGATTATCTCTATCTATTATCTTCATATGCTCATATTTAGTACAATTTGACCCGGTAAGATCAGCAGACCCGCCAATTAATTCTGGCATAGAATTAGTTAAAAATTCCATTACCCTGCCGAAAGAAAATCGTGTAGCTTCACTTGGCATTGCTTCATGTATTTGTTTCTTTAAGTTTGCTAAATCACTGTTAATATTACCTGGTAAACGTTTATCTAGCCGTCTTTGAAGTTCTGCATGATATCTTGTCCTTCCAGTATCATATACTGGAATCCATTCTTTTTTTTCTTCGTTATCCATACGTTTAAATAACACCGAATTATAGTTTTGCTTTGCTCTCTTAACTGCCTTCATCCAAGCATTTTTTATATCTTCTGGAACGTAAAACGGTTCATAGTTCCAATTTAACTTTTCTCTTATTTGCTTTATGTCTTTCTCTGTAAAAGCACCACTGTGAGCGGAAGCTGTGCCAGCACAGCTTGAAAATTTCCCAATGATAGTTTTGCAACAAATTAATGTAGGTTTATTAGACCTTTGCGCTTGCTCAATTGCGAGCGATATAGAGTCGAAATCATGCCCATCAATTTTATTAACGTTCCATCCATATGCTAAAAAACGCTTTTCTACATCATCAGAACAAGAGATGCTAGTAGCACCATCTATGGTGATATCATTATCATCAAAAAAGGCTATCAACTTATTCAATTTAAGATGCCCAGCAAGTGATGCTGCTTCGTGACTTATTCCTTCCATGAGACAGCCATCTCCTAACACTACATAAGTGTAGTGATTAATTCCAAACTGCTTTTCAAGAATCAATTCAGCAAGTGCCATACCTACTGAAATAGCGAACCCTTGCCCTAGTGGACCTGTTGTTGCGTCCACCCCAGGAGTTAGACAAAATTCTGGATGACCTGGAGTTTTAGATCTGAATTGCCTAAAATTTTTTAACTCATCTATACTAATATAACCTGTCAGGTATAATATGGAATATAGTAACATTGAACCATGACCATTTGATAAAACAAAACGGTCTCTATTGAACCATTTAGAATCATCAGAGTTGTGATTGAAGTATTTGGTAAACAAGATAGTTGCAATATCTGCCATGCCAAGTGGCATACCTAGGTGCCCAGAGCTTGCTTTTTGCACTGCATCAATTGACAAAAAGCGGATGGCATTTGCCATAGATTTCAAAAGTAGATAATTCATATGTCGATAAGAGAACTTAAAAGTAAAGTGTAATATACTATGTTAGCAAAAACAAGTTGACACTTAATACTAAAATCTTTAATAATCTAGAGTTATATTGTTAAGATTTTGATATGACAACTGTTGTTAGTAGAAAGTATAGAATCAGCCGTAGGCTTGGCATGAATTTATGGGGTAGGGTAAAAGACCAAGTAAACAAAAGGAAATACCCTCCAGGACAGCATGGTATTCTTGGGTTCAAAAGGTTATCTGATTTTGGTAAGCAGTTTGCTGCACATAAGAAATTTAAGTTTTATTATGCAATTTCAAGTAAACAACTCAGGCGTATATTTTTAGATGCTTATAATAGAAAAGGTTATACAGCTGATAATTTTATTGGTATCTTAGAATCAAGGTTAAGTGCTGTTTTATATCATTCTGGTCTTGTGCCAACAATTTACTCAGCAAAGCAACTTATATCTCATAAGCATGTTACAGTTAATGATAGAGTAGTTAACATATCAAGTTATCGAGTAAAACCTGGTGATATAGTGAAAATAAGAGAAAGCGCAGTAAAAATCCCTGTAGTAATAGAGACTATAGAAAAACAAGAACGCAAAGCTCCAGGTTATTTAGAAATAAATAGTAAAGAGCATTCAGTAAAGTATTTAAGAGTACCTCAGTATTCTGAAGTTCCTTACTCAGCAGATATGGAAGTTAATTTAGTAGTAGAATTTTACTCTAGGTAAAATAAAAGGGCCTGTGTGGCGGAATTGGTAGACGCAACGGACTTAAAATCCGTGGGTTTTGCGGCCTTGGGAGTTCAAGTCTCCCCATGGGCACCAGTTTAGTTTATGAAAAGATACAAGAAATATGAAATGGATCAATATAGAAAGCATTGTAGAAGCTTTAGAAAAAAAATTTCCAAACGAGGACATAATTAATATCAGATTTACTGAGCTTAAGAAAAAAGTCTTAGGTTTAGAAAAGTTTAACGATGATGAAAAGCGCTGCAATGAAAAAATACTTGAAGCTATTCAAGCAGCTTGGATTGAGGAGAGATCTTACAAATAGAAATGGCAGCTACTATTAAATGATCTTGTTTACCATTTTAACATATAATCCATAGCTATACAAACATTGTGATTTGAACCTACCAGCAGGATATCGTGTAAGTAGCTAACACTAGTAGCCAGTTGCTGTGCAAGCTTGTCAAAAAAATTTCTCTTAGTATAATATAAAAAGCTACTTTTATATTTAGCAGCAGTTCAGTGTGCTTACTTATAAGTAAAATTCCTGGATTTTAGTATAAAGTGTTGAATAACAACGAGAGGAAAAAATTCACTCCGGTAGTAATGATTAAACTAATTCTAATTAAAAGCAGAAAAGTTAATCAATTACGAAATGAGAGTGGCAGCATAGTATATAAAAGTTTAGTAAATGGAGTGATTGTAGTATGCCTGACAGATTCTGTATCAGCATAGATTTTTCATAAAATATTATCTTTTACGGTATGAAGATAAGGAGTAAAGCTGCATTCCAGCACACCACTATAATGCAAGATTTTTGACCTATTGTAAGACGAAAGGATAACAAAAAGCTATTTTATAGTGCAGAATATTTTACTACTATATTTATATAATCTTTAGATTAAGGAATACCTTTTTAATATTATTGATAATAAATTTATTTACTGATTGTTTTATCACAATTTTTTCAGTTCTACACAAACAATTTAAATAAAGTTGGTAGATGATGAAGGTGATTTAATAGAAAAGCTTAAATATATTGTACGTGATCTACCTTTAATAAGTCATCCTATCACACTTGATTCTAAGGTAGTAGTTATTCAACGAGGTTGATTTTATTAAACTTACCGTGATGGACTAGTTTTGTTATTGACGCGATTACTGAGGCTTGTGAATAATATTCATTACTACTATATTATAACTATAGGAAGGAATTTAGTTCATAGTAAAAAGATGCTTAGACAAAGTGGTCCAAGGAAATTAAGATCTATAATAGAAAGTTATGCATTAAAATGCATGAAGGGTAGGATGAGCAAAAATGAAATATGTCTTATTTTAAACTGGAGAAACATAGTTGGAGCAGAAATAGCAGAGTGTACAAAGCCAAGAAAGATTTCCTATGCACAAAATATAAATACAGGTGTGTTACATCTCACAGTAGCAAATGGTAGTAAGGCACTGGAAATTCAACATATGATCTCTCTTATAATAGAGAGAATCACGATATTCTTTGGCTATAAAGCAGTATATAGCATAAAAATTAAACAGGAAAGTGTTGATTATTTCACCATACAAGATAATCTTAGTACATAGAATAACTTGGTATATCAAAGTGAGTAGAGTTTGCGAACTAACAAACAGAAAGAAGTCTTTTGGTAATAAGGTATCACATTCAAACCGTAAAACAAAACGCACCTTTCTCTTAAATTTGCATAGTGTTACGTTGATGAGCAACATCTTAAATAAGAAATTTAAGTTTCGTGTGGCAGCGAGAACTTTAAGGACTATAGATTATAAAGGTGACCTTGATGCTTTTTTGCTCAACACAAAAACAGTTAAGCTAAGTGAGAAAGCACAGAAAATAAAAAGAAGGTTAAAAAAAGTTCTAGCAAGGCAAGAGGTAGAATTAGCCACTTCAGATGCATAGTAAACCTCCATGGCTCAGGACAAAAGCTCCAGCTAGTAAAATATTTAATGAAACCTTAAACACTGTTAAACAGTATAACTTACATACAGTGTGCGAGAAAGCCGCTTGCCCAAATATTGGTGAATGCTGGAACAAACGTCACGCTGCTATGATGATTCTTGGTTCTGTTTGCACTCGTGCTTGTGCGTTTTGTAACGTTGCAACTGGTACCCCTGATAAATTAGACCCTCACGAGCCAGAAAATTTAGCAAGGGCAATAAAAAAATTAAACTTGAAATATGTTGTCATTACCTCCGTTGACCGTGATGATTTATTAGATGGTGGCGCAAGTCAATTCATAAAGTGTATAGAAGAAATCAGAAAGATTACTCCAGAAACAACAATAGAAATTTTAACTCCCGATTTTTTAAATAAAAAAGGTGCATTTGAAGCAATTGCTGTTGCATCACCTGATGTCTATAACCACAATATTGAAACAGTGCCAAGGTTATATGCAAAGATAAGACCAAGGGCACGTTATTTTCATTCATTGTATTTGTTGAAAATGGTAAAGCAGACTAATCCTAAACTTTTCATAAAATCAGGGCTCATGGTTGGTCTTGGAGAAACAAAAGAAGAGGTACTTCAGGTCATGGATGATTTACGAAATGCTGAAGTTGATTTTATAACAATAGGTCAATACCTGCAGCCAACTCCAAAACATGCAAAAGTTGATAGGTATATTACCCCAGAAGAATTTGAGCATTATAAATATATTGCTTATTCTAAAGGATTTCTAATGGTTGCATCAAGTCCATTAACCAGGTCATCATATCATGCTGAAGAAGGTTTTAGTAAGCTCAAAGCTCACTATTTTCCAACATAGAAAATACTTGACGAGCTTTAGCCACAACATATAGCATTAATCTTTGATTTTATGTGATTTCCAGGAGTTTGGTAGTGGTATTATACGTATAAAGTTTAAGTTGCGTACATTAGGATAAATTTTTACCTAGTCAGCTGCTTTCAGTTTAAAATTAAGGAAGGAGTTACTATATATATTAGTAAATATTAGCTAAACTTACATTATGGATTTGAATAAATTTACCGAAAAAGCAAAGAGTTTAATCCAAAGTGCTCAAATGAAAGCGTTAGGAGCTGGACATCAAATTTTTATGCCTGAGCATCTACTAAAAGCAATGCTTGAAGATGAATCAGATTTAGTTCAGGATTTAATAGTAGCTTGTGGTGGGGATATACAGAGTATTTCTGATGCTATAAATAGTGCACTAAAAAAGTTCCCAGTAGTTGAAGGTCCAGGAAGCAGTGGCCTTCAACTTTCAAGAGAAATGGCAAGAGTTTTTGAGGATTCAGTAAGTATTGCTAGGAGGAATAAAGATACATTTGTTACTGTTGAGCAATTACTGCAGAGTTTAGCTGCACAGAGAAGTGATACTGTGGGTAAAATTCTAACAGAAAACGGTGTTACACAGCAGAAATTGAACTCAGTTATTACAGAAACAAGGAGAGATAACAGTACAGGCGCGTCAAGAATAAGGGGAAAATTGACTGTAGCAAAAAAATATACAAAGGATGTTACAGAGCTTGCTATGCAAGGCAAGCTTGATCCTGTAATTGGTCGTGATGATGAAATTAGAAGAACTATACAGGTATCGCTTAGGCGAACAAAGAATAATCCAGTGCTAATAGGTGAGCCTGGTGTTGGGAAAACTGCGATAGTTGAGGGACTAGCAAATAGAATTGTTACAAACGATGTGCCACTTGGTTTACGCGATGCAAAGGTCTTAGCCTTAGATCTTGGCGCATTAATTGCTGGAACAAAATTTAGAGGAGAGTTTGAAGAAAGACTAAAAGCAGTTATTAATGAGCTTTTGAAAACGGATGAGAAAGTTATTTTGTTTATAGATGAGCTTCATACTTTAGCCGGAGCAGGAGCAACAAGTGGTGCAATGGATGCTTCAAATTTACTGAAGCCTGCTCTTGCACGTGGAGAAATTCGCTGTATAGGAGCTACAACGTTAGATGAGTATCGTGAGTACATAGAGAAAGATCCTGCACTTGCAAGACGTTTTCAGCCTGTGTTTATCTCTCAACCAACTGAAGCTAATACTATTTCAATACTCAGAGGTTTAAAAGAAAAGTATGAAGTGCATCATGGTATAAGAATTACAGATGGTGCAATAATTGCTGCTGCAACGTTGTCCAATAGATATATAACAGACAGGTTTTTACCTGATAAGGCGATTGACTTAATTGATGAAGCAGCAAGCAGAGTAAGGATTGAAATGGATAGCAAGCCTGAAGTAATTGACGAACTTGAGAGGAAAATAATACAGTTGAAAATTGAGTCAGAAGCTCTAAAAAGAGAACACGATGAAAACTCTAAGCAGCGTTTAAAGAAAATAAATGAAGAAATTGAAAACCTAAACAGCAAATTTGCTGATTTGAACAGCAAATGGCAGATGGAAAAGAGTAAAATAGCTAGAATACAAGAGACAGCTGGAAAATTAGATAGCGCTAGAAAAGAGTTGGAATTGGCTCAGCGCAGTGGAAATTTAGGGAGGGCAGGAGAGTTGATGTATGGTATAATTCCTCAGCTTGAAAATGAGTTGAAAGATCAGGAGAAAGTTACTGATAGTTTCCTAAAAAAAGAAGTTGCTGAGAACGACATTGCAAATATTGTTTCGAAATGGACAGGTATTCCAGTTGATAGTATGATGCACAGTGAAAAAGAAAAGCTTCTTAGCATGGAAAATGAAATAGGGAAAAAGGTGGTAGGACAAAAAGATGCAATAGAAGCAATAAGTAATGCGGTTAGGCGCTCTCGCTCTGGCGTACAGGATACTAATCGTCCCTTTGGTTCATTTTTATTTTTGGGCCCAACTGGAGTTGGAAAAACTGAACTAGCGAAAGTTCTTGCTGAGTTCTTATTTGACAACCAAGGAACACCCCTACGCTTTGATATGTCTGAGTATATGGAAAAACACTCCATCTCGAAGCTAATTGGTGCACCTCCAGGATACGTTGGCTATGAACAAGGCGGAAGATTGACCGAAGCAGTGAGAAGAAGACCATATCAAGTAATTCTATTTGATGAAATAGAGAAGGCAAATCCGGACATATTTAACCTATTGTTACAGGTTTTAGATGAAGGTAGGCTAACCGATAGCCATGGCAAATTGATTGATTTTCGCAATACTATACTAATTTTAACTTCTAACCTTGGCGCTGAGATAATGCTAAAGGGAGTTGCTGACTCTATAAAAAGTGAAGTGATGCAAATAGTTAAGTTAGCATTTCGTCCAGAATTTTTAAACAGACTGGATGAAATTATTATATTCCATAGTTTAACCAAGGACGACATTTATCAAATAATAGATGTTCAATTTTCTCATTTACAAAAAACACTTGCTAAGCTTAAACTAAGTATAAGTTTGTCACAGGAGGCTAAAGAACTAATAGCACAAACTGGCTATGACCCTGAATATGGAGCAAGACCTCTAAAAAGAGTAATACAGGAATGTATTCAAAATAATCTAGCTAAGCTACTTTTATCGGAAGAAGTAACAGAAGGTAGTGAGCTAATAGTATACGCTCTTAATAATGAAATCTTAATTAAAAAGGTTTAAAGTGACTGTGTGTTGCATAAAAAAATGTATATAGATAATAATGTTGACACTGAATCTTTATTCAAGCTGATTAATCAAGAGAACAAAAAAGAAAAAGAAAAAATTAAAGAATTTATAAAATACTTTTATAGTTTTATTTACAATAGTGATTTAAAGGTTAATAATGGGTTCCTTTTGTACATTGCAAAAGACGCATACAACTTCATCCTCAAAAAGGAAAAAGAAAAAAGCAAATTGAAGATAAATAATGTAAATGATATACCAGGAATAAAAGGCAATTTTACTGTAGTTAAAATAACAAGTGACGACATGCCTTTTCTAGTTGATTCTATTGTTGCTACTATTAAATCGCACAATTTAACTATATGTTATTATAGTAATAGTATAATTAATATTAAAAGAAAAAGTGGACTGATTGATGAGATTTACGATTTAGAAGAGAATAATGGTGTAAAGGAGTCAGTAATATACGTAATTATTAAGGGTATAAGTGATAGTTTTATTAACACTCTAAAAGAATCTCTACGAAAAACACTGAAAGCGGTTAATTGTGTTGTAAAAGATTGGCTTCTGATGCTCCAGAAGATAGATGAAGTGAAAAATGAACTTTGTTCTCCCGTTCAGGCAACAGGTATCAAGGTCCATATTCAACCGTCACACACTGCTAATCAAGTTGTAGATTTTCTAAATTGGTTGCAAAATAATAATTTTTTATTTTTAGGTTACCAAGAGCGCATTGCTGATAAAGATGGCAAACTTGTTTCTAGTGATGAGAAAAATCTTGGTTTAATGAGAGTAAGCAAAGAATATCAAAGTTCTTCTGTTTCTTCTGAGAATTTGAATTTGTACATAGTAAGGTCAGATCTGATCTCAATAGTTCATCGACGTACATACATGAATTGTATAGGAATGAAAGAATTAGATGATCATGGTAACGTGGTAAAAGAGCGATATTTTTTTGGGTTATTTACTTCAGTAACAGAGGTTCAAGACATTCGCACTATTCCGATAGTAAAAAGTAAAGTCAAAGCAATAGAGAAAAAAACAGGATTTGTGCCTGGTGGGCACAATAATAAGGCTTTAGTTTCTATTTTACAAGCATTCTCTTGTGATGAATTATTCCAGTTAAATGAGGACGAGTTATTTAAGATTTGTACTTCAATTATGTCTCTTGCAATTAGGCCAAGAGTTAAACTCTTTTTAAGAAAAGTAGGGAATTTTATTAGTTGTATAATACTAATACCAATGCGATATGCTAGTGCCAGGTTAATGTTCAAGATACGTGATATATTGAAAAATGAGACAAGTGCGGAAAGTTCAGATATTTACAACAACCACATTATCAATGAATATGATTTAATGAAATTACATGTAGTCCTAAAGACTAAAAATGTTAGTGTCCTTGACGATAAAGTTTTGCACATCGAAAACAAATTAAGAAACATCACAGAAAAGTGGGAAGATCGTTTTATAGATAATCTATATAGCACTTTCAATACTGTCGAGGATATATTCATCCGTTACTGCAAAGCATTTCCAATAAGCTATCAGGAGAGTTTTGAACCTCACAGTGCATACTATGATATGAAGAAATTGGAAATAGTAAGAAGGAAAGGAATAAGTGAGGTTGATCTAAGGCTTACTCATGACAATCTTAATTATCAATTAAAGGTTTACACTCCAAGCAACGGGGGACTTGAATTATCGAAAATATTGAAAATTACTAAGAATTTGGGAACAAAGATCCTATCTCATAATAGTTATTACATAGAAATTAATGATGGAATGTGGATACACCATTTTGTGTTATCAAGAGTCGATGAATTAATAAATAATATCACTCTAAAAGAGCAGTTCGAGGTGACGCTTACAAAAGTATTCAGTAGAGAAATCAAAAATGACTATTTTAATAGTTTAATTATTATTGCTGGGCTGAAGTGGAAAGAAGTGCTTCTAATTAGAGCATTAAGCGCTTACCTAAAGCAAATATCATTTAACTATAACCCTGGATATATTCAAAAAGTGGTCTCAGAGCATCCAAAAATAGTAAAGTATTTGATACAACTGTTTCATGTAAGATTTGACCCTAACATAGATATCGATAGAGTAGAAACTACTAATATCTTCAAAGAAAAAATTGAAGAACTTCTAAAGGAAGTCAGCAATGTTTCACATGATTATGTTTTACGTTCTATATTTAACTTGATAATGTCTATTTTGAGAACCAGTTATTATCAGAACGATAAACCTTACTTATCTACAAAGTTTGATTCAAACAAAATAAACAGTTTACCTAATCCGCGCCCATACCGTGAATTATATGTTTACTCAAACCTCTTTGAGGGAATCCATTTAAGAGGAGGAAAATTAGCACGTGGTGGTTTAAGATGGTCAGATAGAACAGAGGATTTTCGCACTGAAGTTTTAGGGCTTATGAAAGCTCAGATGACAAAAAATGCAGTTATTGTTCCTGTTGGTGCAAAAGGTGGTTTTGTAATAAAGAAAGTCTATAAAGACAGAAATACTTTAAGAAAAAAAGGTATTGAGTGTTATAAGGATTTTATCAGAGGAATGCTTGATATTACTGATAATATAGTTGATGATAAAATAATTCCACCAAAAAATGTGATTAGGTATGATGAAGATGATCCATACTTAGTAGTTGCGGCAGATAAAGGTACTGCTTCATTTTCTGATTATGCTAANNCCAAATAGCCTCTGAATATCATTTTTGGCTTGGTGATGCATTTGCATCTGGTGGATCAGCTGGTTATGATCATAAAAAGATGGGTATCACGGCCAGAGGTGCGTGGATTGCAGCACAAAGACATTTTTGGAAGATGAACAAAAGTATTTATCAAGATGTGTCTGTTATTGGGATTGGAGATATGGCTGGCGATCTATTTGGAAATGGCATGCTGCTTTCAAGAAATATGCGTTTAATCGGCGCATTCAACCATATGCACATTTTCATCGATCCAAACCCTGATGTAAAAAATAGTTTCACAGAGCGTAAGCGTCTTTTTAAGTTACCATTTTCAACTTGGATGGATTATAACAAAGGTTTGATCTCTCAAGGTGGAGGAGTGTTTGAGCGTAGCAGTAAACAGATAAACGTTTCTCAAGAAATGAAAAAATGCTTTGGTATAACAGAAAATGTATTATCCCCAAACAGCTTAATCCGATATTTGTTAAAGGCAGAGGTAGATTTGATATGGAATGGAGGAATTGGTACGTTTGTTAAAGCAAAAAGTGAAAGCCATGACGTAGTTGGTGATAAAACAAATGATGAATTAAGAGTAAATGGCAGAGATATTAGAGCTTCTATGTTCATAGAAGGTGGTAATCTTGGTTGTACACAGCTTGGAAGAATAGAATATGCTAAAAGGGGTGGATACATCAATGCAGATTTTATTGATAATTCAGCAGGAGTAATATGTTCCGACCTTGAAGTTAACATCAAAATTGCATTTGTTTCAATTATGAAAGAAGGTGGTATTTCTTTGAAAAAAAGAAATGAAATACTGGCTAGCATGATAGATGAAGTTGCATCTAAAGTACTTGAAGACCATAACAGAATTGAAACAAAAGCATTACTCCTTGAATGCTTGCAAGCTAAGGAAAGGTTGGAACAGCACCATAGGTTATTGCTCAATTTGGAAAAATCTGGATTGTTAGAAAGAAGCATAGAATTCCTTCCAGCTGATGAGGAAATAGCAAAAATGTTGACTGGAGCAGAGGGCTTTAGCTCTCCTCAACTTGCTATTCTCATGTCTTATACTAGAACAGCAATAAAAAGTGAAATTATACACTCTGACCTGCCTGAAAAGGATTCCTTTTGTCATGATTACTTACTAAGTTATTTTCCACAAAAGATAGTAACAGAATTCAGGAATTTCATATTGAAACACCAATTACGCAGAGAAATTATTTCTACTTGCATTGCGAATGATGTAGTGAATAGGATGGGGTGTATATTTATTAATAATCTAGTTGAAAAAACTGGAATTAAGGTGTACGAAGCAGTTAATTTATATATTATTGTCAATCACCTATATGGCNTAAGTAGCTTATGGCGAAAAATTGATGAATTAGATGAAAAGATTGATGTTAACTCATACTTGCAAGTGGTAAGAAGTGTGCAAAAGTTCATTGGCAGGGTATCATTTTGGTTAGTAAAAAATCTAGATAAACTTAGCTTTATAGATTTGGATGATGTCACAAAGTTTAAGAATGCAATTGAAACTTTAAGCCAGAACTTAACTCATGTTTTAGATGAACATCTGTTGGAAAACTATCGTTACGGATCCGTTTCTTTAATAGAACTTAATATAGACAAAGATCTAGCTAAGAAAGTTGCTGACTTATGCATTTTAGCCTATGCATTGGACATTATACTCATTTCTGAGCAAACATCTTTATCTATTCTTGATGTTGGCAAAATATACTTTGAGCTAAAATCACTACTAAGATTCGATCTGATTAGAACAATTGCCATTAAGATGAAAAATCGTTCTTCTTATTGGGATCGTAGCTTAATCAATGATTTATTGGATGATTTAAGCAATTATCACTATAAGTTAGCTATTAAAGTTATAAAATTTACTAATGACTGTGAAAATAAGGTTCAAACTTGGGCCCGTGATGATATAGGTTACATAGAACGTTACAATAGCTTCTTAGATGAAATGGTTGCTTCTAAACTTGATTTAAGCAGATTAATATTTATAATTAAAAGAATTAAAGTACTTGTCTCATAGGAAAAATGTTTAGCATAGGTCTTCCAGAAATTTTAGTTGTAGCTTTAGTGGGTATAATTGTTCTTGATAAAAGCAAAGTACCTGTATTTATTAGTTTTATTAGAAGTATATATAGATACTTTATAATTATAAAGTCAAGAACTAGAAACTTGTTAAAAAATACTGGAATCGAAGACTTATATTATAAAAAGCATGATACTGAAAAAGTAAATTACATAGTTGGTAAAAATGGCAAGTTTTATCCTAGTTACAATATAGATAATATATCCAAAGATAATGACAGCGAAGATACTGGTAGTCGATGACATACTATCCAATGTTCAGCTTTTAGAATCTCAAATAAAAGCTGAGTACTATGCAGTTATTGTAGCTCATGATGGTAAAGAAGCTATAGACTTAGTAGCAAAGCAACAACCAGATATTATATTGCTTAATATCATGATGCCGAAAATAAATGGCTTTGAAGTTTGCAAGAAACTAAAGAGGGATCCCTTAACAACTCATATTCCAATAATTATGGTAACTACACTGCATAATACTCACGATAGAGTGAAAGGTATTAATGCTGGTGCAGATGACTTTCTAACTAAACCAATAGATGAAATTGCTCTGTCTGCACGAATTAAGTCTCTTACACGCCTAAAGATAATAATAGATGAATTGCGTTTAAGAGGGAGAAACTAATGCTAAAATTAATCTGGTAGAAGGAAGTAGTATCATGGGTTATTCCAACCTGATTTCTGATGCTAACATACTTGTTATAGATGAGGATATCTTTCAGGCAGAGCAGATATATAATGTACTGAAACAACGCTTTAGGTTGATTAAAATACTAAATGATCCAACTGAAGCATTAAAGGTTAGTATTAAAGATAATTATGATCTAATCATTTCGGACATGCAATTTTCGAGAACCAATGGCCTACGTTTATGTTCCGAGTTTCGCAGTAAAGTAGAAACACGTTATACACCTATTCTGATTCTTTCTGAAGATTACGATAAAAGCAACTTAGTAAAAGCGCTGGACGTTGGTGCTAATGATTACTTAACAGTGCCTTTAGATGAAAGTGAATTGATAGCAAGAATTAATTTACAAGTGAAACACAAGAGGTATCAAGATGCTTTAAGAATGAACTTATTCAATAATGTGGAAATGTCTATAAAGGACCCATTAACTAACTGTTACAACAGGAGATATTTTGATACACACTTAAGAAACCTTGTGAAGAACTCTGTAGAAAAGAATAAAAGGCTATCCCTTATGATACTTGATATAGACTATTTCAAGGTAGTGAATGACAATTTCGGACATAGTGCTGGCGATGAACTTTTAAAGCAAATACAAAAAAGAATTTCTAAAAACATAAGAGTAACAGATTTGCTAGTTAGGTTTGGTGGCGAGGAATTTATTGTTGTAATGCCAGATGCTAGCACATCAGATGCGTATGTTGTTGCTGAGAGGATACGTAAAATCATTGCTATAGAACCTTTTACGTTTTCAGAAAAAAATAAAACTCACAATGTAACTGTAAGTATTGGAATTACAGAAATGCAAAAATCTGACCTTGATAATATCAAAAAATTTATAGTACGTGCTGACAGGTATTTATATAAAGCAAAAAATAGTGGCAGAAATAAAGTAGTTACTGACTAATCCCTAAATGAGACATATGATTAAGGTAATGTAATGTACATTCACAGGTATAGTTTTCCTTTCACAATTAAATCAATTTTTAATTCTCTTTTCCAGCTTTTTAGTAATTTTCTCTATTAAAAGCCGAGTTCACGTTTTGAAATTCCTTAAAGGAAACTAATTTCCACACATCATACTTTAATGTAAAGCTGAAAATAACCCTGTTCTTATGTTCCCAAACTCCGTTGTGTAGAATTTTATTGTGTTTATTTATAAAATATATAAATATAATAACTTTTCATACTAGATGTCATCATCAGCTACTTAGATGATTCCATAAGAACAACTGGGATGACGTAATAGAAGTGCTAAAATGACTTCTCATTAGTAGGAATTGATTTTATGATTGTAATATTTATACAATTTTCAACTATAAATATTAAGAAATTTACTAAGCAGAGAAAGAAGACAAAAGAAACCCCGTAATAGCTAGTTATTTTTTCTTACCCTATAAGGTGATGTTCTATACTGCCTTAAATGCTTTATAGGTGTGCTTCAACTTATATAGTAAAATCCTGAAACTTAATGAAGACATAAAGTACACATAGCACACAAAATTAAACGTAAGATACCAGCTATATAATACTTTCGTTGCTCAATTTATATAGATTGAAGATAATTAAATAATCTTATTCTTATAATAAAGAGAATAGAAGAGTTTGTTGAGCAGTTTTTAACCCTGCTCTTTATAACTGAAGCCCAATGAACAGTTACTTAGTGATACAACCTATCACTTCACTCGCACCTAAAAAGGTGCGAAGCAGGAAGCTATTACACCTAGTAGGTACATACTATTTGGCTAACAAAAGATTTGCAAATGTTTTTTAATTAACTAAGGAAAAATTTATTCGCATAAGAATTTTTCATAATATTCAATGTATCGTAATCTGTAAAATCTAGTTTTATTGGCGTAATAGTAATAAATCCTTCTTTGATTTTACCTACACTACCACTACCTGAATACTCTCGAGACCAATCTAAACTTAAAGAACCATCTGAATTTTCAGTAAAAGTCAAATCTCCATCAATATTATATTCGCCTTGTTCGGCAAATTCTACCCCTTTCACTTTTTCTGTAGCAGGAAAATTTACACTCATTGCTATATTTTTAGGCCAGCCAATTTCGACTAATTTAGCAGTAACTTTTGGCGCAAAAACCTTTGTATTATACCAATCTATCCCATTATGATAATATACTTGACTTAATGCAATAGAAGGTATAGATCTTGCAGCGCTTTCCATTACAGCACCAATTGTTCCTGAATAACAAACATCATCTCCAACGTTTGATCCAATATTTACTCCAGACAGTACTAAATCTGGTTTTTTATCCATAATCTTATTCAGTGCAATGATAACACAATCCGCCGGGGTACCAGACACACTGAACTCCTTTTCGCCATGTCGATTTACTCTAATAGATTGCCTTATTGGGTAGTCAAGAGACCTTGCTGCTCCACTCCTGTTAGTATCTGGTGCCACTACCCATATTTCTGAAGCAAGATCTCTTGCAACCTCTTTGAGTAATTTTATTCCTTCACTTTCAAAACCATCATCATTAGTTATTAATATAATCATACAAAATTTTATATAGCCCTAAAGTTATAATAAGTAATTCTGACCATTAGTTGCAAATAAATCTATTTTTCTTATCTACTTTTAGTATTTGCGGTTTTTCTTGATTCTCTAGCATTTTATTTCTACCATACATTAAACACATGAAAATTTACAGCTGACGAAAACCTAATATGACACATTTTTGTACACTAGTTTTAATATTTAAAGAGTAGTTTAAATATGATTAATTTAAAAAATTTGAGACGAGAGCTTGCTGAATTGCAAATTCAGGTAAATTATCATGATGTTTTATACCATCAAAAAAATAAGCCAGAAATCACTGATGCTGAATACGACAAGCTAAAGCAAAAAGTAACTAAAATAGAAGTACAACTTCCAGAAATTTATACAATACGAGAGAGTGTTGGTGCCGCACCTGATGAGAGATTTTCCAAGATAAAACATCAAGAACCTATGCTTTCTCTAGAAAATGCCTATGGCGAGCAAGGTGTAGAGAGATTTTTATCTAAGGTAAAGAGGTTTTTAATCGAGAATGAAATAAAAATATTATGTGAGCCAAAAATTGACGGATTATCATTTTCTGTAGTTTATGAAGATGGGAAATTTGTTAAGGCTGCAACTCGAGGTAACGGCTTCGTAGGAGAAGATGTCACTCACAACGTTGCAACAATAAAAAGCTTCCCTAAATTTTTGCAAGGTGTACAAGGCAGGTTAGAAGTGAGAGGTGAAATATACATTAGTAACAGTGACTTTTTAAGACTAAATAAAAATAATGAATTTGCCAACCCTCGAAATGCAGCTGCTGGTTCTCTAAAGCAGTTAGATGCAAACGTTACAGCAAGTAGACCTCTTAGATATTTTGCTTATTCTTTAATCGGTGGAGTAGAAAAAAGCCAAAGTGAAGTACTAGAAAGGCTTGAAGCACTTGGTTTTTGTGTAAATGAACATCGATCTTTAACAAGTAGTTTGGATGGAATGTTAAAATTTTATAATGAGATCTACGATTGTCGCTATAACTTGGATTATGATATTGATGGAATAGTTTATAAAGTTAACGATTTGGTACTGCAAAATCGTCTAGGAAGAACCAATAAAGCACCGCGTTCAGCACTTGCATATAAATTTTCTGCAGTTTATGCAAAGACAAAATTGAAAAAAATATTTATACAGGTAGGTAGGACAGGAATTTTAACTCCAGTTGCAAGTTTAGTACCAGTTAATATCGGTGGAGTGCTAGTTAGTAGGGCAAGCCTGCATAACCAAGATGAGATAAAACGTAAAGATATAAGAGAAGGAGATGTCGTAACAATCAAAAGAGCAGGAGACGTGATCCCTCAAATTGCTAGAGTAGATAGAAGTTCTCGTCATGTAGATATGCCTGAATTTGTGTTTCCTAAAAAATGCCCTGAATGTGGTAGTAAGTTACAGATTGAGAGAGTAGCAGTAAGATGTCCTGAAGAGTTTACCTGTAGAGCTCAAGTAATAGAAAAACTGAAGCATTTTGTATCAAAAGATGCGTTTGACATTGTTGGCTTTGGTGAAAAGCAGATAAAGCTTTTTTATAACCTTGGCCTAGTAAAGCAAATTCCAGATATTTTTGCCCTAGAAGAAAAATTAAATAAATTTAATCTGAAAGGTCAGTCTGGCTGGGGTAAGAAATCGCTAACTAATTTATTAAATTCTATACGAAGCAGAAAAGTAGTAACTCTAGATAGATTTATATTCTCTTTGGGTATTAGATTTATTGGACAAGTTGCAGCAAGATTGCTTGCAAATTATTATGTCTCTTATGAGACCTGGTACAACTCAATGATCAAACTGTCATCAAGTGGTGCTGAAATAGGTATAGGTGCTACAGAGAAGAAAACAGACAAGCCTTCTAGTGATGAGTTGATAGGTATAGATGGAATAGGAGAAAAAGCAGTAGAGTCTTTGAAATCATTTTTTTCCAAGAAATATAATATCAAAATGGTAAATGATCTAATCTCCTATTTCCAAATCCTTCCTGTTACTTCTAATTCTAGCAATTCTACTTTGAACAATAAAATTATAGTATTTACTGGTAAGCTACTTACCATGAGTAGAGAAGAGGCAAAAGTAAGAGCCAAAGCTCTAGGAGCGAAAATCAGCTCAAATCTCTCTACTAAAACTGACTACCTAATTATAGGAGAAAATCCAAGATCTAAATACAAAAAAGCAGTAGAGTTAGGTATAGAAATTTTAGATGAAGGTCAGTGGCATAGAATGATAAATTTGGAAGTGTCTAAGTAACAACTATCTATATCTTTTAGGTAGTTTATAGGTGCTTATATCTCTTGACATTAATAAGTTTATAAATAAACTAGAATAGCTTTGTTTAATTCAAAGAGTTATGGTAACGTTTGTTCAATTACTTGATAGAGAGTTAAGCAGTTTTACCAATCATGAAAGGGAAATTGAGTTTTGAATCTTACAAGTTTACATTATATCATGTTGCTGCATTTCTTTATTACATCAGCAATAATGTACATTCTTTGTATCAGAATCTAAAAATGCAACAGATTTTGTTTAACAATTTAATAAAAGAAAAGCAAGATGATGAAAATCACCTAGAGTTACGGCAATGTTTTGCTAAAAGGTTTGGTGTTACATGGCCTGATCTTTATGACTTTACAATATGTCTTAGAGTTCTTCATGCTTATGAACACCAAGCTCCAAAGGTTTCTAAGTCTAAAATTGAAGATCTGAAAAAGTACTATTCAATAAGTGATAAATATTCTCTTCAATTTTTCACTATTCATACAGCCACTGATGAATGGCATACTGATGAATATGCAAACTTTATCGTAGATTTAAACAAAGAAAAACAAGAAAAAGTTGTACAAAGCCCTAAAAAGGGAATAAAATTTCTATCTATATTGTTTTTAGTGGTCTTCAAGAGAATGCAGGAGAGAATAGCAAAATATAAAGATAGAGATAAAGTATGAAACAACCTTTATGTAACCTTTTTGTCCAGGATCTACGGCTTTGGATTCATTTAGGGCATAGTATGGAAGAAAAGTTTAATCTCCAACTGGTAAGCATTAGTGTTGATTTTATCTTTAAATCTCCTCCTTTAGGACTTATCACTGACCGACTTGAAGATACTATCTGCTATTTAGAAGTAGTACAGAACATTAAATCTCTTGCTCAAAGCAAGCAATTCAATTTAATCGAGCATTTTACTCATGATGTATACATAACTATTAGTAACCTCGTGATGCAGAAAAAGCATATTATTTCTTCTATAAAAGTAATCACTCACAAAGTTGTACCACCTATTCCCGATGTACACGGAGGTGTTGTCTTCACTTATTGCAATGCACTGCAAAAACAGGAGAACAACTGATGATTTACATTTCTATTGGCTCAAATTTAAGGGATCGCCTTTCTAATTTACAAAAGGCTACTCAGCTACTAAAAAAGCGCTATTTAAAAGATTTAAAATCTTCAATTATTTTAGAAACTAAGGCCATTTTACCAAATGGTGCTCCAGATGAGTGGAACAAGCCATTTCTCAATATGGTTGTATATGGAAGTTGTCTTGTTTCTCCTAAAGAGCTACTAAGAGGACTCAAGCAAATCGAATATGACATTGGTCGTACACAGGTCCATGAAAAATGGGCACCTCGTGTTATTGATTTAGATATTTTGTTATGGGATAACCTAATACTCAATACACCGTATCTTACAATTCCTCATCCAGAATTAATGAATAGGCCATTTTTGCTTCACCTAATGGCAATGCTAAGTCCTATGGATAATATTCCAGTAATTAGCAAAATATTTGATACTGTTGCTTATAACAAGCTTAATACTAAGGATTGCTTTTTAAAAAGCTTTACGCTTTCACCAAAATTTGTAGGAATTGTTAACATTACTCCCGATTCATTTTCAGATGGTGGCCTTTATTATGATTCTGATCAAGCAACTAAACAGGCACTAAAATTGATATCAGATGGTGCAAGCATAGTTGATCTTGGTGCTCAATCAACAAGGCCTGGATCTTCTATACAGCCTTCGAAAGTAGAATATGCACGCTTAAAGCCGGTACTTGATAATCTCAGTCATTATATGAAAGCTAATGATATGAAAGTTAGCATTGATAGTTTCTGTCCGGATGTTATTTTAAATGTTTTAGAACACTATAGTATTACTTGGATAAATGATGTGAAAGGAAATCTAAACGATAATACCTTAAAAACAATTGCAAGTAGCGGATGTAGTATAGTCATCATGCATTCACTCTCTATACCACCACACAAGGATAATATTATTCCAAGTGATACTGACCCCATCAACACCATAAATCGTTGGGCAGAAAAGAACATTAACAAGTTACTTACCTTTGGTTTTGATAAAAATTCGATAATCATTGATCCTGGTATTGGCTTTGGAAAATCTCTATATCAAAATATCTGGCTTTTACGGAATATAGAAACATTGCAAAGTTTTGGCTGCTGCAAAGTCCTAGTAGGTCATTCCAGAAAATCATTCATTTCTTCTTTTTCCACAGAGCCTGCCTTTAATCGAGATTTAGAAACAATTTCTGTATCATCCGCATTATACAACAAAGTTGATTTCCTTCGAGTACATAATGTACGCGATCACATGCAGTTTTTTGTAGCTCAAGCTGCCTTACAAAAATAATGGCTATCGGAATTATGGCTGTTGATCCAAATGGAGTAATTGGGATAAATAACAAGTTGCCTTGGTATTATCCAAGTGAGTTAAAGCATTTCCATCAGGTAACCAACAAACAAGTCATTGTTATGGGAAGAAAAACATTTGAAACAATACCTAAAAGCATATTACAAGGTCGCACTCCCATTATTTTTTCTCGTAATAAGTTAAATTCGTGTTTTAATAGAGATATAAAATGTACAGTTATCTCTTCTATGCAAGAATTTCTATCAACTCAGAACAATTCTAAAATCTACATGATCGGTGGAGCACAGATAGCACATCTTTTCTTAAGGCATAATCTAATCTCAGAGTTTATTATAACAGAAATTCATAAGCCTTATAAAGGTGATACATATTTCAACTTAATACTCCTTGATAGATGGAATAAAACTATCTTCACAAAAACACAAGATTATTCTATATATATATATAGAATAACAAATTAGATATGCATGTTGAAGCAGTTTACACCCACCGTATTCAATGTGGTGAGGCATTAGAAAAGATCCTTGATTACTATATTCCAAAATTGTTAAGAGAAAAGGTTGTGCTTGCTATTACATCAAAAATCATTTCCGTTTGCCAAAAACGAGTAATTCGTAAAACCGCTTGTTCTAAAGAAGAGCTAATTAGAAAGGAAGCTAGTGCGATTGCTGATACACGTTACCATCTTTGTGGAATTCACTTAACAATTAAAGATGATATCTTAATTCCATCTGCCGGCATCGATGAATCAAATAGTGATAGAATGTATACTTTATATCCAAAAGATGTTCAGAAAACAGCTGCATCAGTATGGAGCTACCTTAGAAGAAAACACTGCATAGAACATCTTGGTATTTTAATTACAGATAGTAATATAACACCTATGCGCCTTGGGGTTACAGGGATTGCTCTTGGTTGGTGCGGGTTTGAACCACATTATTCTTATATAGGCAAACCAGATCTTTATAATAATCCACTCCAGGTAACACAAGTCAATCTTCTTGACGCGTTGGCAACATCTGCTGTTTTAGTTATGGGAGAAGGTGCAGAACAAACACCACTAGCAATAATTAGAAATGCACCAAAAATTCGCTTTCTTACCCGTCTACCAACTATGGAAGAGGAAAAAAGTGTTAAGATATCAATGCAAGAGGACCTTTACTCTCCTCTCCTCATGGGAACTAGGTGGTTAAAGAACGGAGAATAAATTTAAAAAACTTACAAAACTAAGTACATATAACCTAACTTTTCCTTTTATATCATAAATTATTTATTATTAAACCTTTTAATAATATTCCTTATTTTTGCTGCCTCTTCAAACTCTAGATTCTCAGCATGCTTTAACATCTGCTTCTTTAAGTTTTTTAGATCAACCTTACTAATATTATTAATACCTTCCTCAGCTACTACTTTATTTTGTAGGGTATTAGATATATTCTTTATTATAGTTTTTGGTGTAATATTATGCAGTGCATTATATTCTTGTTGTTTCTTTCTTCTTCTTTCAGTTTCCTTCAACGCACGGTCCAAAGAACCAGTTATTTTATCTGCGTACAAAATTGCCTTACCTTCAGCATTACGTGCAGCACGCCCTATCGTTTGAATAAAAGAGGTTTCCGATCGCAAAAATCCTTCTTTATCAGCATCCAAAATTGCAACTAAGCCACACTCCGGAATATCAAGACCTTCACGCAGTAAGTTAACACCAACTAACACATCGATTTCTTTTGATCTTAATTTATATATAATGTCAACTCTCTCTAACGCATCAATATCTGAGTGTAAATAACTCACCTTTATATTCATCTCACTCATATGATCAGCTAGCTTTTCAGCCATTTTTTTTGTTAATGTGGTAATTAGAACACAAAATCCATTATTTATTGTCAGTTGTGCTTCATGGATTACATCATCAACTTGATTTTCTGTCGATTTTATAATACAGACTGGGTCTGTAAGCCCTGTTGGACGAATAACTTGCTCTATAAATACATTATTGGTCTTTCCTAACTCATATTTTCCAGGGGTAGCTGAAATATAAATAGTCTGTGGTCGTACCGCTTCCCACTCTTCAAACGTCAACGGACGGTTATCAAAAGCGGAAGGAAGTCTAAAGCCATAATCAACCAATTTTTTTTTACGTGCCTCATTACCACTATACATTGCACCAATTTGAGGAATGGTAACATGACTTTCATCAACAAATAAAATTACACCTTCAGGTAAATACTCAAATAAAGTAGGTGGCGGGTATCCAGCTTCCATCTCATAGAGATAACGTGAATAGTTTTCAATACCTTTACAAGTTCCAGTTGTCACCATCATTTCGATATCAAAATTAGTACGCTGCTCAAGACGTTTTGCTTCAACAAACTTATTTTGTGAGTAGTAATAATCCAAGCGTTCATGCAGTTCTTTTTTAATCAGCTGAATTGACTGTAATAGAGTCTTACGTGATGTAATGTGATAGCTATTTGGAAAAACAGTGATTTTATCTATATGTTCAATAACATTGCCAGTCATAGCATCAATTTGAGAGATTTTTTCTATTTTATTGCCAAACAACGATAAACGCCAAGCTTTATCTTTATGGCAAGCAGGAAAAATATCAATAACATCTCCACGTACTCTGAAATATCCTCGTTCAAATCTAATATCGGAGCGCTTATATTGAAGATCAGCTAAATTACTCAGAAAATCATCAACACAAATTTTATCTCCAACACTTAATGATATAGTCATATTAACATAGCTTTTAGGCGAACCAAGACCATATATACAGGAAACACTGGCAACTGTAATCGTGTCCTTGCGCTCCAAAAGAGAGCAAATAGCAGAATAACGTAGCATATCAATTTTTTCGTTGATTGTGGAGTCCTTTTCAATATAAGTGTCAGTCTGAGGCGAATAAGCTTCAGGCTGATAATAATCATAGTAAGAAATAAAATATCCAACAGAGTTATAAGGGAAAAATCCTCTCATTTCCTCATAGAGCTGTGCCGCTAAAGTTTTATTATGTGCCATAATTAATGCAGGCCTGTTTGTTCTTGCAATAACATTTGCCATAGTGAAAGTCTTTCCGGAGCCAGTAACTCCAAGCAAAACCTGATCCTTTTTATTATTGTTTAGCCCTGTAACTAAACTATCAATTGCTTGTGGCTGATCTCCAGCTGGTTTAAAGTGTGTAACAATTTGAAATTCCATAACTCCTATGCTCTTATAATACTTTATTATTAATAAACCTGCTATGATAAAAAAGATATAAAAATAAATGTCCAAAAAGCCTATTTTTTATTTTTGTAAAGTTCACCCCAAACCTTATTGTTGGTTAATACAAAAAATACCGTCAAGATTATGAAATACGCTACTACTTTAAATCCAAGCTTGTGCCTACGCTCTAATTCTGGCTCTGCTGTCCATTGCAAAAAATTTACTACATCATACGCCATATTTTCAACTGTTGCTTGTCTTGCATCATCATATTCCACCATCCCTTCAGAGAGAGGTGGTGCCATAGCTAACTTACCTGTTGGAAAGTACGGATTAAAATACAAATCGTTCCCATCGTGTTCACCATTTCGATAGCCGGTTAAAAGTGAATAAACATAATTCGCACCGTCATATCTTGCTTTAACAATTAACGATAAGTCTGGTGGAACTGCACCATTGTTGCTTACTGCAGCTGCTTCCTTTGTACTAAAAGGTGCAATAAAATAATCTGAAGATATCCCAGGTCTATAGAACATTTCGCCTAGATCATTTGGACCATCTTTAACTTGATAAGAGGCTGCAATCTGTTTCACATCTTCTTCAGAAAAACCGACATCTTGTAAATTACGGAACGCCACCCTATTCATTGAATGACAAGCAGCACAAACTTCCTTATATACTTTATAGCCACGCTGAATTGACTTTCTATCAAAAGATCCAGTAATTCCATTGAAACTCCAGTTTATTTTTTTATTGGGTAATGGTTTAAATTCTTCTGCATATACAAAATTAACAAGAAACAATGAACAAAACACAGCAAATATATTTTTTACTAGCACTATTTCATCTCCAGCACAGAATCACTTATGGCTTTTGGCAGCTCTCCTTGCTTCTCGTATTTACTAAGTAGCGGTAAAATTACTACAAAGTATAAAAAATAGTAAAGAGTAGAAAGTCTACTTAAGGTAATGTAAGGTTCTTTTACTTCCTGCCCTCCAAGCCAAGCAAGGAATGCAAAATTTACTGTAAAGACCCAAAAAAAAACTTTAAATAATGGACGATAAGCACCACTTTTAACTTTTGCTTTATCAAGCCAAGGTAATAGGAACCATACTAAAATAGACCCAAGCATGGTAAACACACCAATAAGCTTATTTGGAATTGAGCGTAACATCGCATAAAAAGGTAAAAAATACCATTCCGGTACTATATGCACTGGAGTGACCATAGAATCAGCCTCTATATAATTATCCGGATGTCCAAGATAATTAGGAGCATAGAAAACAAACATAAATAAAACTATAAAAAATATACTAAGAGCTATACAATCTTTAACTACATAATATGGATAGAGTGGAATGGTATCTTTATTTGATTTCACTTCTATTCCACTTGGATTACCAGAGCCAAACCTATGCAAAGCAATAATATGCAGAGTAGCTAAAGCGATAATAACGAAAGGCAGAAAATAATGCAGAGCAAAAAAACGATTAAGTGTTGGATTGTCAACAGAAAAACCACCCCATAACCATATGACTATTTTATCACCAATTAAAGGTATAGCTGAAAATAAGTTAGTTATAACTGTTGCACCCCAAAAACTCATTTGTCCCCAGGGAAGAACATATCCCATAAAAGCTGTCATCATCATTGTAAAAAATATGAGTATACCAATAAACCACACCATTTCCCGCGGCTTTTTATAAGACCCGTAATATAATCCACGCATTATGTGAATATAGACCACCATAAAGAAGAGCGAAGCTCCAATAGCGTGAGTATAGCGTACTAGCCATCCATAATTTACATCACGCATTATGCGCTCTACGCTGTTAAACGCATAATCAACATGCGGAGTATAGTGCATAGCGAGAAATATCCCTGTTATTATTTGCAAAATCAGCGCCATACCAGCTAAAGAACCAAAATTCCAAGCATAATTTAAATTTTTTGGCACTTGGTAAGAAGCAGTATGTTTCAAAAAAGAGAATATGGGTAACCTATATTCTATCCAACCTAATATGCTTTTTTCTTCCTTCATTGTTGAATCTTTTTTAATATCATCTTGCATAACTCAAAATTTTCTTTACCTCTAACTTATCTAGTATAGCAGCTTACCTCCTGTAAACAATAAAAACTTTAAACTAGGGAATTAGATCTCACTGCATCAAAAATTGTAAGTGATTTGAACCCTCAGTAGGCATATATTGTTACTTGAATAGCTCATAGAAACAACCGATTACCTATTTAGGTGGATACTCTTTGATAGACTATTCCTTATTCTGTATGATTTTTTTTTCTTTTAGCAGGCTTTGCAGCTCACCTTTTTCATACATCTCACGAGTGATGTCACAACCACCAATAAACTCTCCTTTTATATATAATTGTGGAATCATTGGCCAATCGGAAAACTCTTTTATAGACTGACGCACTTCATTATTTTCTAATACATTAACATATTTAAACTTAATATTTAATTTTTTAAGAATCGAAACAACGAGCGCAGAAAACCCACATTGAGGAAAATCAGAAGTACCTTTCATATACAATACTACATCATTTTCCGTTATATCTTTTTTTATTTGTTCAAAATCGTTCATAAATATCACCCCAAAATTAAGCACTAGTTTCTAGTTGTAACGCATGTATGGACTGGCCTTCTAGAGCCTTATATACCATTTTATGCTGTTCCACTTTTGTCTTCCCGAGAAAATACTTGGAAATTATTTTTAAATGATAATGATCACCATCTCCAACAAGGTCATTAATTTCTATATCAGAATCTGGAAATGACTGTTTGATGATTTTCTCTAATTCATGAACTGTAATAACCATTAATTCACCTTGAATTACAATATTTTTATTATAAATCTAAAACAACTATATGCAATTAGTTACTACGAAGACATTAAATTTAGTGTGTTAAGAGCATTCGCAAGACGAGATTTTAATTGGCTTTCATATCTACTCCAATCTTGTATTACCTTCCTAGCAACATCTGAGTGTACTGCAGCTTTTGCAACAGCAGGAGAGACTATCGAAATTAACCTTGGGTCAAATGGAGTAGGTATTATATATTCACGCCCATAGCTCATTCTACGATTACCGTAAGCTGCGGATATCTCATCAGGCACTGGCTCATGTGCGAGCTTTGCTATTGCATCTGCAGCTGCAATTTTCATTTCGTTATTTATCACCGTTGCATGCACATCAAGCGCTCCCCTAAATATATAAGGAAATCCCATTACATTATTCACTTGGTTATTGTAATCTGATCTACCAGTTGCAATTATTGCGTCTGGCCTTACAGATTTTGCAAACTCAGGCCTTACTTCTGGGTCAGGATTAGCAAGAGCAAAAATAATCGGATCTTTACTCATGCTCTTTAACATTTCTTCGTTAAGCACATCTTTTACAGACAATCCAATAAATACATCAGCGTCTTTTATTGCATCGAGTAAAGAACGTTCTTTAGTATCAATCGCATGTTTTTCCTTCCATTTGTTCATATACTCTTTTCTATCTTTGTATACTACTCCTTTTTTATCACACAGTACTATATTTTTAGCACCCATGGACCTCAGTATTTCTAAACATGCAATACCAGCTGCACCAGCACCATTCATGATAACCTTAACGTCCTCTATTTTTTTTTTTGCAATATCAAGAGCATTTTCTATACCCGCTGCAACAACCACTGCAGTTCCATGCTGATCATCGTGAAACACTGGAATATCCATCAATTCATTTAAACGCCTTTCTATTATGAAACAGTCAGGGGATCTTATATCCTCTAAATTTATTCCTCCCCAGCTTGGCCCAAGGTATCTTATTGCATTGATAAAATCTTCTATATCTTCCGTATCAACTTCTATATCGATTGCATCAATATCAGCAAAGCGCTTAAATAAAACAGCTTTACCCTCCATAACAGGTTTCGAGGCAAGAGGACCGATATTACCAAGCCCAAGCACTGCAGTACCATTTGAAATAACAGCAACGCAATTGCTTTTTGTTGTATAATCATAGACAGCTTCAGGATTTTTAGCTATTTGAAGGCATGGAGCTGCAACCCCAGGTGAATAAGCAAGCGACAAGTCATGCTGAGTAAATAAAGGTTTTGTTGGCAAGATAGATATTTTACCAGGATTATTTTCCCTATTGTGATATTTAAGTGCTTCTTGTTTTGTAGTACTATCTAAATCATCGTTCATCATTACATCCTTATATTTCGAGTTCATAGTTAATAAATTCTTAAGTATATAGAGTTTTTATAAATGTTCAATCGTAAACTATTAGCTTGTGAATTGCACCCCACTTCTGTATAAGTTTACTGTACTGCATTAAAATTACATTGCATGCTNAAGAAAAACCTGCCTAATTTGTTGACAATTTCTCGTGCACTTGCAATACCAGCAATAATATTAAGTTTTTACGTAGAAAACAAATATGCAAACCTGATAACAATATCAATCTTTATATTTGCATGCATTACAGACTTTTTTGATGGTTACCTAGCACGTACATGGAAAGTTCAATCAAAATTCGGCAGACTATTTGACCCAATTGCTGACAAATTAATAGTAGTTTCAACAATAATTATGCTAGTTTATAAGCACAAAATAAATGATTTTACAGTAATACCATCAGTTATAATCATTTGTAGAGAAATATTAGTCTCTGGTTTACGAGAGTTTTTAATGGCTACAAATGCCAGCTTGCCTGTAAGCAAAGTTGGGAAAATCAAAACATTTTTACAGATGGTTGCTGTTATAGCGCTAATAGTAAACAATTATGAGATAGCCCAACGTATAGGCACAACTTGTCTGTGGATTGCAGCTATCATAACCGTATGGTCAGGCTATAACTATGTTTTAACTGGTATTAAACAGACTAGCTGAATTTTTCAAGAAACAATTTATATATAAATAATTAAGACTTCAATAAACTTAATTAAGTAATTGAAATCCTGTATGGTGTATTAATATGTAAGCCAATAGGATTTTAGTATGAATAGCAGCTTTAGGGCTAAACTTTCTACTGAAGATTTTTTTTCTGGGCTTTTAGCTAACAGTTGATAAAGAAATTCAAAAAAAAGACTTAAGCAAGAAGCTATTAACACTAAAAGAAGAGCTTGAACAAGAACTATTAACGTTGAAAAAAAAGAGAGTTATATAAATAACAATACATATCGTTAGTCATAATGGTTCTACTTGTACTGTTGATGGCTAATATGTAGCAGTCAGGGACTGCTGATGGTATAGATAGTGCACTAAGCTACACTATGTTAGCCTTTCTCAGGCTTATATCTTATTTATATACTAAACTTAATTTATAATAATAGAAAGATAGCAAAAAAGAATAAGAGTTAGAAATATTGAAAAGAGGGAGAAGAGAGTATAATACCTTAATGTAAGTAAGCATTTAATCTACATCAAAGGCATAACAACTGCACTAATTATTGTAATTATAGCAACGAGTGAAACACCTTTATTTGAAACAACAAAGGATACAATTTTACTCTTGCTAATACAATCTCTTTTTCTTTTACAGTTCTTTATTCTTACGTTAATGAGTGTGAAAAAAATAAGAAAAAGGAAACAGGAAGCATGATTTTAATAAGAAGTCCAGAGTGAAAACTAGCAAATAATATCTACTGTCGGATTAGCGCTTACTGATGCTTCTATATTCTTAATAAGAAGGCCAATGTTAATGGCATTGGTACCTCCGTTAAGCCATATGTTGTTGGATCTACTTTAGGTTTGGTAGAGGTATTGGCGTTATACAGTAAGTATTAATTATATATTTTTCACAGTAAGCACTAAAGAATCTAAAAGTAAAAGGAAAAAGTTCTTTAAAGGGCAAATAGCACTGTCTTAAATCTAGAAGGTAACAATGGTACACAAGAATTAATTATACAATTTTTCTACTACTTAATGATTTTTGAGATTCTCAAAAATCTATTTATTTAACTGGTATTTAGTCTATACTGTGTTTTGATTAAAAAAAATCTTATGTGTAAGACTTTAATCACGTGTTTTATTTTTTTGATTTGTTCCTTTATGCAATCTTATGCGCATGATTATGAAAGAACCGAAGCTGAGCTGTACAAGGAGGCAGTTAAACTTTTCGACCAGAAAAAATACAAACAGGCTATTAGGGCATTTCAAAAAATTGAAGACTTATACCCCCTTTCTTATGAGGCAATGAAAGCCAGGTTATTATCTAGTGTTTCTCACTATAACATGGGTGATTATGCCAGTGCCGCAAGTAATACAGATGATTACATACAGACTTATCCAAATGGTGAAGATTTACCGTATGTATATTACTTAAGGATATTATCTTATTACATGCAAATTCATAAAGTGCAACTTGAACAACAAACTGCATATAAAACTTTAGACCTAGCTACCGAGTACATTAATCTCTTTCCAAACAGTATATATACAGAAAAGGTAAAAAGAAAAGTAAAGCTAGTCACAGAGCACATATTAGCAAAAGAATATTCTACTGGTAGGTTCTACTTAAGACGTGGTGAATATTTAGCAGCGATTAAACGTTTTCAAAATGTAATAAGCAATAAGGATTCTAGCTATTCTCCTAAATCTATTAGCTATTTAATAACAGCCCATTTAGCTCTTGGTCTTGAGCTGGAAGTTCAGCAATATGAAAACCTGTTAGCAGAAAACCCTAAAAAGTAAAAATAAAGTTCACATAAAAATAATAATAGCAAGTTTAAAAATTTGCTTTAGTTTTTTCTATACCTTAGTATATAATCAAGTCTTTAATTATTCAAATGTGGCTGGTCACTCACAATTTTCAAACATAAAACATCGGAAAGGCGCTCAGGATGCAAAACGCTCTCAAAAATTCACAAAGCTCATTAGAGAAATAATGGCTATTGCAAAACAAGGGCTACCTGATCCTGAACTTAATTCACGCCTTCGCTCTGCTGTATCTACTGCACGCAAAGAGAATCTACCAAAAGACAAAATAGAAACAGCAATAAGAAACGCAACTGGTAGTGTTATAGGAGGAAATTATGAGGAAATACAATATGAAGGCTATGGGCCCTCTGGTACTGCACTCATTGTTCATGCTTTAACGAATAACCGCAATCGAACTACCTCTGAGGTGCGTCATATTTTCTCTCGCAAAGGTGGAAGTTTAGGAGAAATAGGGAATGTTAGTTACCTTTTCGACCACGTAGGGTTAATCATCTATAAAACAGAGAATGTAAATTTTGAAAGTCTATTTACTCATGGAATCGAATTAGAAGTGTTGGATATTGAAGAAAATAATAAAGAAGGATTATACATCATAACCTGTAAAGTAAAAGATTTTAGTAGAGTACGCGATGCTTTTTATGCAAAATTTGGGAAGCCAGAGCTTGTTCGCCTTTCATGGCAACCAAAGGACCTAGTGAAAATTAGTGATAAAGAACTAATTAAGAAATTATCTACATTAGTTAAAGAGCTAGAAGATAATGATGATGTACAATACGTTGACGGTAATTTTACTTTTGCTGATTCTATTTAAACTATGAGGCTAATAATACTTATATTGCTTTACACTTTACCAATGTTCAATTTACATAGCTCTAAAACACCAGGTAACAATAGAGAGATCTTGTTAATATCCAGTAACATAAAATCTTCCTTTTTTACCACTGGGATCGAACAAGGGTTAGCGCCAAATACAGTAATGGAGTTAATCAACATATATGAAGATTTCGGTACAAACTTTGAAAAAGACATTGTACCAGAAAGTAATTTGAAAGTTCTCTTTGAGAGATCGTTTAATGACCAAAAGACTGAAGAAAAGATTTTATACACTTCACTGACAACAAACAAAAAAGCTACTTGCTTGTATCATTATAAATCACAAAACGGTAAAAAAATGTATTTTAATAAAGATGGAATAAGCTTAAGAGGTGGCAAAATTTTCGCAAGCCCTTTAAACGGAGATTTTCACGTATCCTCGAAATTTGGCAATAGAAAACACCCTATTCGCGGTAAAGTTGTTTTTCACAAAGGAGTAGATTATGCAACTAAATTTGGTGCTCACATACATGCCGCTGCAGATGGTGTAATAGAATATATAGGAAATAATGGAAAATATGGTAAATATATCAAAATAAAACATAAAAATGGGTATTCAACCTGCTATGCTCACATAAGTAAATTTAGCTATGATATAAAATTAGGCTCTAAAGTAAAGCAAGGGCAGGTCATCGCTTATGTTGGTAGCACTGGTGTTTCAACAGGGCCCCATTTACATTACGAGATCATATACAACGGTAAATATATTGATCCACTTACAATAGCACATAAAAGCAAAGTAAAGTTAATTGATCATGAATTAAAGGAGTTTAGACTATTCGTAAATAAGATAGACAAAACGGTCAATAAAGAGAATTTCAGTGAAAAAAANGTTTAAAAGGTACATGGACAAGAGACAATAAATGATAAAAATTTAAGTCAATTCCGTTTTTTCTCGTACTTAATAGTATTAAGTTAATCTTATTGTACTTTTGACCTATGATAATATAGTTGCACTTGAAGCTGTTCTTGTTTCAGTACTGATTCTTTTTTTAAAAGTTTTTGTTAATAATCCTAACAAAGCAAGAGTGACAAAATTTCTTGGATATTATATTAAAGCTTATTTTAAATCTAGAATATTTATTACAGTTTCATTTACAAACAAATATGTTACTTTTTAAAGTTTTAAGCATTAACGTAGAAAAATTAAAGTGAATGACGCAAAACGGGAATTCAATAGAAATTTCAGTAGTAATTATCTGAAGAGTAAGCAGTCCTGTAAAGGCATATTATATATTATAATGCAGTAACTATTGTAAGTTCATTTTTGTGCAAAGCAACTCAATGACAAGAGAACTATAGTAAGCAATTACCTATGTGACAGTAAAAATGACAAAGAATTTTTACATAAAAATTGCTAATAAAATTTCAGATGAATTGTTTTCAATGTTACAAAAAGGATTAAATATTGTAGAAACTAAAATTATAAAAAGCTATAATATTATGTTTTTATATTTTACATATTTATCTGAAATTACACGAGTGATGCTGAGACTCAAACAAGCATATACTGNTTACCTCTACAAGAAAATATATAGTGCAAAACGCAACAAAAACCATTGAGGAGTAACAGCTAATTCAAAAAAAAATAAAAGCGCACAATTGAATGGCAAGCAAAAGGTTCAACTGTCAATAGTTTTACCGTTTGTCCTAATCTCCAAGCAAGACGCATATCTAACAAATAAGTTAGACTATAATTGACATAAAATACAACAGATGCGTGAACTGGCAACTAAATAGTGTTATTAAAACATGTACGTTAGAAATGTTCTAAAAAGCTGAGAGTAAGAAAGTATAACCCTTTGACATAATTTTAATTATTAAAACAAAGTAGAAAATACATGTACATAAATTTAAAGAATTCTTCGCTTCACTGTGTTGATTACATCTTAATTGGATTTTCCTCAAGGATATAGAGCATGTGTAGCTAAACTTCTGTGCTGCTTAGCAGCATTGCTAGATTAGTAATTACCATCACATCAATTACTCAAAATATTATTATGATCCAAAATCTACACTAGAATATCACAACCATATACTACACTGCAACACTGTAATATACGATACCAATACCATCCTGGTCAATAGGAAAATACCTGAGGTTAATTATTTTTAAAATCAGGTAATACCACCTATTTTTGCTATAGAATGGAGGAGTAAATAATTTATATAACAGGAATCTTGATAGCACAAATCTAAATATTTAACAATAATTTATTTAAAAGCAATAGATAATGTTGGGGGTATAAAATTAAGAAGTGAAAGAAAGATTTGCTAAGTAAAAAAGTAAAAAAACATGTTATTCTAAAGTGCATGAAATTTTTCTATCTAATGTTAAGAATTAGTGGCGTCTTTTGTTTTTCTAATATGTACTAAGGCTTAAACTAATAATAAGTATAGTCTAAGAGAGACAGATTAAGAAAAGGTATAGTGTACATAACAAAGGCATGCTAAACTTTTTACTGAATTTGGTTATTTAGATGGAAAATCCGCAAACAGAGATGAGTTTTGAGTTCTAAAATACCTTTACTGTTAGTATAATGAGGTCTTGAGATAGCCAATCAAAAAAGTTTGGCCATTTTAATTACAAGCTTCAGTCCAAAAATTTCTGAATTCTAGTATCTTAACCCTGAAACAGCTTATATATAAATTATAGTTCTTAACTACCATGAACATACTCATTACAATGAGCAGGAGGTCTACCATTTCAAGGATAGGAAGTAGGAGTACCTACTTAATTGACTCCTAAAACTAGGCTTTATTTATGTGTTTGTCTCAGATTTTAATTCTAACTTTCCGCAAAATTTTTGAAAATATTCTTTGACAATATCAAACAGATTATTATCACTCATCTCTATGAGAGCTTTTTAGTTCCTCAAAACAATAATTAATAATTCACCATTTCTATATTTTACACATCTTTACTATCTCAAGATTCAGTATAAACTCTAGTAAATTACTCAGCTGACATATAACTACTTTTCCTGAGTTACGATCATCAATCAATAGTTTAATATCTGTTATAGATACTTCCGTTATCAAACTTAACGCTAACATAGTTTCTATTGCTACAGTAGATATAGAGATAAAACATCTTGACTTTGATACACTAGCTTATGG
>NZ_JABUMP010000001.1:236103-241249 GCF_029169405.1 Wolbachia endosymbiont of Onchocerca gibsoni | reverse complement strand
GCAATAGATAATGTTGGGGGTATAAAATTAAGAAGTGAAAGAAAGATTTGCTAAGTAAAAAAGTAAAAAACATGTTATTCTAAAGTGCATGAAATTTTTCTATCTAATGTTAAGAATTAGTGGCGTCTTTTGTTTTTCTAATATGTACTAAGGCTTAAACTAATAATAAGTATAGTCTAAGAGAGACAGATTAAGAAAAGGTATAGTGTACATAACAAAGGCATGCTAAACTTTTTACTGAATTTGGTTATTTAGATGGAAAATCCGCAAACAGAGATGAGTTTTGAGTTCTAAAATACCTTTACTGTTAGTATAATGAGGTCTTGAGATAGCCAATCAAAAAAGTTTGGCCATTTTAATTACAAGCTTCAGTCCAAAAATTTCTGAATTCTAGTATCTTAACCCTGAAACAGCTTATATATAAATTATAGTTCTTAACTACCATGAACATACTCATTACAATGAGCAGGAGGTCTACCATTTCAAGGATAGGAAGTAGGAGTACCTACTTAATTGACTCCTAAAACTAGGCTTTATTTATGTGTTTGTCTCAGATTTTAATTCTAACTTTCCGCAAAATTTTTGAAAATATTCTTTGACAATATCAAACAGATTATTATCACTCATCTCTATGAGAGCTTTTTAGTTCCTCAAAACAATAATTAATAATTCACCATTTCTATATTTTACACATCTTTACTATCTCAAGATTCAGTATAAACTCTAGTAAATTACTCAGCTGACATATAACTACTTTTCCTGAGTTACGATCATCAATCAATAGTTTAATATCTGTTATAGATACTTCCGTTATCAAACTTAACGCTAACATAGTTTCTATTGCTACAGTAGATATAGAGATAAAATATCTTGACTTTGATACACTAGCTTATGGTAAAGAATTACAGGAACAAAAACATTCATTACTAATCCTCTACTTACTAGTAAGAAAATTGATTGCAATTAGTCACTAGCTCTTCTAAGACATAGTCATTTAGAATGATCGTTAATGTACTGAACATTTCTCTAAAAACTTTTTTGTAATTTAACGATAATTCTTGCTTTCATCTACTCTTGTTCTTAATAAAAGAAACTGTTCTTCACTGCTGTAAAATTCTTTTCCGCGTGTATCAGCGCTAGTTAAATTTTGCTTAAATCCTATCCATGCATACTGCTTTCAAGATTTTCCTATCAACAGGTTAACTGAAGTTTTGTCTATATTTTCGTCATTAATAAGGATTTTGTTCCTTTGTTATCCCTTTACAACTCTTAATTTACTAAAATTGAAATCTTCGACTTAAGCTTTCAATATAACCATTGGACTTTTCTTTTCTTCTACCATAGTAGAATCATACCAAACCCTAATTATACTATGAAAATTAATAATAATCTGATAACGGTGCCTGTTGTATAGACTAAGATTCTCCTTTGGTTTAATATAGATGTATAATAGAAGAAGTTTATGATGAAAGAATCATTAGCAAAAACTGATGTAGTGCAAGTTGAAGATAAAAAAGCAGCGAAAGGCTTTTTAAAAATACTAGGTGAAGTAACAGATGCTGTAAGGTCGTGGATTGGTAACATTGGCTCTGATTTAGACAATAGCCGTGATATTAATAGTCTAGTTTCGAAGATGAATGAGTGCTTAAATCCAAAAGGAGGAGAAGTCTCAGCACGTAAGAATACTGTATCTCTCGGTAACTTATATTTAAGTTTATCAGAGAAAGGTAAAATAAGGTTTTTACAAACTCTGGCAGAGAAATTTAATACAAGCAAGGCAGAAATAGATAAGAAAATAAAAGGATACAAGGAAAATAAGAATCCTGAGTTAGACTATAAATTTGAACAGGACTTGATAAAAGTCCTTGAATCACCGCGTTCTAAAATATTGAAGCAATTTATTTCTTTACCAGAAGGCCTCAAGTTTATTGTTGATATGCGTTCTGATGTACTTAAGTTAAGAAAGCAATATAAAGAGCTTAACCGATTAGAAAGTGAATTAAAAAGCATACTTCTCTCCTGGGTTGACGTCGATTTACTTGATCTTCGTCAAATTACCTGGGGTTCACCTGCATCATTATTAGAAAAACTTATAAAGTATGAAGCTGTGCATAAAATTTCTTCATGGAGTGATCTAAAAAATAGACTAGACTCTGACCGTCTCTGTTTTACCTTTTTTCATTATAAAATACCAAATGAACCTCTGATTTTCGTAGAGGTTGCGTTAATGAATAAGATTGCAGATAGCATTCAATACCTCTTAGATGAATCAACACCCTCAAGTGATCCAAGCAATGCAAACACTGCTATATTCTATTCAATATCAAATACCCAAACAGGATTGTCTGGAATTAGCCTAGGTAATTTCTTGATCAAAAGGGTTGTAGAAAAGCTATCACAGGAGTTTAAAAGTATAAAAACATACGCAACACTTTCTCCGATACCTGGCTTTACAAAATGGCTAAAAGGAAATCTAAGGCAGGATACTATTTTGTTAGGAAAATTAGGTATAAAACAGTCTATTACAAAGATTTTAGAAAGCATAGAACAATTAAAAACTAACACTGAATACGAAAAACAATACTTGCTGAAACTTTGTGCATATTACTTACTAAAGGTTAAAAACAATAATGGCAATGCCTATGACCAAGTGGCACACTTTCATTTAAGCAATGGTGCATCAATAAAGCAACTAAACTGGATGGCAGATACTTCTGAAAAGGGCATTAGTCAATCTGCTGGAATGATGGTGAATTACTTATATGAATTGTCTAAAATAGATAATAATCACGAAAATTATATGATTAATAAAATGATTTCTTGTGCAAAGCAGGTATCATCTATATTAAAACGATAAGTAAATAATTGTCCTAATAATACTTAAAATACAAAATAGTTTTACTTAAATAAGTAGATTAATGAATAAAATAAGAAATTTTGCAATAATAGCGCATATAGATCACGGAAAATCAACTCTTGCTGATCGTTTAATAGAGTGGTGTAATGCCCTTGAAGCAAGAGAAATGACCAATCAAGTGCTCGATTCAATGGAGATAGAACGTAAACGTGGAATTACAATCAAAGCACAGACAGTGAAACTCAACTATACTGCAAATGATGGTAATCAATATTGCTTAAACCTTATAGATACCCCAGGTCATGTTGACTTTTCATATGAAGTCAGTCGAAGCTTAGCTGCGTGTGAAGGTTCGCTTTTGATAGTGGATAGTAACCAGGGAATTGAAGCTCAGACCCTTGCAAATGTATACAGAGCAATTGAAAATAATCATGAGATAATAGTTGTACTCAACAAAGTCGATCTTCCTGCTGCAGATCCAGAGATGGTAAAACTTCAAATTGAAGAAGTAATTGGTATTGATACAAGTAACTCAATTTTAATATCGGCAAAAACTGGACTCGGAATAAGGGATGTATTAGAAGCAATAGTGACGAAGCTTCCAGCTCCACGTGGTAACATAAATGCTCCGCTACAAGCAATTTTGATTGATAGTTGGTATGATACTTATCTGGGAGTGGTAATTTTAGTACGAGTTAAAAATGGAATACTAAAAAAAGGCATGAGAATTATCATGATGTCTAACAATGCTACATATCAGGTGGATAATATCGGTATTTTTACTCCTAAAAAGGTCATGACTGGTGAACTTTCAACAGGTGAAATTGGTTTTATAACTGCTTCAATAAAAGAAGTAACAGACTGTAAAGTGGGAGACACTATTACCGAAGAAATAAGACCATGCAGTAAGGCATTGCCAGGTTTTAAAGAAGTCCACCCTGTGGTATTTTGTAGTATTTTTCCTGACAAAACAGATAACTTTAAATATTTAAAAGAAGCACTAGAAAAATTACACTTAAATGATGCAAGTTTTACTTTCGAGACTGAGACTTCGAATGCGCTAGGTTATGGATTTCGTTGTGGCTTTTTAGGAATATTACATCTTGAAGTTATTCAAGAAAGGCTTGAGAGGGAGTTTGATTTAAGCTTAACAGTAACCGCACCAAGTGTTATATATAAGATTACAACACAAAATGGCAAAATTCTGAACACTCATAACTCTAATGAAATACCAGATCTAACAAAAATTAAGATAGTTGAGGAACCGTGGATTACTGCAACCATAATAACACCTGACCAATATTTAGGAGAAATTATATCTTTGTGTGAAGAGAGAAGGGGAAAACAGAAGGACTTATCTTATATTGGTAACACATCAACAACACTGCTAAAATATAAGTTGCCACTGTCTGAAGTTGTTTTTGACTTTTATGATAGACTGAAATCAATTTCTAAGGGATACTCAAGTTTGGATTGGAAAGTTTCCGATTATCAGGAAAGTCAAGTAGATAAACTAACTTTTTTAGTCAATGGAAAACCAGTTGACGCATTAACCTGCATTATTCACAAAAGCAGAGTAGAAAAAAGGGGAAGAGAAATATGTTCTCGTTTAAAAGATTTAATACCGCGCCAGCAATACAAAATTATAATTCAAGCAGCAGTAAGTGGTAAAATTATTGCCAAAGAGACAATTAATCCGTACAGAAAGGATGTAACAGCTAAACTTTATGGTGGAGATGTAACGCGGAAGATGAAGCTTTTAGAAAAGCAAAAGAAAGGTAAGAAAAAGCTATATTCTATAGGAAGAGTAGTAAATATTCCACATAATACTTTTATTCAAGCTTTAAAAATAAATGACTAGTATATGGGTTATAACTAAAGACACTCAGATTTATTAACAAAATGTTCCTCACATAATTATCAATAATTGTCTTAAATTCCTCAGATATGTTGTTGATTTGTAAAATCTTAAAATACTTACCATCTTTATAGACTGCTGAAACTGACTCTTCTCCATATTCAGGTAAACTAATTCCTAAATTAATATATTTACTCTCTCTGAGACCGTTTACGACACAACTCATAACAGCAATATTTATATGTTCTACATCTGTTTTTCTTTCAGGCCAGCATGTAAATTTTTATGTAATCATTTACTTCTTTAGTCAATACACGGAAACAATCGCTACTTGTCCGCATCCACATTCTGAACATAAGCTAACTTGAGGTTAAAGTGGTGTAAGCTATGGTAAGCAAGCCCTGCTGTGGTACTTATAACACCCTTATTAC
>NZ_JABUMP010000001.1:218309-236097 GCF_029169405.1 Wolbachia endosymbiont of Onchocerca gibsoni | reverse complement strand
ATCATTGCTGGTTTATGTAAGTAAGAAAGCATAATTAGAAAGCCTTGCAAGTGCCAGGTAAACTAGAATTAGATCTAGCACCTACTCATTTTACAAGAAATAATTATTTCGTCTGAGCTGAGTCCAATTTTTCAGCTTTTTTTGCACTGCTAAGACAGACATTATAAGTACTTCACGTAATATGATATCAGAGAATTTTAGATTATTAGATAAAGAGTTTTTGTTTATCAGTTTTTGCATAAGATACTTATCAAGGCTACCCGAATTTACTCCAATCCTAATAGGAAGATCATGTTTTACTCATATTCTATAACTCTTTCAAATTTCTTATCACGTTTATTGCTAAAACCTATATTACCTAGATTTATCTTAATTTTATCTAGTATTTTGATGTTTTCTGGATAGTTTTGAATTAACTTATCCAATTCACACTGTCCGTAACCTACTAATATTTACTATCAAAACCCTCTTTATTTATCTCTTCTAGTATATAAAGTATTGCTCTTGCTACTTATACTTCTTATGAGCTTTAAGCAATTCATACTAGCTCTAAACCCGCATGAGCCTAGTTCTATTATTTCTTTCGCTGCCTAGCCACTGTTTTTTACGCTGTTAGGATCTATATCATTAGGCACCATAGATTGCCCAACTATGGGGTTACCCCGCTTATCTTTATTTGCCCAACTTTTACAACATAAGTCTTATGTCGAGAAGATTCGTGTAGTTTATTCTACAGATCTTTATCCAGCACATCATTAAATCTACCCTGTAGTATCAACTACACTTTCAAATGAATCCAAACTATTTAAATTATGGTGTGCCTCATTATTAAGATCATTACCGGAATCATGTGAGTACGTTTTTTTTAATGGCATGTTTTTTATAGTAACATTCATAGGAGAATTTTTTTTCTCTTGTGTCGCTTTAACCTTTTTTTCCTCTTGCTGTTTATCTTCGCGCTGCTCGTTTTTATATTTGGAAACCTGCCCTTGGTCTATGAACGTAGCCCCTTTCAGACGTGCAATATCGATACCATACTGGTTTATCATAGCCTCCTTTCCATCATCAACTATACAATCTTCTAAAGCACTTAGTCTATTATTAAGGATAGCAATTTTTCTTTTCTCCAACTTTTTAGCTAAATTCTCTTTATTTACGTCAGCATTAACCCTACTCTGCAACTTTTTCTTCTTCAGAAGTTCTCTACGCTTCTTATACAGTTTATACGACTCGACAAAATCCTCATCTTCATGAAAGTTTACACCGCCAGGGTTACCTGGAGGTTTATATTTCTCACTAAGCTTTAGTTTAGACTTAGCTTCAGTACTGCATACAATAAAAAAGTTAAAAACCAAAAATATCAGTATAAATAAAACTCCAGAAAAAATCTTAAGCATATAGTGTCATAAATGTTATGCTCTTTAAATAGCAACTAACAAACTTTAAGTAAACCAGAATTTTACTAATCTTCTAATGAAGAGTAACTTATATTTGATTAATGCAAGTAAGTATTTCAAGTATTTATATATAACTTATTTCATTTCTCTTCTTATTACTGTTTTTCATTAATATATTTATAAAGTAGCTGACTTTTTAGTCACTATAATATAAAATTAAATAACAGTGAAGATATTTAATAGGAAAACATAAATTAGCATTAGAGAAATGAAAGAAATGCTTACCAGAAAACTTAAATACCCTATTAGCTAGTACCGAGATCTGATCACCAAACAGCATCAAAAGAAACAACAATTTCCTATTAATTTAGGTAACAAAAAGATTCTCATTGAAAGTAAGGTTTTATATTAAGTAAAGAACCACACATTTAAACATCTTTTTCCCCAGTTTATTACTACTCTCCAGAGATAGGAACTAAAGAAAAAGAGATTTATGAAAGTAATTCAAGAGTTAAAATTTTACTTTAAATAAATAAGCTGACTAAACAAGACTCATTAGCAAAGAAAATTGAGAACGGAAATTATATAGCTTAAGTCACACTTGACAGAAAGCTAATAACTCACAAATATATTAACTCTAATAAAGATGGATTAGCTTACTGTAATTCACCACTTATAGTTAGTAACCGGTTTCATGCTCTGCTTTAATGAAGGTAAAAGGAGGTAAAATAACTTATATAGATAATAACAGCAGGCATTATAAACCGACATTAGTAAATTTATACAATATAGTAAAAAAGCTAAAATTAGAAGACTTATTTCCAAAAAATACAGTTATCTATCTGATATATTAGATTAATCCTATAAGGTAAATTCTGTTTATGCATGAAATCATCCCAGCAAAATAAGAACCAATGAAGAAATTTTAGGAAAACGGAAAAAAGGGAAAATAGATTAACCAAGTATGGAAGCATTTTATTACAACAAAAGAGCACAATGAATAGTACAACTTCTTGTAAGTTACAAACTACCAGTGCCTGTTTTAGATTGCGCTTGCTAAAGCATAGTGGCTAAAGATAGAAAATTACAAAAAACAGATAAAATAGTGAGTGCAAGTATAATTTCTTATTATGGAAATGACTGCAACGGCTTAATTAAATTTCTAGATCTCAAAAATCATAGCTATATTCATCTAGCTTATCTAAAGGATAAAGAAAGTAATGAACCTCTCAAATTACGGTGACGGAGAAATTAGAACCACTATAAAATGTTGAATAATTAGACAATATAGCAGCTATAAAAAAACCGCCTAATAACTACCTAAAACTCTTATTTCCCATTCAAGTTCAACGTTGAACTTATTTTTCACTGCATCTTTTACCCTATTACCAAGAGTCTCTAAGTCAGATGCAGTTGCATTATTATAATTGAGCAAAAAATTGCAGTGCTTCTCAGAAATTTTAGCTCCACCATTATCTAACCCTCGGCAACCAGACTCATCAATTAGTTTCCACGCTTGATAGTTTTTTGGGTTTTTAAATATGCACCCAGCAGTTTTCCCTCTTATTGGTTGGCTTTTGCTTTTTTCATCAATAATTTCCTTCAGTTTTCTGAGTATAATCTTATACTCTGAGCTTACTCCTTTAAACTCAGCCTCAACAAAAATCCACCTCCCGTTCAAACTATGCCCACGGTAAACATAATCCATCTTTTTACTTGAGAATTCATACAGGTTTCCATCCTCTAAATTTACTGCTTTTATAGATTGCACAACACTTGCGATATCACTACCATACGCACCTGCATTCATTTCTATTCCACCACCAACTGTTCCTGGAATTCCAACCAGAAACTCTAGTCCACTAATTTGTTGTTCCCCGGCAAAGTAAGCTAAATCACTAAGCAGTACAGCACCACCTGCAACTATAGAGTTGTTACCTATATACTTAATATGTCCAAACTCCTGACCTAATTTTACTGTTATTCCTCGAATGCCACTATCTCGTACTATTATGTTAGACGTTGCACCAATAATATTAATCGGTAGCTCAGTATTTTTAATCAAGCATATTAAATCTTCAATGTCACGTGGCTTAAATAATACATCAGCTTGTCCACCGACATTTAACCATGTTATTTTAGACATTAAAGTATTGTATCGATATGTTCCACGCACCTTAGGTAAACTTACAAGCATCTTGATTTCAATTCTAATCCTGCATCCATACCCATTTCCTCTGCATCTTCTACAAATGAAGTACGCTCAGCAAAGTATATACCTTTTTCGTCTGCTAACATACAACAAAGACGTAGCACGTTTTCACTTACATATTCTGCTAAAGCTGCAAGCGGTGTAAAGCATGAGCCATTTACTGTCTTCATGAAGCTGCGCTCTGATCTCACCCTTATAAAAGACTTGTTATCATTAATTTTCTCTAAAAGATCGATAGCTTTTACATCATTTTTCCGACATTGAATACAAATTGCCCCTTGTCCTACTGCACTCAACATGGTTTTTGGCGGCAATACCTCTGTAATTAAAAGGTGTTTTTTTAATCTCCTCAGCCCAGCTTCAGCTAGAATTATTCCATCAAAACTATGGTTTTGCAGTCTAGTTATTACATTTCCACGTAACGGCACTATATTCAAATCCGGTCTAAAATTTAGCAGCTGTACTTTTCTTCTTATTGAAGAAGTTGCAATTGTAGCCTGCCGCGGTAAAGCCTCAAGGCTGTCATGTTTATTAGAAATAAACGTATCGTGCGGACTTAACCTTTCTAAAATACAGGGAATTATTAAATCTTTCGAAAAAAATGCAGGGACATCTTTTACTGAATGAACTGCCATATCTATATTATTCTTAAGCAATTTAATCTCAATTTCCCTGAGAAACAGTCTTTTACCACCTATTTCAGCAAGGTTTACATTGGCATATTTATCACCAGAAGTTTTTATCTTAATAATCTCAACAGATAAATCAGGAAAAAAGTCCATCAGTTTTTGTTTTGCTTCCAAAGCTTGAGCAACTGCAAGACTACTTCCTCTGGTACCTATTCTAATTAACATGTATCTAAATTTCAACTTAAACAGTTTACACAATTAGTCTACAATCAATATTTTGTATTTACAACTTATGCACAATAGGATTATAGTCAAATCTTTTTTGGTACTGTGTATCTTTCTGCTTGCTTTATATATAATATTGCCAAACTACTTTAATAATAAATTCCTTATTTCAAAAAAAAGAATAAACCTAGGGCTTGACCTAAAAGGTGGATCGTCTTTACTTCTCAATGTAGACTTAAAAATTTTTTTAAAAGAAAAATTGAGTATATTAGCCGATGAAATAAAAGAAAGTTTGCTAATAAAAGATATTGAATCCAGCGTACAAAGCGATCAACAAGTAATTGTAACTTTAAACAACATCAATAACTATAAAAAAGTTTCGTTATTAATCCATAAAATAAACCCAAATTTAGAGCTAAACAGAAAAGGTACCTCAATTTTCATCTCATATAAACCTCATTACAAAAATTCTCTAATCAATGAAGTAATCTCAAAATCAATAAGTAATGTTCAGAGACGCTTGGATAAACTTGGTACTAAAGAAGTAAGTGTGCAAAAACAAGGACAGAATAAGATATTAATCCAAGTACCTGGAGTAGAAAACATTGAACAAATAAAATCTCTGCTTGGCAAAACTGCTAAGCTAAGCTTTCATTTGGTAAATAGTAATATAGCCAAGATTAAGGATATAGATCACGAAACTACCATCATGCTCAAGGACACTTCTGGTAATTTCTATCCAATATCCCGCAAAACTGAAATAGGTGGCGATTCATTGGTTAATGCATCAGTTAGATTTGATCACTTAGGCAGACTAACAGTACATTTTAAATTTGACGGTATAGCAAGTAAAAAATTTGCAAAAATCACTAAAGAAAATGTAGGAAAGCCCTTTGCAATTGTTTTAGATAACACAGTCTTAACTGTGCCAATAATACGCGAACCAATTCTAAATGGAGAAGGAGAAATCAGTGGTAAGTTTACTAAGAAACAAGCAAACGAACTTGCAATACTTTTAAAATCTGGAGCACTACCAGCACCACTTAAAATAATAGAAGAGAAAAATATCGGTCCAAGTCTTGGAGAAGAGTCAATAAAAGCAGGAGAAATAGCAGCGATAATCTCTATTACAGCGGTTACTTTGCTTATAATTATCATTTATGGTAAGTTAGGTTTGTTAACCTCCATTGCACTGCTTTTTGATGTGATTTCTATATTATTAATTCTTACTCTACTTGAAGCAACTTTAACTCTACCAGGAATAGCTGGTATTGCGCTAACTGTTGGTATGTCAGTGGACGCAAATGTTTTGATATTTGAACGTATTCGTGAAGAAATAAGATTAGGGAAAAGAACAGCTCGCGCTATTGAAGAAGGCTTCAAAAGCGCAATAAAAACAATTCTTGATTCAAATATCACTACATTAATTGCTGCAGGAATAATGTTTATAGTTGGTAGCGGAGCAATTAGAGGTTTTTCCGTTACTTTATCAATAGGGGTTTTATGCTCAATGTTTTCTGCAATCATAGTTACAAAACTTCTAATAGAAGTGTGTGTGAACCCGGAAAAGCTGGTACTTTAATTTACGGTACTATTAACTCCAAATAGCAAAATTGTTGTATAATATTTATCTTGAGTTTTTGCATTTAATATATAAGTTTACAATACTTTTTCTACTTTGCTTGCAAAGTTATTTACTATTAAACAACAAAGTTAAATTTGAATAGCAAAAGCTATTTTATGACATATTTATTAGCTGACTCAAATTAATAAGTTTAATTTCAGTTTTCCTAATTTTTTGGCTTGAAGGCTCAATTAAAACTTTAGCTAAGAAAACACTATTTTACACACCACTCAAAAGAAAAACAGGATATATTAAATCAAGTTTTCTCTACACGGATTAAAAAAATAGCAATGAGTTCTATAGCCTCTGTAGGGTTTTATTTATGCAATGCATAAATCTATAAATTTCATGCACAAGCGTCTCTGATTTTACCACTGCTTATGTAGTAAAGGCATATCACCAATTCAAATGCTGAAAGGAGTTATGATAAACAATAACATTGATGCTTGCATCTTTTTCTAAGTTACACAAGTAATATAAAACATTCTAATAACTTTAGACTGACTATAAGCAAAAAAGCTAAAAGTACCAAAAAAAATTAGTGTCCTTTATTTTGCTAATACGTACAACAGTTAATACAAAATGTATGTGCGTTGTTTATTTTGATTACAATAATGTTTGTTGCAGAGGTAAATGAGCATATATTCTTCTTAGACAAAATGTTTATATGAATTTTTTTGGCAACTAGTTACCTTGTCTTAAGAAAGATTCCTCTGTATATTATGAAACTAGTTTTATCTATTTATACAATTATCGATATGTCCTAAACTACAGTAAATGTATAGTCTAATATTTGCACAGATTAGATAATAATTAATTAAAGAACGTGAAGGTGAAACTTTAAAATGACACTAGATAAAGATAATCCAATAATAAGAGAACTTGAGAAAGCTGGGGCAATTTTACACGGGCACTTTGTTTTATCCTCTGGACTGCATAGTGGCATATATATACAATGTGCTAAAATTTTTGAAAATCCAAGCAAAGCCATGAAAATTTGTGCATTACTAACACATAAAATAAAAAAAGAATTAAATAGTCCTATAGATTTAATACTATCTCCTGCAATTGGTGGAATAGTTGTGGGTTATGAGATTGGTAAACAGCTTAGAATTAAGACGATGTTTTGTGAACGTGTTAACAGCAAGTTTGAATTGCGCCGTGGATTTGAAATTAAACAAGGTGAAAAACTATTATTAGTTGAAGATGTAATAACTACGGGTAAATCTTCACTTGAAGCTGCAGAATGCGCAGAAGATATGGGGGGCAAAGTCATTGCTGGAGCTTCTATAATCAAGAGAAATAGTGAAACGCAATTGCCCTTTCCTGTTATATCTTTGCTTGAGCTAAATATCAAAAACTACAGCGAGCAAGAGCTTCCTGAAGAACTGAAGCGATTACCAATAACTAAACCAGGAAGCCGGGAATACTTAATAAAATAGTCTTATTTTTGATATGTAATCTGACAAAAACGGAAAACACTTAACAAATCTTATCAACTTCTTACTATATAACATTAAAGCACTGTACAGTTGGTGTCTTTATTAATTTTACTTAAAAACGACTTGATAAACTATCTAAAATAATGGGTGCTACTTTAGCACTTGATACTAGAATCTATATCTCTCTGAATCCCTGTATCTACTACTTAGATAATAGGAAAAAAGACACTCAAACGATATCAAGAAGTACTAACGTTTTCTATACAAGTAGCAGTTATGTTAAAAGTTGTTATCAAAAAATTAAAAGCTTAATGGTTAATGCTATAATTATAGACCACAATAAAAAGTAATTTTTTACATTTGACTTAATCTTAACTTGAATATTCTCTAGCTTTTGGTCAGCTATTAGGTTTAACTTCTCTATAAGGCTAAATATTTCTTGAATTGCTTTTACAAGACAAGAGCTTTTTATTTTTTCTTTATAGTCGATTTTATTTTTATATTGATTCTTCATCCATGCTTCAACTACTTTCCACATATTGATCTTTGGATAGATTTTTCTGCAAGTTCCCTCTAACAAAATCATAGTTTTTTGCAGCATTAGCAATTGCGTTTGAACTTTCATATCAAAATCACTAGTTATTTTAAATAATTTGGCAAGTAAATTAGCAAAAGAAATTTTCTGTATAGGCTGCCCTATAATAGGTTCACCTATTGCTCTGCACGCTGTAACAAAATTTTTGTGCTGTGGTGAAACATAACCAGCTCTAAAGTGTGCCTTTGCAACGTGATCATAATTCCGACTTAAAAAACCTTTCAGTATCTCTACTACACAGTAGCATGTCTCGCGGTCTATTCGGCCCATAATTCCACAATCTAGAGCAATAATATTATTGTTAATATCAATCATTAAGTTTCCAGGATGCATATCCGCATGAAAGAAACAATCTCTGTATACTTGATTGCAAAATGATTCTATAAGATTGATAGCTATCTGCTTACGATTATTTAGTTTTTCAACTTCGTATATTGGTGTTGCTTCTATCCATTCTGATGTCAAAACTTTCCTTGAAGTCCTACTCCAATCTACTTCAGGTACATAAAAACCTTTATCATTTCTTGTATTTTCTCTTAGTTCTGAAGAATAAGCAGCCTCAAAACGTAGATCTAGCTCTAATCGGGAAACTTCAGCAAAAGTTTTAACTAATTCAATCGGTTTTAGTCTCTTTGATTGCTCACTAAATCCTTCTATAATCCCTGCAAGCCAAAAAAGCATTTTTATATCCTTTGAGAATATCTTCTCAATATCTGGCCTTAAGACTTTGACCGCAACTTTTTTACCTTCTATTGTAGTTGCTTTATGCACTTGAGAAATTGATGCCGCTGCAATTGGCTCTTCAGAAAAGCTTAAAAAAATATCGCTTAACTTACAATTAAATTCGCTCTCTATCGTTTTAACTGCTATCTTATAGGAGAAAGACGGTAATTTATCACATATTAACAATAAGTTGTCTGTTATATCTTCATTTAAAATATCAGTACGTGATGAAATAGACTGCCCAAATTTAATAAATACTGGACCTAACTTTTCAAGAGCACATTTTAATTTATAGCCACGTATTTTATTTATTGACTCCTTTGAAGGAAAAAGTAAACGATACAATATGCTATAACGAGTTAATACTGCAGTTATATACAAAAGGCGCAGAATATTCCAAATCATTTTGTTATATGACTGCCAAATATCTCGCTTAAAGTCTTATTCTTCATGATTTCTTCAGGTTTACCTTGGTAATATATAATATGATTTATATAGATAATGTAATCTGAACATGGTACTATGGAGCTTAAATCGTGAGATGTCATGAGAATCGAAATTAATCTTTTTTTTGCTATTTCACCTATTATATTATAAAATTTAGTTTGAGCATTAATATCCATTGCGCTAACTGGTTCATCCAAGATAATCAAGTCAGGTTCTGCAATTAAGCAGCGCGCAAGTAACAATAATTGTGTCTGCCCAGCAGAAATTTCCAACACCTGTCTTTTCAAAATATTACTAATACCAACTAATCTCACCACCTCTGTAATAATCGATTGATTCTTCTCTAATCTTTTTGAAAAGCTATTTAAAAGAAGATATTCAACTGTTATCGGCATTAAACTGCTAATACTAAAATTTTGTGGCATATAACTAATTCTCATATCATCAGCAAATATAATATTACCAGTATAGTTCTTATTTATACCAGCAACTACCTTTACTAAGGAGGTTTTACCTCCACCATTTGGACCAAGTACAGTAACTACATCCCCCTTTTTCATTGATAAGTTAATATCATCAAGAATTTTCTTATTATTATATGCAAGAGTAAGGTTCTCTATTTTTAGAACACTACTATTGACATTATTTAACTTTTTGACAAGACTTAACTCTTTCTCAATGTTTTCATGAGACATTTACTAGCTTCTTTTCTATTACTTTTGTTTACACTATACCACAATACTGTCTTCTCATCCACTTTAAAAGTTATAGCCACAATAAAACCTGTACACTCGCTTGTAGCTTCTGTTACAGACAGAATTTTAGAACCAGTCTTACTAGACTATATAACAACTTCTACACATGATTACATATTAAAACCATCTGACGCAAGTAATTTGGAATCAGGTAATGTCATATTTTATATTGATGATAATCTAGAAACATTCGTTAAGACCTTTGCTAAAAACAATAAAAAACTTGTACAGTTATCAAAGGCAGTTAGTCTACTTTCTGTTCGACCACATTCATTCTCCAGACATGTCACTCGTATTCAAGACGAAAAAGACCTACATATCTGGCTTAGTCCAGAAAATGCAAAAAATATGATATTCTCTATAAGTGCAACATTATCTAATATAGATAAGAAGAATGCCCATCTATATAACCATAATGCAATAAAAACTGTAAAAAGAATAGAACAGGAAACAGAGAAAATTGCAAGCGAATTGAGTAACTTTAAAAACAAAAAATATATAGTTACTCATGACGCTTATCAATATTTTGAAAAACATTTTAGCTTAAGTCACCCAAGTGTCATTCTATCTGTAGAAGAAGATACTTATATAGGCATGAGAAGTTTAATGAAACTAAAGAAAATAATGAAGGAAGAAAACATTAAATGTATACTTTCTCCTTCACGAAAAGATAGTATAAAGCCTAAAACTCTTTCCAGTGATGCAAAAACAGCAATTTTAGACCCTATTGGGTCAAATATAAAACCTGGAAAAGACGCATATTTAACCATGATCAATAGCATCACACAAAGCTTTAAATCTTGTTTTGTTGAATAATGTTACTTTTAGTAAAAATTACGGTATCTATTCAGAAGTGTAGTTGATACACAAACATTAAATTAAAAGTGATATCGTTCAAAGTTTCTCCCCCCTTCTTAATCTAATGCTTAAGATTAAAACATAGTTGATTAAATACTTTTAACACAATACAAGAATATCGCATAGGTAATTGATATTAGGATAAAAAATCATCTGCATTTGTTATAAACTCATTTCCACTTTACGGTTATCTTTCTTATTTTGTCACTTTCCTGAATAAATAAAATTATAGAATAAAGCGGCTATGTATTCATTTTCAGTTAACCTAAAGCTACACTAATTCACATTCAGCAAAGAAGAAAGCTATTTCCCTACGAGTATTTTCTGGACTATCTGAACCATGAACCCTGTTTTCACTAATATTATCAGCAAAATCACCTCTGATTGTACCTTTATCTGCATGTTTTGGATCTGTAGCTCCCATGATTTGCCTATATTTACTTACTGCATTTTCACCTACTAAAACCTGAACTATTACAGGATCAGAAGTCATAAATTCCACTAACTCCTCAAAAAAAGGTCTATCTTTATGAATTTCATAGAGCAGCTCTGCCTGTCTTCTTGTCAACAACATCATTTTTTGTGCTATAATTTTCAGCCCAGATTTTTCGATATAGGAATTTATATTACCTGTAATGTTATTTCTTACTGCATCAGGTTTTAATATTGAGAGCGTTCTTTCAATTGCCATGTTATTTCCTTGTATAGGATACTATATTTATATATTTATTTTATTACAAATTTTTTATTTTATCAAGTTAGTTTTTTATTTATAGTTAAAAATAAGCTACCAAAGATAGTATTTATTATATGGGTAAATGCCGTTATATTAATAAGCAAGACGAGCCCACTTATAAGCAACCAGTTAAAACTGGACTTACTGCTAGAAAATTGGTCAATAACTTAAAGTTATCGATTTTTTGTGCTACAAAAGAATTTTTAACTTTCAGCTTGGCTTTCTTAAGTTATTTGGAGTATGATTCACATCACAATACAAAATTACAAAAAGATGCTGCTTTCATAATAAAAAAACATTATTCCATCTCTTGAAATGACAACCATAGTACCACTTATTTGCTTTGCACCACCAGCTATGATAGACAATATAAACACTATAAAGTGTACACTTATATGTGCTATGTTGATGACAGAAGCATGCTTTTTTGTAAAAAGCTTTCATGTACGTGAGTGGTTATTAGAAAAAATTACTGATTACAGTAAAGAAATAATAGACACAGAATTTAAGAAAGATACTATAAGGTTTTCAATTTTTAATCAAAGTAGAAAATACAAAGTTACATTATGTCATTTTTAGCTACTGTTAAACTTCTTGAAGCAAAATCAAGTTTTTGCGTTGATTTGAGTTTCGGTGAAAGTTCTTTTGCATCTACAGAAAGTAACCTAAAGAGGTCTGGTCACTTATTGTATGCTAGTATGAGAAATTTAGTACCTATATCTGGGCTTAATGAACTCATAGCTAAACGTATAGGCATCTCAAAAGCAACTTGTTGTAATACATAAGTGAAGAAGGCAATTATCTTATTTAATCTTGGTGGACCTGATTCACTCAGTGCGGTCCGTCCTTTTTTGTTTAATCTCTTTTATGATAGAAGAATAATAAATCTACCAAATCCTTTTCGATTTCTTTTAGCAAAGTTTATATCTGCAAAACGAGAAAATACTGCACAAAAAATATATAAGCAAATTGGAGGCAGATCACCAATCTTGGAGAATACAAGAATGCAAGCTAAAGCGCTTGAGCAGGAGCTTAACAAAGCTGTATTTTATCATCCAAGTAGCACGATACTAGAATCTAGAAAAAAGAACCTGATTTCATCATCATGTAATGGAATGACACCAAAGCTTGCCAAAGTATTCATCTGTGTACGTTATTGGCATCCATTTGCTGATGAAGTTGTTAGGAGTGTAAAGCAGTTTAATCCTGATGAAGTAATTCTACTGCCTCTATATCCTCAATATTCAACTACTACAACTTTATCATCCATCGAAAATTGGCAAAAAAGTGCTAAAAAACATGGTTTAAAATGTAGTACAAAAACAATTTACCATTATTACGATAATCAAGACTTTATTGAAGCTCATACCCGCTTGGTAGCCAAGTATTACAAATTAGCTAGCAGAATTGATAAGCCAAGAATCCTATTCTCGGCCCATAGTTTACCTCTGAGTGTTATTAAAAAAGGCGACCCTTATGCTTTACAAATAGAAGAAACAGTAAAATTAATAGTAAAAAGATTAAATATTAAAGACCTTGATTGGGCGATATGTTACCAGAGCAAAATTGGACCTGTAAAATGGCTGGAGCCTAGCATAGAAAGTGAACTATTGCGTGCAAAAGCTGATAGTGTACCTGTGGTTTTATCGCCTATATCTTTTGTTTCTGAGCATTCAGAAACGCTTGTTGAACTTGATACGGAACATAAAGCAATAATTAAAAGTGGATATTATTTTCGTGTACCAACTCTCAGTACCGATTCCTTATTTATTAAATGTTTGGCTGATTTATGTAGAAGTCGTTATTAAAATCCTAATTCACAGCACTTTCTTTTTGAGATTTTATGTGATAGAATAACAAAAAACTGTTATTTCATTAGCTATTATGCTAAATGAGCTAAAAAAGAAACCAAACACGTTTGCACAAAAGGTACATGATGCTTACAATCATGATATCAAAAAGGTAATTTGTATCACAACAGGTTTAACAGCCTTGTTATGTAAGGTTTCACTACAATTTTGTTGCGAATTTATTGATAATAATAGGTCAAACATCCTCCTTATACGTGAGATTGCTCAATGGGTAAAATTTCCAACATTCATTCTATTGATTGTTCATTCTACACTTACTTTACGCGATCTAATCAAGGATTACAGAAATCATAATAGTAAAAAAGAACTATTAAAAATAGTAGGCAAATTAGCTAACCTTTTAAGTAACATCATAGAAGTGTTAATAATGTTACAAGTTTTCCATTTCTTAACTAAAGGTAATACAAATGCAATAAGTCGTATTCAATTAATATCAACAGCCCTATTCTTATTTACTTCAGAACCAGTAGGCTGCTATTATATATACAAAAAATATCAAGAGGCACATAAAAAATATCAGGATAAAAAAGGTACTAGTGAATTTATTGAATGCAAGAAAGAGCTTACTAAGTGTAAGAAGGATCTTATTATTAATACATTAACTTTATCACTAGGATTATTAAATTTCATATTTAAAAGGGTAGATACTGCAACTACACCAATAAACTTAGGTAATGGTGTAGTTTATAGTTTCAACTTAAGTGAAACAGTTAGTATAATATGTAGCACAGTATTACTATTAGTCTGGCTTGACAAATTGCTTAATCAGCCTATCAATGATGATCTTTCTACTGAACTTGACAGGAATTACCATATTCAGCAAGGTAGCAATTTACCAAATGGCCACTCTATATAAAGGTAAAAAACTAAATATGAAAAGACCTCATTTCTATTGATAATGCTAGCACTGCTAATTTGCCAACCATATTCCAGAGTAGTAGGGTTTTATTTTCTATAATTTGGCTAATGTCATGAAATTCACAATCAGTGGAATTTAAGCTAGAATATATATTTTTTCTACTATTACACCGATATAAATAGCATGTTGGTGTATTCCCTATATAGTATATTAGCGGCTCTGCAGGACTGTGTTCGAGTATATCTATGGTTGGTATACCTTCCTGTATAATAACACTATTGATTTCTACACCTTCCTTTATTTTTTTCATTTTATGACGCTTTTTTTTATTGAGAGTTAATATTTCCTCTCCACTTATTGCTGTTATAATACCCATTCCGTATGTTCCATTGTTTGCTTTAATAAAAACATAAGGTTGAGTTTTTATTTTATATTCCTCATATTTTTTTTGCACTAGAGACAACACTTGATCAACTTTAGCTGCCACTGTTTCCAGCGATAGAGCATCATCAAAATAGACCCCTTTACAGCTCTCTGTAAATACAGAAATAAGCCAGGGATCTATTTTAAATTCACCGCAAAATTCGGATACCAATTTTTGATAGATTTCGAAGTATCGAAATTTTTGTCTACTGTGCCAACCATATAGTGGACTCGGTACTGTTTCCTGTTTTACGTTTTCTAATACGTCTGGAATATGGCTTGTCATATCCCGGTTCAATACAACAACATCAGGCACAAATCCTGAGGTTGTCTTCAATAGAGAGTTATCTTTCACAATAGCTTCATACGGTCCTATTAAATTATAGGCTTCATCATGAAGGAGACCAATTTTAGTCTCGAAACCTGCTAGTCGTAGTATCTTTTCTATAGCAAATACGTTCTCTATATACATTTTATTTCGTGTATAGTTTTCCGGTATCACAAGAGTTTTTTTATATCGTTTTTTTTTAAAGTACCTTTTTATCAGTTTTGCCGCTATTATTTTTGATGCCTCACTTAAATTATTGAACCCTGCAGGGAACAAATTAGCGTCTATTGGAGCAATTTTATAACCGGAGTTTCTAATGTCGACAGAACTATAAAATGGCAATGCAAAACCGTTAAATTTTACCTCAAACCAATCATTCATATTTTTTTCCAAATTTGGATGAATTATGTTTTGCATCTACACTTTAAATGTTATAAGGAAAGTACTATATTATACGCTATAGCTAAGCCATATTTAATTAATGGTTACAGTATAATGAAATTACTATTTAGAATTATAAAAAAATGATTCAACATGACAACAGTAGAATGTATGGAACTACTATATTATCAATTAGAAGAGGTAAGAGTGTAGTAGTAATAGGTGATGGACAGGTTTCACTGGGTCACACCATTATAAAATCAGGAGCAAAAAAAGTCAGACGCCTTTCTGATGATTCTGTAATTGCTGGTTTTGCTGGAGCAACAGCTGATGCATTTACTCTTTTTGAAAGATTGGAATCAAAACTTGATAAACACCCAGGACAATTAATGAGAGCGTGTGTTGAACTTGCGAAAGATTGGAGGATGGATAAATATTTAAGAAGGCTAGAAGCTATGATGATAGTTGCAGATGAATCTATTTCATTAGTGATTACAGGAATGGGTGACGTCCTTGAACCTGAAGATGGAATAGCAGCTATTGGCTCAGGAGGGAATTTTGCTCTATCTGCAGCAAGAGCTTTAGTTGAGGTTAAAGGGATGTCAATAGAGGAGGTTGCAAAAAGAGCTATGAAAATAGCAGCTGATATATGTGTTTATACAAATCATAATGTAATTATTGAAAAGGTAGAGGGGTAGTATGTATTCTGAACAAAAATTTTTATGCACTAATTTCTCTAATCAATCCGTGACTCTTTCAGAAGGGCAGACTTATAATAAGGACGCCTATAATGAAAAAAGTAATCCTTGTAAAGATACTAAGAGTAGTTGTGATTCAAATGAAAATGATAGCAGTGCTCAAGTTAATAACAGTACACAAATTTTATTAGATGACCTGCCACCACAAAAAATAGTTAAAGAGCTAAATAGATTCATAATTGGACAGAACGATGCAAAGCGTGCTGTTGCTATTGCGCTCAGAAACCGTTGGCGTCGTAACAAAGTTCCTATTCCTTTACGTGATGAAATCATACCTAAAAATATACTGATGATTGGTCATACGGGAGTCGGTAAAACTGAAATGGCTCGTCGTCTAGCAAAGCTTGCAGGTGCACCATTTATAAAAATTGAAGCAACAAAATTTACTGAGATAGGATATGTTGGGCGTGACGTTGACTCGATAATACGTGATCTAGTTGATGCAGCAATAGTTTTAGTTAAAGAAAAAGCACGCAAAGCTTTGGCTAAAAAAGCTTTAGATCTTGCTGAAAAGATAATAGTTAATTCTATGGTCGGTGAAGATGCAACCGAAGAGAGTAAAGAGATTTTTAGAAAAAGGTTAAAAAATAAGGAATTTGAAGATGGGGAAGTTTCCATTGATGTCAGAGAAAGCAAGAGCATGTTACCGGCTTTTGATATACCAGGCATGCCAGGCGGGCAAGTCGGTATAGTAAATGTAACAGAACTAATAGGTAAAATGTTTAACGGGGGTAAAAAAACAAAAACCATTACGGTTAAAGTAAAAGAAGCCCGTGAAATATTGGTTAATGAAGAAAGTGAAAGGTTAATAGATGAAGATAAGATAATCAAAGAAGCCCTTGATCTTGTTAGCAATGAAGGTATAGTATTTTTAGATGAAATAGATAAGATTGCAGCATGTACAGAGGTAAAAGGTGAAGTCAATAGAGAAGGAGTACAACGTGACTTATTACCATTGCTTGAAGGAACAACCATTTCAACCAAGTATGGCCACGTAAAAACAGATTATATATTATTTATTGCATCTGGTGCTTTTCATCAATCTAAACCATCTGATCTTTTACCAGAATTACAGGGAAGGTTACCAATCAGAGTGGAACTTAAAGCACTTACTCAAGAAGATTTAATAAAAATATTAAAGGAACCAGAATCTAGTTTATTGAAGCAGTATATAGCTCTAATGAAAACAGAGAATGTAACGCTTGAGTTTACTGATGACGGCATCGAAACCATAGCTGAAATAGCGTTTACAGTTAATAGGCAAGTGGAAAACATAGGTGCAAGAAGGCTACATACCATTATGGAAAAGCTTTTAGATGAAATAAGCTTTATCTCTTCCGAGAAAAATGGCGAAAAATTTGTTATAGATAGCAAATATGTGAAAGATAGACTAGGATCGATTTCAAAGCAGCTTAATTTATCTAAGTTTATACTTTAATAAAATATGTTGATTTATTAGTATTTCTTGTTTAGGAAAAAAGCTGAAGCAAAATTTCGGCTATATTAATAGTGTCTTCATACGAGA
>NZ_JABUMP010000001.1:164789-218300 GCF_029169405.1 Wolbachia endosymbiont of Onchocerca gibsoni | reverse complement strand
AGAATACTGAAAGGTAAGAGTACAGGTATTGAAATAGGCAAACTTTTAGATAGTAAGCTTTACGAAAATAATAAGATCACAGGTTTTTCAATGTTAGGTTATGATACTAAAAAAGATATAATTGCTATATTGCAAAGATAAGAATGATAAAAAAATTATATATTATGAATTAGTTAATTCCTTACATAAATATGAATTCAAGCAGGTACATCAACGAAAAAGAATGTAGCGTCACACTAAGCTCTAACAATAAAGGAATTAAGTTTTATTAACAATATAAAAGAACTGGAGCAACAAAGAAAATTTAATAGCCCAAGAATAGTTAATAAAGTTAATCACAATAATTACAATAGGATTAGACGATCTGCCTGTAAGATAACGAAAATAGTTTATGTTAGTTGTAGCCATTGTTTTATGTTTTTTTACATTAAATCTTAGATCTTTTCTCCAGAAATTTGATATCTGTTGCAATAGTCACACTGTTTGTATAGATTCCATGATTGAACCTAATGACATGTTTCTATTTTCTTAATCTATTAATACATTGATCATTTTTAAAGTTAAAGTTCTTTCCATTTTTACCTATTTCGTTCTTTAAAACTTAATATATCTCTTTTAGATTTTTCTCGCATTTTTCTTTTATGTTACTACTTTGCAATAGAGCTTTAACTTGATGCCCATATCTGAGGGCTGGATCTATTTATTTTCATATGTAGAGAATTAGCTTTTTAGTATTTCTTGAAGAGACTTACATACTAGAGACATTGAATTCAGAAAAACCATCACAGCTATTAGCACACATATAACACATGTACCATTTTATCTATTCATTTTAAATATTTATTTGTTAGGGTTACTTATATCGCAAGATCCATTTGTAGAATCCAAAATTCTAAGCTTTTGTCATTTTAAAATTTTCTACTAAGCTCTCAACTCTCCATTTAGCTTTCTCTCTTTAGTTTTATGCTCTTTTACTTTTATAAGTATAAATGACTTCCTCTACTCGATTAGGCTTAGCAAGCTTCTATTGCAAATTATTTTGCTACTCTATAGAGCTTTAATTTGATCGTCGAAACTAGCAGTCTGTTCAGCCTCTTTTAAAGTTTACTTAGGTCTATTCTTTATCTGAGATGATCTTTTCTCAGTGTAACAAAATCTCTTAGTCTTAGCATTCCAGAAACGCTAACTTTTTTAAGTTTTCCTGAATAGGTGATTTTCTACTAATCACCGATCTTGATTAATGGTGATCTTTTGTTATTAAGTTAGCCAGTATGTTTAACCATATAACACTTTATTTTGATGCTGCAAGCATTTCGCTATCATTTATTGTTATAGTCAAGCTGCCAGAGTATTTAATTTACTGAATTTACGCCTTGCTTTTATAGTTCAGCTAGATGACTTGATCCTTTTAGCTCTTTTTTTTGTCCATTTTAAGCTTTCAATTTGCTAGCATACAACTTAATTTAAAATATTAACTATGTATTAATATTGTTCTAGATAAAAATCTCTTGCAATGGTCAAAAGCAGAAAACAAAGACTTGATTTTTATATCTAAATAATAGAGTATCAAGGCACATTTGAATACTCAGAGTGCAAGAAAAAACTTTCACAATTATTGATGGTTACGGCTTTCTTTTCAGAGCTTATTACGTTTTACATCATTTAACTACCACAACCGGTACCCCAGTAGGGGCTGTATATGGTTTTCTTAATATGATTCTTAAATATATTACATATTCAGATTACTTAACTATAGCATTTGACTCTGGCAAGAAAAATTTCAGGCACGATTCATATCCTGAGTATAAAGCGAACAGAATAACACCCCCTAAGGATTTAACTCTACAGTTTGCAATACTGAGAGAGGCAGTAGAAGCTTTTAACCTTAGCTACGAAGAGATTGAAGGCTATGAAGCAGATGACATAATTGCAACACTAGCTATAAAATATGCCAACCGCCAAGACTTTAAAGTAGTAGTAGTCTCATCAGATAAAGACTTATTTCAGCTGTTAAATTACAACATACTAATATTTGATCCTATTAAAAATATATACATAAATGAAAAACAAGTAATAGAAAAATTTGGCGTAAATTCAAACAGGCTTCTTGATTTATTTTCTCTAACTGGAGATGCATCTGATAACATTCCTGGCATTCCAGGAATAGGTCCAAAAACTGCAGTTAAACTTCTGGATGAATTTGATTCGCTAGATAATATTATGGCAAATATTAGTTGCATCAAGCAAGTAAGGATTCGTGATATTTTCACTGAACATAAGGAAAAAGCATTCATTTCAAGAAAGCTTCTATCACTATGTGAAAAAGTGAATCTTCACTGTGATATTGCAAAGCATAAGGTCTATCCTCCAAATATGAAGAAATTATTATCTTTTTTAAAGAAATATGAATTTAATTCATTAATAGGCAAAGTAGAAAAGCTTTTTCCTTATAGTCAACCTAGCATTGAAGGAAAAATAGAATATAGAAACAAAGAATTAGAAAAATTTTTGGAGCATTGCAGATATGAGGGTAAAATTGCAATCTATTGCCATTTTGAAAAAAACGTGTTAAGTAAAGTTTCATTATCTTGCAGTGAAAACAGTATTTTTTACATAAATCAAAACTGCCTACAAGATTCGCTCATTATAGTAAACTCAAATTTACTTGCAAATGGGATGTTGAAAATAATACACAATATTAGAAAGATCAAAAAAATATTCCCTGCAATAGAGAAAGCATTATACTCAGTTGATGATTTGATGACAATGTCGTATAGTCTTGACACAGGAAAGCACGATCACAGCATTCCAAGTATAGTTGCACATAATTTAAGTGAAGATATAGAGGCTCTCTCAGCAAAAGCTTTAATAGCGATCCATAAAAAGTTAACGCAAAGACTATTTCAAGAAAAGCTTTTTACAATCTACGAACGCCTCGATAANNNGCCACTTGTGAAAGTGATACTCAACATGGAGAAAAATGGAATATTGCTAGATACTCAAAAGCTACAGGAGCTATCCGGTAAATTTCAACAATCACTAACTGTGCTTGAGAGTAACATATATAACTTAGCAGGAGAAAGATTTAATATTGCTTCGCCAAAACAATTAAGTGACATTTTGTTTGATAAGATGGGGCTTAGTAAAAAGAAAAAGTCAAAGTCTGGATCGTATAGCACAAGCTCTGAAGTATTAGAAGAACTTGAAATAGAAGGAGTTAAAATTGCAAGTAAGATCTTAGGTTGGCGACATTTAAGTAAACTAAAGGGTACATACACTGACGCACTAGTAAAGCGGGTAGATCCCCTTGATGGTAGAGTACATACAATTTTCTCAACAACTGCAACAGGTAGGCTCAGCTCCAGTAATCCTAATTTGCAGAATATTCCTATCAGGAGCNAAGAGGGAAATCTTATCAGGCAAGCATTTATTGCTCCAAAAGGATGTAAGATAGTTTCTGCTGATTATTCACAAATAGAATTAAGACTCTTGGCACATATTGCAAATATTACAGCATTTAAAGAAGCTTTTGCGAATAAACAAGATATTCACAATATCACTGCGAGACAGGTTTTTAGAGTACAAGAAGGTGCAAATGTGGATAAGCAGCTAAGACAAAAAGCAAAATCTGTTAATTTTGGAATTATATACGGCATTAGTCCATTTGGCCTTGCGAGAAGGTTTAAAATTACCGTTCGAGAAGCTGCTGAATATATTGACTATTACTTCTCCTGTTATCCAGAGATAAAGATCTATATGGAAGAAAAGATATCTGCTGCAAGGCAGCACGGCTATGTAGAAACCTTGTTCGGTAGAAGATGCTTTCTAAAAGATATAAACAACACAATCCCTTATCTAAGGCAATTTGCAGAAAGGGCAGCAATAAACGCACCCGTGCAAGGAACTGCTGCTGACATAATAAAACTTGCAATGGTTCAACTTCATGATCAGTTAAAGTCAGGTAAAATAATTCTCCAAGTTCATGACGAGCTACTAGTTGAGGTGGAGAACAGTAAAGTACAAGAAACAGCAAAACTTATGAAAAACGTGATGGAAAATGCAGTAAAAATTTCCGTACCGCTTGAAGTGGAGATAAAAATTAGCGATAACTGGGGCTCAAATTCTCTTAATTATGACTTAAACGCTATAAATTCTAAAAAATAAACCATTTGAATTAATATAAAAGATACACTATAATTAAAGTATAGGCAAATGCAAATAGGTCAGTCATGATACCTCTGCAAATGAAGGATTCAAATCTTTCAAAGTCATCTACTCAGATAATAAAGGGTGAGGTAATTTTCGAAAAGAAACATAGAGTGATCTATGATACCTTTATAGAGTCGCTAAAAAATAAAGTACAATCTGAAGAGTTAAAGGAAGATGACAAGGCAACACTTACTTTTATGCTAGATCAAAATCAGGCTATATTTAAAAATGTCGGACCAAAAGATATAAAACAACTTAGTGAAGAGAATTTCCTTCAGTTTTTACTTTCTGTACTTGAGAAAATCAGGAAAAAAAATTTAGCGAATAAAAAAAATTTAAATAAGGATAAAATAGGAAAAGTAGTTAATGAGTGCATATCTGATATATGCAACACAGAAGCTAAAGACTCTCTTATAAAGTTTGCTGGACGATTATTTGGAGTCAAGATAGATCCTAAGAACTTCTTTAGTTCTTTTAAGAATGGATTGCTATTTTCCGACAAAGGTAAAAAAGAAGATGATAAACTACCATTTAGCGATGAAGAAATGGTAATAACGTTCTTACGTAAACTTTTATTTCCTATTATTCTTTTTGCTTTTTCAGTACTAATATTTGGCACTGGCCCAATCACATCAACAATCAATGGTATTCTTCTTATATTGCCCATATCAGGTGCAATAAAGAGCCTTTTTTTTAATGACAAAAAAGGTACCTTATATAATCCTCATTCGTCAAGTAAGAAAAAGTGGAGTAATGAAATTAATGGGGGCATTAGTAAAATTTTAGAAACCCAAATTGAGAAAAGTAAACAATCTGCTCAAGCAAGAGAAAATAGTAAGCCGTCTACTGTGCCTAAGCAAGTTAAGGCAAACCAAAATCAGTCCTTCCAGGAAAAAGAAAATAAACGGCGAAAAGTAACAGAAAGTCAGCATGGCTTATAACTCAGTTCCGCCTACTGTGATTGAGTCAACCTTAAGTGTCGGTTGACCAACCCCAATGGGTATACTTTGCCCATCTTTTAAGCATGTACCAACACCTGGATCTAATTTTAAATCGTTACCAATCATAGATACTTTTTTCAACACTGTTGGACCATCACCAATCAATGTTGCCCCTTTGATTGGCTGCATAACTTTACCATTTTCTATCAAATAAGCCTCTGAGGATGAAAAAACAAATTTCCCTGACGTTATATCAACTTGCCCACCACTGAAATTCACTGCATATATACCCCTTTTTACGCTAGATATTATTTCCTCTGGTGTATACTTCCCTGGCAACATATAAGTATTTGTCATGCGTGGCATAGTAATTTCCTTATAGCTTTCCCTTCTACCATTACCAGTTGGATTCATACCCATAAGTTTAGCATTCATATGATCTTGCATATATCCTTTAAGAATTCCATCTTCTATCAATACATTGCAACAAGGTGTAGTACCTTCATCATCTATTCTAATAGAACCACGTAAATTAGGTAGAGTTCCATCATCAACTACTGTAATACCACCAGCTGCTACTTGCTTACCAATAGAGTTTGAAAATGCTGAAACTCCCTTGCGATTAAAGTCACCTTCAAGCCCATGACCCACAGCTTCATGTAATAATATTCCCGGCCAACCTGGACCCAAGACAACTATCATCTCTCCAGCTGGAGTTGGAATTGCCTCAAGGTTTACCAATGCTTGTTCTAATGCTTGATTTGCAACTTTTTTCCACATTTTCTCAGAAATAAATTTACTATAAGAGTCTCTCCCACCATGTCCTGCAAAACCCCTTTCAGTGCGACCATTTTTCTCTACAATAACTAACACATTAAAACACACTAGAGGCCTGATATCACTTAATCTGTGATCATTTTTTATTATTTGTACAACTTGCCATTCTCCACTCAGAGTTATTTTCACTTGTTTCACGAAGGTATTTTTGGACCTTACATATTCGTTAACTTCATCGAGCAGTTTCATTTTTGAGGTCAGGTCTATTTCATTTATGGGGTTAATCCTTGGGTACAGATTTTTTGTCTCNTTTTTTAAGCTTGTTGAACTTGTTTTATCTAAAGATACTGAACTTTTTACTATGGAAGCAGCATTACTAATTTCTCTTTCACTAATCTCAGAAGAACAGATAAAAGACGTACTACTCTCACAAAAAACCCTCAAACTAAATCCCCTTCTAGTATTCAAATCCATATGCTTCAGTACATTATTATCAAAAATCAAGGACTCTGATTGGCAAAATTCTAAGAATAGCTCACCACAATTACTATTGCTCAAAATACTATTAACTATTTTATATATATTATTAATATTGACATTATTATGAGCAAAAAATATTTGATCTAGATTTACATTATCTGGCATTATCTTTAAACTAAAAATTGCTTAAGTATATTATTTAATTTTAACATAGTAAACTATAAAAAGCCCGGGTGGCGAAATTGGTAGACGCGCTAGCTTCAGGTGCTAGTAACTTTTAAAGTTATGGAAGTTCAAGTCTTCTCTCGGGCACTTTTAACTTTTATATTGTTTTTTAAACAAATCAACTCCATAATATACTTACTTGTATCTAAGCTCACAAGTTTTGTTAAGAGGAAATACTTACTTACAAAAAAAGTGTTTAACTATTGTACTATCTATTGTTTCTTTTATCGAGTATACAGCAAGTATCAGCTTTGATATATCTTTCTTGCCTACAGGCCAGTATTTCAGTATTGTTGACACTACATTAAATATACTTTCATCTGCCTTAAATATATAGTTACTAAAAGATCATTTTTGAAATATTATCTTAATAATTAGCTTAGCATAGAAAGTACTCTTGCCTTGGACAAAAAAATTAACAAAAATTTGTTTTGATATCGCATTCAGTATCTAATTTCCTAATAAAAGAAGTCACACCTATACTTACTAGAACCTTTTATCATCCCTTTCATTTCTACTACTTCTTCCATCTTAGGCCATGTTATTATAACAACCAACATTGGTCGAGCTTATGATTAACGATTAGCAAGTTATAGAAAAAAACAATAGGTAAATTGCTGATGTGCATTAATAAGTTAACTTGTTTAATTTATATAGGAGTACAGTCATTATATTAATGATTTATTAACGTAATTAGTTGATATTATAATAGCTTTTATAAGCTCTTCCACAGAGTTCTCTGAAGAAAATATTAGTTTAATTGAGTTTAACTACACAAATTACATAGTTGAATACAATAGCCTTTCTAATAGTTACTTCAACTTTTTTGAGAAAGATATAAATTATATAGTATCTAAGTTTAATAAGAACAATCAAAAATTCATAGATGATATATATGCAGTAATTAAGTATAGTGAAAACAGTTTGATACATAGAACATAGGAGCTGTAGAAAGATGAATAATATTATATCTAAAATCTTTAATAATGAAAAAGTGGATAAAAGTCAGCAACAAATATAGATGTTACATAAAGTTGCTATAAGATGAATAAGGGCAACTCTGGATGAAAAAGAATTAACATTTATGCTTAAAACTGAAAATAATTCATAAAAAGTAATGAAAATTAGAAAACTTTAAATCAGTAAGAGTACTAGTACTCCTTACCATTGCTGTAGATCAAAAATTTTTATTCAGCAATTCGTTTATAGAGGTATTATTTTCACCTATAGTAAAGCAAATGAGAATGAAGTCTATTTTATTAACGAGGCCTTTATTAGATTCACTAAACACAAGAAATGCACTGAAAAAACACGGATACAAAGTATATATAGAACCAGTATTCACAATAAAGCATTTACAGCCTGACATATCTGCATATAAATTTGACGTAGTAATATCCACAAGCAAGAACAGTGTAAAGGCATTTAGTCAAATATGTAAGATAGGTGATCTTCCGATCGTTACTGTTGGCAATTCAACAATGCAAACTGCAAAGGATTTAGGATTTTCTGATATTGTATCAGCAGATAGTAATGTTGATGGGTTAATATCGTTCATAAAAAATCACTATTCAATAGCAGTTAAGTTCTTATATATAAGAGGACAAGAGGTATCATGCGATTTAAAAAAAAGGTTATCTGAAGAAGGTTTTTGTGTAAGAGAAGTTATACTCTACAAGACAATCATTAAAAAAAGTTTAACTAACAGGTGCAAAAACTTGTTATCGGGTAATAAAATTAATAGTGTTGTTTTTTTTTCTTCACAGACAGCGAGAGTATTTTGTTCTTTAGTTCTAAAAAGTGGTTTATCTCACACAATAAGCAATATAATTGCATATACTATGAGTAAAAATATCGCTGATAGTTTAAAGTCGATCAAATGGAAAAAAATTATAACATCGAGGTTACCTACTAGGGAAAGTTTAATTAATATAATTAATAAGAATTACTGATGTTAAAAATTGCAACTTGGAATGTGAACTCTATACGTAAAAGAATTGACCAAATCTGCAATTTCATAATTGATAATCAAATAGATATAATTTTGCTACAAGAGACAAAATGCACAGAAAAACAGTTTCCTTACGAAGAAATAAAAAAGCTTGGATATAAATGTGCTGTTTATGGGCAAGTTGCGAGAAATGGTGTTTGTGTTTTATCTAAATACCTAATACTAGAGAAATTTAAAATTGACATTGTAGAAGGTTACCAAGAAGCACGTTATATAGAATGTGTAGTAAAGTACAATAATCAAAAGATAAGAGTAGTGAGTATATACGTTCCAAATGGCCAGAGCCCAGATTCTAATGCATTTGCATATAAGCTTAAGTTTTTTGATAATTTATATGAAAAAATAATCAATTTATTGAAAAATGAAGAGCTAACTATTGTAGCTGGTGATTATAATGTTGCACTAGATGGAATTGACGTTTTTAACCCAATTTTATTGAATGGCAAAGTGTGTTTCCATATAAGAGAACGTGAAAAATTGAGAGCAATTTTAAATCTTGGGTTTAAAGACGCATTTAGAATATCTAATCCAGATTTACAGCAGTTTACTTGGTGGCATTACCAAGGTAATTCATTCCGAAATAATCAAGGAATGCGAATAGATTATATGCTATTATCACCCCAAGCTGCCGATAGGTTAGAAACATGCTATATAGATGACAAATTGCGCAAGTTGAAAAATCCATCTGATCATACACCAGTTGTATGTGTTATAGAGTAAAAAGATCTTTTGAAGAAAGGAACATAATGGCTGTATAACATCATATCAAAAGCTATGATAGCTTTATATTAAATACTTTATACAATAAGGGCAAAGGACAGTTAAAGCAAGGTCCATAAAATCAATTCTGTGAAGCAGGTGTTGAAGTACATTGAAAATCTAAAGTTTGAAGAAATAGCAGAAATTGCACTAAAAAGCTATATAGTGTATAGTATAATATGTATAGCATACAAGTTTAGAGAAGTTTATTGGCAACTTTAGGATTAATAATTATTAAATATTCAGTACTGTAAAATTGAAGTATATACTTTAATTATATCGGGAGGTAACATGATAAACAATTTTTCTAATAATAACTCAAGCGATAGTTCAATCTATCTTGGAAAAATTATAGCAGAAAACTTATCTGCAAAAGAAAAAACTAACCAATTCAAAACTGCTGCAGAAGAAATTGAGAAGCGTGTTGCTGCTAAACGCATTGAATTGCAAAATCAGGCATTAAGTCATGTTGACAGCCTGCTATCCAAAAAACTAAATCTTGAAAAAGACTCTAATAGTGATGGAGTATCTGGTTCAAAGGTACATTCTAATGAGGAAGATAACTATTTTATAATCAGTATAGATACTTTACTGGAGAAACTTTTTAGATTTTTTAACTTCACAGACAGCGAGCTTGGAGTAGATACAGATCCACAAATCTACCGCATGATAAAGGAAAAAGNANAAAAAAATCATGTTGCTACAATCATAAAACTTATTCATGACAAACTTAAGGGATTAATCAGAAAGGTTTTTTCAAAAGACTTAAGTTTCAATGAAAGATTGAACAAAGAAATGAAAGAATTACAGAAAAAATTAGGCAGTAGTGAGTTATCTCCAGAAGAGTTTGTAAAAGTGCTCGATCGTTTGGAGTTATTACAAAATTTGAAACTAAAAATTCAAATATTCCTAGTTGGATGGTTAACCTCATCAGTTGCAGAGCTACTTTCAGCTGGAATTATATCTCCAACAGAAACAACCAAAGAAGAAGATAAAAAAACGGAAGAAACATTGCCAAAAGAAGAAGCAACTAAAAAAGCTTACAAAAAGGTAGAAATTAAAGTTGATGGAAGAAAAAAGCTTCAATTCACATATGGTATTATTTCAGTGTCAAGCACTGGAATATGGTTGAAAAAGCCAATCCTCCTGACCAAAGAAGAACAAAAATTTTTACCAAAATCTTTAAAGATTACGAAGCCCACTACACACAAGGATGATATGAATAAGAATAAATCCAAGGTACTAAAACATAACAAGCAAAAAACAAGACAGGGAGAAAAAAAAGAAAAACTAAAGTTAGCTATGTGTTCATCAAAACCTATAGAGGAAAAATTTGTGGCTGGTGGAATAGCGTTTGATTCTAAAAGCCAAGGAATATCTACTGGTTACAACATAAATTTCGATGAAGATATTATTGAAACAAGGTCTACATCTATCAATAAACACAGTACTACTAGTAGTATTAGTAGCAAAGAATCTGAGTTTACTGGTAGGTACGAAATGAATGACCTTGCTGATGAGCTTAAAGAAAAAGTTGCTGAGAGAAGTTCACAAAGAGAAAAGTCTACTGCTGTTAATAATTACCAACCAACAGGTGAATGTAAAAGTGTAAAAGTTAATAATTATGTATCATTAATAAAGGCACTAGAGGAAGCATCATCGAAAAGTAGATAACATAAAGAGTAGGGGTTAATAGCAAATTAGATTTTGTGATTATAGGATTTATGTTTTAATAAGGTATTTTAATGAAATTGTCAAAAAACTAGATTCTAGTGTTGATTACTTTAGTAACAAAGAAAAGTACCATTTTAGTACATGACGCTAGAATTTAGAAGTACAAAAAAAAGAATAAAGTTTTTTAAAAGGAAAATATAAAAAAATGTTTACACTCAAATTTATTTCTAGCATACTAATTACCTAATGTTCTTACTAGGGGCAACATGCATGACAATAATGGTGAAAAAGATAATTGGGGGCCTCAACCTGATGGTACATGGATTCCAAGCGATAAGTATGAAAAAGTTGATATTAACAAATATAGGTTAGAAAAACGAAAATGCGAAAGTGACAAACCTAACACACAACTAGGTAGTAGCACTTCTACTAGTGCCAGTGGTAGTAAAAGTAAATACTAGAATAGTAATGTTGTTTCATAACAATTTTAACGGGAGGGGTTATGGGTAATTCTGTAAAAGAGCTGGTTAATGTGTTTAACTTAAATAATTATTTTTGTGATAGGATTAATACTAATTTAACTGTAGAAGGCAAAAAAATTGTTGGTTCATTTGCTCATGGTACTAATGTGGCAGAATACCTACATAGAGTAGGAAAGGAGATAATAAAACAGCAATATCTTGGCAGAGAGGTAGTGGCAGGTAGATATTATAACTTAAACTGTTTTCCATTTGTTTTAAGTGCCAATACTAATAAAAAATATTTAGATGAAAACGTTATAGCAATGGAGCTTGCAGATTCCACAAATAAAGAAGTAATACGCAATTTAAAGATACATTTAGTTAATGAACTTGATAGAGCTGTGACATTGAAATTGATTGCACGCTTAGTGGTAAAAACAGGGATAACAGAAGAAGAAGGCCATGAATGGGTAAGAGGTACTGTTAAAATAGGAGCATTTTATGGACCTAACCCTTTGAAAAAGCATTATCTATATTGTATAGCTTTTGACGGCGAATACTTTGAAAGGGAAGGATATGATTCAGAAACTCTTGAATTGTTTAAAAAGATGTATATTCAAGAACTTAACTTAAGGTTAAGAGAATGCAGTCTCGAAAGTTTTGACTTTTATCACTATAAAGATGATATGTTATACATTAAAAATGTGAGCGATAAAGTAGTTGAAAATGTAGTAAAATATGTCAAAGGGCGAATAGCACTTAGCTTTAAAACTCCAGGCGAAAAATATTCTAAAATTGAGAATCTCAAAGGTATTCTTGGTGGTTTAATTTCTAAATGGGCAGGGAAATTTGTTGATGGTTATGATTATGATATTTTTACGGATGAAAAGGAAAGAGAAGGTGGTAATTATTTTGCCCTTATACCTTTAATAAAAAGGCATGATGGTCAGCTTGAACCCCTAAAGGGTGATGATGTGTATGAAATTAATTCAGCAGTGTGCAAAACCCTCATGAGCGATATTAGAGGCAAGACTACAAGACTAAGTGTTACTAATTGTAAAAGCCCAGTTCACGCTATCTCTAATAAAAAAATTGCTCAAGTGCTTCCTGAAATTATGCAATCTCCAATTGCATATAATGAAAGAACTGGATATTTTGAATTTACAGCTGATTTTGGATCTCCTAACTCTGATTTAGAGGTGATTGCTACGTCTCAATATCACGGTGAGAGTGTTAGCTGTTTAGGTACTCCTGAGGTAGCTGATATACAACCTAGTTCAACATTGAGCCAGAGCAGAGATTATTTTTCTAAATCAGATTCACTACAACCTGCGAGTATTATAGAAAGTTCAAGTAGGCTATTGGAGAGTAATTCTCACTATGCACCAGCTACATTGAATCCCAAGAGCAAAAATAATTCAGATAATAGTAGTGCATGGCTTAGCAGTCAATCTCATAACAATATAGACAAGAAATATTATACTAATGAGAGTAGCTCAAATCTAGCGTTACCAAAGAAAGTGTCTAATAAACATTTAAGTTCTGACGATAAGGGTGAATCACTAAAGCCATTGTTCAAACAAGCAAGGGTACAACAGCTGCTCAATCAAAGATCAGGACAAGAAGCAGAAAAAGGAAAGCCATGTTATAATATAAATTCATCTGGGATAAGTGGTAGATCTTTAAGGGAGAGATATTCTGAGCATTCTCTAAGTAATGATATTCCAGCATGCAAGCCTATGCCCCACAGTAATCAAAAAGTACCACTGTTCCCTTCTTCTTCAGCTTCTGATAAAAATAGCGATGAGCATTCTAAAGCAGGGTATGTAAAGAACAGAGCAAACAGTGAACCTGGAAGCGAATTTTTAAAGAAACATAGAGTTAGCTCGCTTTGTAGCAAAGAAAGAGAATCAAAAAGCAATTCATCATCAAATAGCAGCACTCCATTAGAGTTACAGAAATTCAATACACTAAATACCGATGATAAATCCTTCATAACAAAGATGTTATCTCCCCTTAAGCAAAAAATTCCTAAGATTGCAATTACTGGAGTTCCACGTATATCATTAATGCTATACAGAAAACATAGTCAAGAATTTAAATCTCAGGAGTTGCTTTCTGTACGCACTCCTCTTAGTGCACTATGTAAAGAAATCACAAAATCACCGAAGTCAAAACTTGATCTGCCGCCAGGAAAGATAGATTTCCCGAAGGCTAAAAAACATGTGCAGAAGCAAAAAGAGCAAAGTACCTGGAATATTGGTTAAGCTGCACTACTTTTTTTTGATCAGCTAATTTATAATCGACTCCATCCAGCTAGAATCGTAGTCAAAATTCTTTGATGTTGGAGGGTATTGCTAACTTTGCTTATCCGCTACAGGCATTGTACAACGATACTATCGACTTAATCATCGTTTCTAAAAATTATCCAGCTATCACCCGCTGCAGTAAAATTCTTTTTACTGACTTTATAATATTAAATCAACTTAAAAAAGTGAGTAAGCTCGCTACCATGTAGTACTATTTCAATAATAGGCGCATAGGCACATATTATCCACTACTTATCCCTACCTCGGTGCTAATTGCTGTTTTTCAGATTCTCTTTTCAACAACAAAGATATCATCTACCTAAGAAAAATAATCCCGAAGACTATAACTAAAAACGTTCTGATAGGTACTCTGCAAAAGTAGTAATCGATCCATTTTATACTAAACAGAATAACACATTTCCAACTAGAATAATATGATAAAAAAATCGTTCTAAATATGTTAAAGAAACGTGGTTCATATAGACGACAATTAATCATCATAGTTATCCTGACGCATTACAGTATTCATTACAACTTATTCAAAAAATTATACAAGAATTTAGTAGTGAATCTCCTGTAATTGAGATTCACTACTAGGTTTAGTTAATGCTCAGAAATTTTCATATAAAGTAAGCAGGCCACGGTCATAATTCCTGTTCTTTAGTGCTATGTATATGGATTAATGTTATGCAGAAAATATAACCAAGAATCTAAATCTCAAAAATTTTCTATATCTACTCCACATTTAGTGCACTAATGCTAGAGTTGCATAGTCATTGAAATCAAAGCCTTAACCTACCTAGAAAAGTTGGATTTCTCGAAGGTTAAAAACACACGTACATATTAGTTAAGTTTACCGTTCATTTTTTGTTTAGCTAATTTATTATTATCTACCAGAAGCAGGGCTGAAAACTTCAGGCACTGGGCTATATGTAAAGTCATCCAATAAACATTACTTGCTATAGCAAAAGAATCCACCTTTACAAGCAGAAAATTTAATAAAATTAAGCAGCTTACTACTGCTAGATCTTATGCTAATTGTTAACCACTGTTTTTACCCCAATTAAAATTGCTATTGTGTCCATCTTGCTGCCAAGAGTAAAACTTGCTCTTTATAAACTTGGATACTTCAAGATCCACATAAATGCAATTGAGCAAATAAGAACTCGGTCACTTACTTTATCCAGGCAGAGTGACGCCAAAGTAACTAGCATAGCTTTATTGAACCCATAATGTTCAGCTTTGAGTTCATGTAAGAAATCACTAGAAAAATTTTCATAACGATTTAGCCACTCTTTTTTAATATTATACTCACTCAAAAGCAACAAAAGGTTTGTTAATATCAATTAATAAAAGCGTACCTCCAAGTTTAGCATTTATCATATTAACTTTTTCTTTTTCCTTTATCTACAGCAACTAATCCCTNTTCCAAGTATGCAAATAATGTCGTTCCAGCGATCAATACTAAAATCCAATTTTTATTATGCAACTGCTTCTTACCAAAGGAAAACTGTGCATCGTGAAAACAATCATCTTTTTTTTCTTGTTGAATTTAATTACTAACGTTTGATCGAACCAGTTTATAGCACATTTTCTAAATATCTCACTCAAAGCTTAAGCACAGAGGAATCATTGTCTTTGCCCGTAGCCAACATTTCCCTCAATTATGTTACAATCTTGCATTCTCTCTAGAAAATAGCACATTTATGCTAGTGGGTTTTATTTATTAAACGTATAAGCATTGAATATATTTTGCCTAACTTTATGGCACTTGCCGTTTTTTCAGTATATCTGCTACAACTTTTATATACTAATAATCATCATATTCACATTCCGGCACTTATTTGTCTCAAAAGCATAGCTCAATAAATTTTAAGAAGTTGATTTATTTATGACTTATTACATTTTAGCAAAATAATATAGACCTTAACTTACTTATAAAGCTAAAGTGTTATAGCGGCAAAATAATGACATCACTATTTTGTAAATTTAGTAAAAAATTTACTTTTTCAACTTTATTAAAGTAAAAAATTGATTACCATTACGATAAACAAGCAGCATTATTGCTTTTTTACTATCTTGTTTTTTTGCTAAATTTACTTGATTTTGAAAACTTTCAACATTTTCTATATCAGCATCATTTATTTGTGTAATAATATCTCCTCTTTTAAGGTCACGTAATGTAGGATTCTTATAAATATCCACACTAGTAATTATTACACCTTTTATAGATGCATTACCTTCCTTTAATTCTCTTGATAAATTTGAAATGGTTAAACCAGTTATATAATCAGATGTCGATGCATTTTCTTTTTGATTGATATCTTGGTTATCATTCGTAGATTCTCCAATAATAACCTTGATATTAACTTCTTTACCCTTTCTTAATAATTTAATTTGCACTTTCTTTCCAGGGTCAGTTCTTGAAACTATTTGAGGTAATTGTGCCATTCTATCAACTATTTTACCATCAAACTCTAATAACACATCACCTACTTTAATCCCACCTTTTTCTGCAGGACTATCTTTTACTATACTTGCAACTAATGCGCCTTTTGTATCTTTTAAGCCTAAGGACTCTGCAAATTCTACTGTTATACGCTGAACTTGTACACCGAGCCAACCATGTTTCACCTTTTTACCGTTTTTTAACTTATCAATTACCGGTATAGCTAGGTTAGATGGTATAGCAAAGCCTATACCTACATTGCCTCCAGACTCAGACGGAGAATAAATAGCAGTATTAATACCTATAACCTTTCCATTTAAATCAAATAACGGTCCTCCGGAGTTTCCCCTATTGATTGCAGCATCAGTTTGAATAAATTCATTCATGGTACCAATGCTAATGTCCCTAGACCTTGCAGATATAATTCCTGTACTTACAGAACCACCTAAGCCAAATGGGTTACCTATTGCCATAACCATATCACCAACTCTTGCTTCATCAGAATTACCGAGTGTTACAAAAGAGAAGTCCTTATCAGCCTTAATCTTAAGTACAGCGAGATCAGTTTTTGCATCATAGCCTAAAACCTCTGCCTTAAAATAAGTATCATCGTTCATAGTAACCGTGATATGTTGGGCATCTTTAATAACATGGTAATTAGTTACTATAATTCCACTTTTATCTATAATAAACCCAGACCCAAGTAGCACTGCCTCTCTGTTAATGCTAGGACTTTTGTCCATAAAAAACTGGTCAAAGTACTCAAAGAATTCTCTAAAACCATCAAAAAAATCATTTCTTGGTAAGGGAACTCTAGTTCTGTTGCTATTTCCTTGCTTGATAACCTGCTCGCTCGAAATACTTACAAATGCAGGGAGAAGTTCTTCTACCAGGTCAGCAAGCCCTTGATTACAATTGTATATAGAAGTATTGATATCTGCAGCTTTTTCTGTGCTCCAGTTAAATACCCTAGCATATAAAGAGAATGAAATTAAAAAACATAAAAATATAGATAAAACCTTACTTCTCATAAACTATTTCCATCCCTTATTTAAAATATCTAAGAAACTATTATTTGGTGAAAGTACGAATTTAGTGTTATTTCCAGTAAACGATTTACTATAAGCATTCATAGAACGATAAAAGTTAAAAAACTCTTCATCGGCCTTAAACACCTCATTATAAATCCTGGTTGCTTCAGCATAGCCACGTCCCCTTATTTCATAGGCTTCTTTTACTGCACTAGCAATAATTTCTCTTTTTTGTTTATCAGCTTTTGACCTAATTTCTTGCCCTATTTGTTCTCCTTTTGCTCTTATTTCTTTTGCTTCTTTTTCTCTCTCAGTTTGCATACGGCGGAATATTGCAGAACTATTCTCTTCTGGTAAATCTGCTCTTTTAATTCTCACGTCTATTATTTCTATACCAAACTTTCCAGCTTCAGAGTAAACTCCACGCTGGATTAATTGCATAACTTCTGACCTTTTTTCATTCAATAAACTAATTAGTGAAAATCTGACTATATTTTCTCTTAAGTGAGCTTCTATGATTGGATACAATCTTCTAATTAATCCTAACTCATTTCTCACAGTTTGGTAAAAAGTAACAGGATCCACTATTTTATATTTTGCATAAGCATCTACTATGATGCGCTTCTGATCTGCAGTTATGACTTCTCTTGCAGTTGTATCTGGGCTTAAATCTAAAACTCTCTTATCAAAAAATTCTACATTATTTATAAATGGCAACTTAAAATACAAACCACTTTTTCTAATATCCCTTACAACTCTACCCAATTGCATAACTATTGCTTGCTCTGCTTCCTGTACTACAAATATCGAATTAAATAAGAAGACTAGCAAAACAGCAAATATAAAAACAAAAGCAATTTTAACGTTACTAAGCATAACTATTTCCCTAAGCTTGCAAGAGGTAGATAAGAAAACACACCCTTCAAATCATCAGTGATAACAATTTTATCTACTTGATTAAAAATACTTTCCATAGTTTCAAGATAAATACGGCTCTTAACAAGAGAAGGATTATGCTTATATTCTTTATAAAGAGAAAAAAAACGATTTGCATTACCTTTTGCTTCGCTTATTATCTCGTTCTCATATGCTTCCGCATCTAGCTTTATCTTTATTGCTTCACCTTTTGCTCGAGGTATAACATCATTACCATAAGCATATGCTTCATTTATAATACGTTCTTTATCTGCACGAGCACTTTGTACATCTCTGAACGAACTAATTACTTTTTCTGGTGGATCAATTTTTTTCATTTGAATAGATAAAATCTCTATACCCATTTGGTACCCATCAAGAATCTGTTGCAGTAAAGCTTTAGTATCTATAGGAATTTCTTGTCTACCTTGACCAAGTGCAAAAGAGATCGTGTTTTTACCTATTATTTCTCTCATAGCACTTTCAGCAGCATTTTTAACACTAAAACCAGGTTTATAGTCCCGCACTTTGAACAAATAATCCTTAGCATCTTTAACGCGCCATTGAACCTCAAAATTAACGTTAACTATATTTTCATCCCCAGTAAGCATCACACCTTCACCACGATCTGCATCTCTCCCGTAGGAACTACTTACCCCGATTTCTTCACGATTTACTTCTTTAACATTTACTTTAAAAACTTTCCCAATAGGGTAAGGAAAGTGATAACGCAAACCAGGTGTTTCCGTATTAGAATATTTACCAAAAATAAGTTCTATACCTTCTTCACTTGGGTGAACAATATAGAAACCAGTACAAGCGTAGAAAAATAAAATAACAAAAATAATTAAATAAGGTTTTCTGCTGCCATTTCTTGTTAAATTAACAAAAAAATACCTTACCTCAGACATAGCCTTACTGAAAGTATCTTCATTATTAGAGATTTTACTCCTTATCGGTTTTTTCCCTAAATTCCAAGGATTGTTCTCATCAAACACAATAACTGACTCTATAATTAATACACTAATATTACCCCTTTAATAGGAAATTGCAAATCTATTTTATTCACGGGTTAATCACTTGAATAGAAACTGATTGTATACTTCCTTTTCTCTATGTGATATGGGTAACTCTATGAAATTTTCTGGCTTTATTTTAAATTCCTTGTTGTCATCTTTGAGATGCACTATGTTTCCGTAAAGGTCAGTATAGTAACAAAATGATAAAATCATTGCTATTACAACTGTGATACCTAAAAGTATAAATATCCCTTTTCGCTACCTAATAAGCGCTTTAACTCAAAAAGCTTTCAGTTTCATTTTTTTATACTTCCAGAAAACACTTTAAGTAGAGCTATTTATAGGTAAGTTAACACTAACTTAAGAATTGAAGTGTACAATATAAACGTATTTCATTAACAATGAGGTTTAAAATGTTGAATCACAATAGAACAAATCCAGGTATTATTAATGCACAACTTCAGCAAAATCAACAATACAGCAGCTCTACACCTTCTTCAATTGACCTATTGCAACAGATGCAATTCTTAGAGAAGAAAGTAAAGTCATTAGAAGTAATAAACAAAGTGATACTTGGTTTGCTAATAGGTACGGCTATAACGGTGGGTACTAGTTTTGCTATTGCAGCTGCTCCAGTAATTGCCAGTAGTATAGTAAGTGGGATATTTGCAACTGTAGCATTCGTGACACTTGGTACAGCTGTACATAAACACAGGGTAAAAATAAAAAATGGCTTCAAATATGCTGCAGACAAAACTAAAGATGGTGCTGTATGCGCTAAGGACTCAGTAAAAGAAGCTGTAAGTTATATAGGGCAAGCAGCAAGAGAGGAAACTAGTTCTGCACTGAAAATAATAGGGAATAAGATGAATAATTTTGGTAAAAATATATCCAATCTAGATGAAATTTCATATTCAGTAGATCACCAATGTCAAACTGTTATTTTAAAAACAGAAGAAAAAACGAAAAATTTCAATAGTATAAAGGAAATGTTCATTAAGGAGGTTTTTGAGGATAAAGCTGTAGGTAACTCTGTTTTAACCAAAAAGATATTCTCTGAGCTGAAGGGAAAAATATTAGAAAAAGCTTATTCTATTGATGGTCAGCAAGGTTTCAAAAAGGATCAGTTAATTAATCAATTAGGACAGCAAGCAGATTTTGTTAGTGGGTTAAACTCTAAGAAATTACAAAATTTGTTAGCTCAAGGTGACAACAATCTTTATGAAATTTTCTCTGAACATCATGATGAAATTAAGAGAGTCGTTAAAGGATGCAAAATAGAACACAAACTTTCTAATGTTATAGAAAAGCTTAATGGAACGGCAAAAAAGCATAGAAGTAGAAAAGGTTCGATACAATCTATTGACAGCTCATTAGAAAATAGTTTATCAGATGTTGGTTCTATGAAAACTGCCAGTACTACTATTGGCTCTAGTTTAGATTCTAAAAGCTTTGTAACAGTCAATTCTAATCTTCTTAAAAGATGTCCTTCATATCGTAGCTTAAGCAGTAGTTCTACTGATAGAAGAATCAATCTACTTAGTTCTTCTTCAAAATCAATCGTGACTACCGAATCAGATTGCAAGGTAAAAAAACAAGCTGACCTTAAAAAAACAAGTTATCTGGATAGACTGGCAAAGCAACAACCTTCTACAAATATGGCTGTTAAAACTGACGTTCAATTACACACATCTATGCAAGCAGTTGCAGCTGGTAAATAAGGACAAACAGAACTAACTACTTTCTCTAAAAGGATGTTACTCAACGAGTAACATCCTCTTTTATTTTTTTCTAATCGAAAGTTTAATTTAAAACATTCCATCTTCGCGTATTTTGGTGGATAAACATTTCAATTTTACAGGTAATTCGAACAATAGGTGATTTCGCGTAAATAGTTTAGACGCTTTTCTGGCTGGGAATTGCTTTTAAACTACAATGGAGGTTCTGAAAGAAGCTCTACCTATTTTCTCTTGATGAATTAAGCTAAGTAAAGTATAGTAAAATATGTTTATGTAGGTTTCTAATGAATAGTATAGTTTTAGTTTATACAACTTTTTCAAATCTAGAAGAAGCTAGAGCTATTTCTGAGGAATTATTAAATAAAAAGTTAATTATATGTGTCAACATATTTCCTGAAGTAAATTCTCTATATTTATGGAAAGGTGAAATTCACAACAGTTATGAAATAGTGACAATTATGAAAAGCAGAAGCGGTCAAGTAGATGAAATCATAAAAAAAATTGAGGCAATGCATTCTTATGATCAGCCAGCTGTTATAGTAATTCCAATAGAAAAGACAAATAAATCTTTTACTAATTGGGTTAATAATGTTTTGATATAAACAAGTATTGGGGTGTAGCCAAGTGGTAAGGTAGCGGTTTTTGGTACCGCCACGCGAAGGTTCGAGTCCTTCCACCCCAGCCATATTGAAGAGGATGTAAAGTGATACCACTTTTCTATAAATTGAGGCTATTAAATTACATACTAAGCAGCCTAAAAGACATAACTGTAAAGTTATTCTTCCTTATAATCTACCTTTATGCATCTAGTATTGTACTCATGTTTCTTAGCAACGGCTTTTGGTATACTGCAAAATGTGGCTCTTTTAAAAGAGCATTTTATCATTTATTTCAATATTGCAAATGGTACTCTAACAATAGAGGAAACCTGAATTATGGAATTTCTTTTAGGATGTTGATAGCATTTCTTGCTCCGCATTTTCTTTATAAATTATTTCTAAGCACAGGATGGAAACTCTTTTTAAAGGAAAAGGTAAAAAAGATACTTAAATTTATGATCAAAGGCAAAAAGAATAGTAAAGCAAAAGATCATTGTGGTTACAATAACGAACGTCATGCTCAAGAAAAACAAAAAGTAGCCATGATAAAGCAGCTTTTAATCGAAGATATAGAAAAAACTATAGACAAAAGACTAAACGATATCTTCCTTAGTGAAAGGAGGAAATCCCATTAGTATATATAGAAACCTTTACCTGTTTTTTTAGTTTGGTTATAACCAACTAATGTACATGCGTGTACAGAGAAATCTCGGCTAAAGCCTAATAATCAAAAAAAATAGCTTTTTGTCTTTTTATAGTGCTTATTGCATTAATTACTACTGTGCTACTTTAACTCCCACAGTATACGATACCATTAAATGCTGTAATTCATCTGTTACATTTTAGCATAGATTAACACTAACATGCAGAATAACAGTTCCCAAATCAATCAATCAGGTATCATTCCAACGTTCCTCTCTGCTTCAGCCATACACTCTTCCGGAGTAGGTACCAATGGATATATATTTTTAATGTGTTACCTTAGTAATTGAGAGAAGTGGAAGAGATCGTAACCCTCAAGTCCCTCATTTATAACCTTTATTATACCTTACCAAAACAAGTCAAATTTTGCAATTTTTCTTACCAGATGCAGTTGAGTACAAGTAAAAAGACAATTTTATCCTCTACATATGAAGAGATAATTCAGATTACAGTTATTATAATAGACAACACTACATAAAACTACTTATTAATATACACCAACATAAGTAATACCTACCTTAAGGTTACCAACTTCTATATTACCTATTCATTATAAGAAAGTAAATAAAGCGAAAGAAATAGAACAAGCAGCACACCCTCCATAAATGTTAACCCTTAGAGAATAAAAAATATTACCTTGGAGCAAGCAGACTCCTTGCCCCAAAGTTTCATTTACTTAAAAGTCATTCATTCTGCCCATGCCACCTGCTCCCATAGGAGATGAAGCATTTTCATCCTTACTTGGTATATCAACTATCATAGATTCAGTAGTAATCAGCACACTTGCAACAGATATCGCTGTTTCAAAAGCAATACGAACAACTTTTGCTGGGTCAATAACACCAGCAGCGAATGCATTAGCATAACTCATAGCTTCAACGTTATATATAAGTTCTTTATTATTCTGCTTAATTAAATAGTCAATTATAACAGCAGACTCAAGACCAGCATTTTTGACTAACCTCTTAATAGGGACACTGAGAACTTTCTTGATAATATTTATACCTATTTGCTCTTCATCATCTGCACCTTTCAGCTTATCAAGAGCAGATGAGGCATAAAGAAGTGCAACTCCACCACCAGGAACTATACCTTCCTCAATTGCAGCTCTTGTTGCGTGCAACGCATCCTCAACCCTATCTCTACGTTCTTTAACTTCTAATTCAGTTGCTCCACCAACTTTTAATACAGCAACACCACCTGATAATTTTGCTAAACGCTCTCTTAACTTCTCTTTATCATAATCAGAAGTTGAAGACTCAATTTGAGATTTAATCTGCTCAATTCTAGCTTTTACTCTGTCAGTAACTCTATTTTCGCTGACAATTGTAGTATTATCTTTAGTGATTTTAACATTTTTAGCAATGCCAAGGTCTTCAAGAGTTAGGTCTTCCATTTTAATCCCAAGTTCATCTTTTATGACATACTTAGCATTAGTTAAAGCTGCTATATCTTCAAGCATCTCCTTTCTTCTATCACCAAAACCTGGAGCTTTCACTGCAGCAACTTTTAGACCACCACGCAACTTATTAATAACTAAAGTACTTAATGCTTCACCTTCAATGTCTTCTGCAATGATAAGCAAAGGTTTACCAGACTTAACAACAGCTTCAAGAATAGAAAGCAAAGGCTGGATAATATTAAGTTTTTTCTCTGTAATTAAGAGATATGGATCATCAAGCTCCACGATCATTTTCTCATTATTTGTAATAAAATACGGAGAAAGATAGCCACGATCAAACTGCATACCAGTAGTAAGCTCAACCTCTAGTTCTTTTGAACCTTTACTTTCTTCAACAGTAATCACACCTTCTTTTCCAACCTTTTTAACAGCATCAGCAATATTACTACCAATACTTCTATCACCGTTCGCAGAAATTATAGCAACTTGCGCTACTTCATCTATCTTTTCCAAAGAAATTGTACGAGCCATTGAAGCAACTTCTTTTAATACTACATCTTTTGCTTTCTGCATTCCATTCTTGATACTGATACGATCATTTCCAGCAGCAATTGACTTTGAAGCCTCCACTATCATACCACTAGTTAGTATTGAACATGTTGTTGTACCATCACCAACTTTATCATTACATTGAGAGCAACTTTGAGCAAAGATACTTGTTATTGCAGCGTTCAATGGTTTTTCAGGCTTGATACCCTTCATTACCTTATAACCATCTTTTGTAATTTCTGGCGCCCCATAAGGCTTATTAATCCCTACTGTTTTTCCTCTAGGTCCTGCAGTTACTGCTACTGTTGAGTCTATTACTGCTGCAACTTCACGAAAAGCTTGCTGTAACTGCTCACCTGATACTACTACATTAGTCATCTTTATAACCCCTTACTAATAAAAAACTCAGAAAACTATAATAAAATTACTCGTAATGCACTATATTGTGCTTTATTTTAATTTAATAAAATTAAAGACTGCTACTTAACGATAGCAAGTATATCGGACTCCTTCATTACGATAAACTTTTCATCACTATGCTCTATCTCCGTACCAGCCCATTGACGATAAAACACTTTATCACCAACCTTTACAGTTAAGGACATACGCTCACCACTTGAACTACGTGAACCTTGACCAATTGCTATAACTTCACCTTTAGTAGGTTTCTTTTCAGCACTTGACGGAAGCATAATTCCACCCTGTTTCTCTTCGCTGATAGGCTTGATTAGAACACTATCATCTAATACACTTAAGTTTATGCTTGACATTTGTTTTCCCTCATCAACAAATTAACCTACAAGCTTATATATGTACTAGCAAATTAGATTTCAAGGGCTTGAACTCTTAAAATGTTGAAAGACAAAAAACATCTAGGATTGTATAGTAAGATTTAGACTTATTAACAGAAATTGCATGAGTTATATACCATTAGAAAACCGTAGTGTAGTAGTCCTATATGGGCCAGATACAAAGAATTTCCTGCAGGGTATTATAACAAACGATATCAATAATCTGAGTAGCCAAAAAGCTATTTATTCTTTATTGCTTAATTCTCAAGGAAAGTACTTATACGATTTTTTTCTTACTAAATGTGGTAAATATACTTTACTGGAATGTGAAAACACGTACCTGCAACAAATTATTGAGAAATTAAATTTACTTAAAACCTACCTAAGAGTGAAAGTTAAGAATGTTAGTGCACTATATAAAGTTGGAGTTTTGTTTAATACTAAATCAATAGAACATAGTAACGAATCGCAGATTATTTTTCAGGATCCAAGGCACAAGTCTTTAGGAATGAGAATAATACACAAAGATGAAATAAGACAACCAATTGGGGATTTTATTCAATATGAAAGAGTTAGAATTCAAAACCTTATTCCAGATGGAACAAAAGACATGGTGCAAAATTCGTCGTTTCCGCTGCAATATTTAATCGATAAAATAAATGGTATAAGCTTTAATAAAGGATGTTATATAGGTCAGGAAGTTGTAAACCGAATGAGTAGACAAGAAACACTCAGAAGAAAACTTTATCCTGTTGAAGGGAATAATATGCTTCCGAATATTGGAACTAAAATAATAAATGAAAGTAATGAGGAAATAGGAGAGCTGCGCTCTACTATAGACAAGATCGGACTTGCATTACTTAACACTGGGAAAAGTTATACAAATTTGCATGCCAATGGAGTTAAAATATATGTGCGCTAAGATGTAGGATTTACAACTAAAGCCCTAAGACAGCACATAATACTGATTGTAAAAACAGACCTAAAAGCTACTCGACAAGTTTCAGTAACAACTGTATCAGCATAATCTGCTTATAACCTCAAAACTTATTTTTGATCTGCAAATTCAATAATAAAATTCAGTAAAAAATTAAAGGTATTTTTTATAGGTTACATAAAATTATAGTAGCCATCTATTTTTTGAATTTTTTCTACATTTAACCAAATCGTACTTTAATTAAACACCAGTGATGTTACTCCAGTAGTTAACATGTAACCATATAAACATTAAGCTTTGCAAGCGAATAGTATCATCCAAATCACTAATGTCGTAGATGATCAAAGAAAAAAAGAACTAAACTACTTTCTTATACCATGCATTTTCCCTTCAAAGTACAAAATAGTTAACATATCAAACTCTATACTTAATAATCGAGTTAATTCTTTATTAATTTAAAGAATAAGGTATGTAAAAAGCATAAAAAGTTTTCTAAGTAAATTGCTAATCACACAGAAGTTTTACATATTTTTTTAGAAATTTAAGCTACAAAAACCATTTTAGTAACTTATCGAATCTAATTTGTTCTTTAAAGCTTATCAATGGTGAAATAAAATTGCTACATCAACTACTCACTACAATACATTCTAAACACAATTCTAAACTAAAATAGGAATAATACTACAATTAATAATTAAAAGAATTTTATTTAGATATTTTGAGAACCAAAAAAGGACTCTATATAACTGGTAGTCATAATCTCAAAAGAAGAAATAGAGAATAGTTATATAACCTAACATAAATTCAGCTGAATGCAAGATAGCAGTGAACGACTTTATGGGTAATAATAAACCAAAAAAAAATAAAAGAGTTATTACATTTAATNAAATAAAAAAATTAAGATATATGCTCAACTTCCAATTGTACCTAAAGGTGCAAGTCCTGTATCTAAAGTATCTGACAAGCGGCAACACATCAAGTTTAAAAACTACCAAGTTAAAAGCAAAACAAACACACTGCTGGTGCTTGGTTAAGCTATTAACTTATAATCATATAGCAAGCCCTTTATATAAACAGTACCTCGTATAAATGCTCTTTTTTTTCTTTTCCTATATATACAAAAATTAGATAGCATTATAAGTAAGATTTTTTCGTGTTTTGATGCTTTCGAGTTCTATATTTCTTGGGTTAAATTTTCTCTCTTTATTATTATTTTACTATATTAGTATAAAAAAGAGCAAGGAACTAAGTGAAAAAAAAATAAATGCAGCAAATCTTGAAGACAACTTATATAAGTTAAAGTGTGAGCTTCAAGAAACAAAACAGATTTTACTATGTAAAAATGAGGAAATAATAAATTTAAAAGTAAGCAATGCAGAACTTGAAATAACCTTGCAAAAAGAACGCGAGGAGAAGAAGAGAGAAATAAGGCTATTAACAGAAGCAGAAGAAAGGCTTACAAATACTTTTAAGGCATTGTCTCTCGATGCTTTACAGATAAATAATAATAATTTTCTGAACTTAGCAAAGGAAGCAATTAACAGTAAATTAAAAGAAACAGAAAGTGATTTTAAAAAAGGAAAGACAACACTTAATGAAGTTGTAGCTCCAATAAAAGAAAGATTGGAAAAATTTGATAGTGAAATACGTGAGCTAGAAAAGGAAAGGATAGGAGCTTATGAAGGCTTAAAAGAGCAAATTGGAGTGTTAATAAACCAAACTTCCAGTCTTGCTAATGCTTTAAGAAAACCTCACATTAAGGGAAAATGGGGCGAAATACAGTTAAAAAGAGTAGTGGAGATGGCAGGAATGATTGAATACTGTGATTTTTTTATTCAGCCGTCAATAGTTGATAAAAATGAGGATAATTTATTACGCCCTGATTTAATAATCAAGATGCCCTCTGGAAAACAAGTAATAATAGATGCTAAAGTTCCGCTTGATTCTTACCTCGATGCCATATCGCAAAATGATTTAAAAATACAAAGAGAGAAATTAAAAAATCATTCCTTGGCAATAAAAAAACATATAAGCTACTTGAGCAAAAAAGAGTATTGGAATCAGTTTGAAAATACGCCAGAGTTTGTGGTGCTTTTCTTAACAGGAGAGGGAGCTTTTAGTGCAGCATTAGAGCATGATCCTACTTTAATAGAGATTGGAATAGAAAAAAAAGTGATTATTGCAACACCGATTACTTTAATTGCACTACTAAGAACAATAGCATATGGGTGGAAACAAGAAATGATAGCCGAGAGTTCAAAAAAAATTAGTGAATTGGGCCATATTTTATATGAACGCATCTGTACAATGGGCGAAAATTTTAATAATTTAAGGAAAAGCTTAAAAAGTGCTGTTGATGATTATAATAAAACTACTGGTTCGCTTGAAGCAAGAGTGTTCCCTGTTGCTCGGAAATTTAATAAGCTTGGCATACACACAAAAAATAAAGAATTAAGTGTTGCAAAGGAACTCGAATTTTTACCACACACCTTACATACTAAAGAGCTGAAAGTAGATTAGGTTTCTTACTCCGTCATTTATGCATTATCTTAACCGCTATTTTTCTGAATTTAAGAAAGCTCTTCTTAACTCTTCAATTTCACTAACGGAACGTCTAATCAGAAATAGCTTAATTTGAGTAAGCTATTCATAAACCTTGTTTTCTTAGTTTGTTTCTGCATAAAGAAGTAATAAATACCTATTAACAATGATCTATTACTTTAAAGTAGTAGTTGATTCTTTATCCAATGTAACTCCTCTACATGAATGTCTTTTCCTTTTCTGTTTCCATGAAATAAACTATGTCAAATTTCATCGCCGATTTTACTAAACGTTTTTTAGCATATACATAACAGTAATTGGTTTTCTCATCCTCTTATTTAATTACTACAGCTTATGAACTGTCTATATTTGCTTTTATTAAAACATTCTTTTTAAAAGAAATTTCCTTAACATTTTCTTTCGAAGACACAATAACTAATTTCTTGCTATATCTCTACATACATTATAATCAAGAAAATCGAACCCTTTTTTACGACAAAGGAAGGATGATACTAATTGGTTAACATCATTTTCTAGTAACCTACATGCATCACCCAAAATAATAAAGTCATTCATATATCTGATTAAATTCATTCCACTTCTGACTTCACTTTTTCTACTGCTAAGTTTAACAAATCTACTTTATCATTAATTTCTCAATACCATTTAAAGTAAGATTAGCTAATAGTATTGAAGAGATCACATCACCTTGTGTGTACCAGCACAGCTGCAGAAGACAGGGTTTCTGATTCTAGAAAATCAGCCTTTACCAACTCTGCAGAGAATCTTTCTTTTCATAAGAATATGCTTCGTAAGCTATTTATAGTTAATATTACCAAAGCACTCTTTGAGATCGTCTTCTAGTACCCATGCAGATCTTTTAGCTTTAAAAAGCCATAGAAATGATAGTCGCTGATCGCTTAAGATACTCCAAACTCTTATCATAGGTATTCCAATTAGTTTTCAGTTATTCTCCAAAATAACTAAGCCTTTTTGCCGTTTAAGAAATGTATAAGAAGATGCTGTAAAACTTCTTACTTTACTCCATCTTCCTTGTTAAATAACCTTAACAACATGTATTCGTAGATCCATAGCAACTTTCTAGCACTTTTTTTTACATGATAGTTGGTTCCATTTCTTAGGTTTTGCTGCAGATACACTTATAGTCTTACTTTGTAAGTATCTTTTTTGTTCTTCCCATTTTTCTTTACCTGCACTTTCAACAGTACTTCTTGCGGAGTTTATCTTGTCATATATGCAGCACAAGCTTACTCTGCCCTTCTGTGTTATATAACAGTGGGTTAGATAGCTTCTCTATACCGATAAAATTACTATTTGCGTATATCTAGATCGAACTCATCAACATTACCTTTTAGTCAGAGCTTATCAGCACACCTTTGTGCTCTTTAATTTTACAAAATTTATGAAGCTCCACTTACGTTCACCATATTATTAGCCTAACCGCCACTTGATGTTTGTAATTGATGCTATTACCACTATTAAACCCTTCTTTTTTAAGAGGAGGTTCATTCCCGCACATTACCCAAAGCTAACCGGTTGCTCAATTCACATTGATTCGTAAACTAAGACAGTAACACATCTAGCCTCAATAAGTTTTAAAATCCTTCTAATTTCTTTCTAAAATGAATTCCTCTCCTTTCTAATAGCATGTGACCAAAGACCTTTTAAAATTCTCAGTTTTTCTATAGACCTTTTTATTGGGCATTCTACTGCATTGAAGAGAAAATATACCAGAACTATTTCTCCATTTTTGTTGATAAAATTTGAATTACAGCGTATCAACTAAATTAGACTCCAGCAAATTAACACCTTGAGAATAAAATAATATTGTGAAAATGGTTCTTAACCCTTTAGCAAGCAAAACGCGAGACTTTTGTACATTGTTATGTACAATGTTTTTAAGTTTATAGCAAACTTATCTTGTACTACAGTTGCTATATTTATGTCCTTATTTACAAATATTTTACTAAATTCTAACGTCACGCGTTGAAATGATATCTTCCTCCTGTCATCATAAATAGCCAATAATGGAGCCTAAAATATTGCTTTAATCACAAAAACTCAAAAGACTACAAAGTAAAAGAAACTATGTGATTGCTGGTTTCAATCCTACTAATCCTTAAAACTGGTGCTGACAATTCTTTCACCTGATTTAAGCGCAATTTAGAACTGAATGTAGAAAAAACTTACAAAACATGTAAGCTACCATAATTTTATACAATTCATAAAAATACTTAAGTTTTTACTACATTTTTGTCATTGAACCTACAGATCAAAAACAAGTTTTAAAGCTAGAGATAACCTTAATGGTGCACAAAATGGTTGTTAAAACTTGTCAAGCAGTTTTTACATTTGTGATCTATCTAACTTTTGAATAAATTTCATTTGCATCTCTTGTACACTACTTTCTATTTGCTTTATTTGCTCTATTAACCTTCCCTCTAAGTCAAAATTACCACTGAGCCTTGCCTTGATTTTTTCTTTTTGTAATATATTCAATTCTTTCAGTAGCACTATGTTATTCCACACAATTTCTGCTGATTTTCTCTCGTTTAATTGACTGTTCAGTACACTAGTTTTTTTAAATATAGACTTCACAACCTCAATATCATCAGACTGTTCAAACCTCTGTAATAAAGTCTCTTTATTAAATATACTTCCATTATTTACAGCATTAATCACACGCCGTTGTAATATTTTCATTTTTATATTAGTAAATTCAAAATGAGAAAACTGTTCAAAAAATATAGGATAATATAAGATCTTAGGAAATTCTATTGCTATACGTAGAATTATAGCCTGATTTTGTTCCGCTTCAATTAGCTCTGGAGATTTATTGTAAAAATACTCACTTTTTGCTATTCTAATTTTACTATTAAAAATGTGCTTTTTAAAGCTTCTTCTTAATTCACTGGTTTTATCATAAAAGTAATCTCTATAGTATCTTTTAATACTACTGTTACCTATAGCATTGATATATCTCATGAACTTGTGCTCAAGAATTGAATATTTTTCCGGAGTAAGTTTTTCATAGCCTCGGAGATTACTATTAACTATGTGACGCCATAGATATTCAGAATGCAGTTCTGTTGAATGATCAAGTGCAGAAAGCACATCTTCTTTTTTATATTTCAGTTCGTTACATATATCATATGGATCTTTGTTGTTTGATAAAGTCACAAACTTTAATGTGTATCCAGGTTTAAGAACTGATAGAGCAAATTCTGCAATTCTAATTGCAGCATTACATCCAGCACCATCGCCATCCATGCATATGGAAATTTCTTTAGCAAACCTCCATAGATTTTTTATCTGCTCTATAGAAGTTGCAGTGCCAAGCGTGGCAACCGTATTCCTAATTCCTGCTTGATGAAGTGCTATCACATCAATATACCCTTCAACAACAAATACGTGTTGTTTTTTGAGTATTTCACTCAAAGCAAAGTTCAATCCATATAAGTTTTCCCTTTTCTTAAATAGCTGGCTCTTTGGACTGTTTAAATATTTTGGCTTCTGCCCAGAACTTAATGCACGCCCACCAAAACCAATAACTTTGCCTGCGATATTGCATATAGGAAACATCAGCCGATTACAAAAATAATCATGTAAACTTTTATTTACTAAACCAATATCGGTCAAAATTTTATCTTCAATACCGAAAGAGTTCAAATATTCTTTCAAACCAGAGCTTGGTGCATAACCTATTTTAAATCTATCTATAATTTTAGGTAAAATCTTACGCTCTTTTAGATAAGCTACAACACCCTGATTCCTCTTCTGTACAAACCAATTTGCAGCTAAACTTAGCACTGAAAACAGTTTGTCACTTTCCTTAAACTTAGCAGCACTGAAGTTTTTATGCAACTCAACACTTGTAACTGACGCCAGTCTTTCTAATGCTTCTTTAAAGCTCAAGCCCTCAGTCTGTGAAATAAACTCAAATGCATCACCACGAGCTGAGCAGCCAAAACAATAATATAATCCTTTAATATTGCTCACAAAAAAAGATGGAGTTTTTTCGTTATGAAACGGACAGAGTCCAACAAAACTGTCTCCTCTTTTTATTAACCTAACTTTCTTACCTACTATATCAGATAATAATAACCTTGACTTTATAATATCTATACAATTCATTCTATTAAGTTAGTAGTAGGATAAGAATTATATAGTACTTATACATATTTAACTGAAAATTTATTTCAAATTTTAAGACTAATAAAAGATCATTAGCACTAGACAACTTGACAAAAAAACAAAATAAACTATTTATATCAAATACCTTTAAGCCATTATTCTTAATATGTCAAATATAATATCAATTGCCTCAGATCATGCTGGTTATGAATTAAAATCAGAGATAAAACCTTATCTGAAAACACTAGATTATACAGTGACAGATCACGGCTGCACTGCTGAACAAAAGAGTGTAGATTATCCAGATTATGCTATTAAGGTTGTAGAAGATATAATAAACAGAAAAGCAGATTATGGAATATTAATTTGCGGCACAGGGTTAGGAATGAGTACTGTAGCGAATCGCTTTGAAGGAATTTATGCTGCTTTATGTGATAGTGTTGAAATTACAAAATTGGCTCGCGAACATGGTAATGCAAATGTACTGTGTCTTGGTGCAAGTTTCACTAACAATGAGTTAGCAAAAGAAATAGTTAAACAATTTCTCGAAACAGAGTTTTCAAAAGAAAGCAGGCATAAAAAACGTCTTGATAAGCTTAGCAATATCAGTAGAAAAAAAAACACACAAACTTATAATGAAGACGAGGTGTCAAAATTTGCTAAAATAGCAAGTGAATGGTGGAATGAGGACGGCAAATTCAAGCTATTGCACATGATGAACCCCGTGAGAGGATCTTACATTATAGAGAAAATAAAAGAGTTTAAAAAATGCGACTTAAACGAAATATCACTTCTTGATGTTGGATGCGGTGGTGGTATTTTATCAGAGTCAATGGCACGCATTGGTATTAATGTTGTAGGAATAGATATGTGCGAAGAAAACATAAAAGCAGCACAATCATATACAAAGAAAGTAGGGTCAAATATAGAATATATACACACTAGTATTGAAGAATTAAGCAATAGCAAAAAATATGATGTAGTTCTACTTATGGAAGTAGTTGAACATGTGAATAACTTAGAGTTTTTTATAAAAAAAGCGGTAGAGCTACTAAAACCAGAGGGGCTGATATTTATATCCACAATAAATAGAACCATTAAGTCCTTCTGTTTTGCAATAATTGGTGCAGAGTACATATTAAACTGGCTGCCAAAAGGTACACATAATTGGAATAAATTTCTCAAACCATCAGAAATTGCAAATCACCTAAGAGAAAATAACGTAACGTTACAAAGTATGACTGGTATGACATATAATGTGATAAAGCGTGAGTGGAATTTAACTCAAGACGTGAGCATCAATTATATACTGTGTGGCTCAGCGAATGGTTAACCTATTGATTTTTATTACTAGTGCAGGTACGATTAAACTTTAAGCATTACATAATGAAACAATTCGAGAATTTTTATATCACCACACCAATATATTATGTAAACGATAAACCACACATTGGCCATGCATATACTTCTCTTTTGTGTGACGTGGCAGCAAGGTTCATAAAACTAGCTGGAAAATACGTTAAATTTACTACTGGCACAGACGAACATGGACAAAAAATTGAAAAAGCAGCTAAAATAAAAGGAATGCAGCCAAAAGAATTTACAGATAAAGTAAGCGTCTTATTTAAAAAACTAGCTGAATCCATAAATTTTCAATATGACGATTTTATTCGCACCACGGAAAGACGTCACAAGAAAGTAGTTATAGCTTTATGGAATAGACTTGAAGAGAGAGGACAAATATACTTAGATTACTACTCAGGTTGGTATTCGGTACGCGATGAAGCATTTTATCAAGAATCGGAGCTGATAGATGGTAAAACACCAACAGGTAGTGAAGTTCAATGGATAAAAGAAGAAAGTTACTTTTTTCGTCTGTCGGATTGGCAGAATAAATTACTAGAGTTATATAAAAATCAGCCAAATTTTATCTTTCCTGAGAGCAGAAAAAATGAAGTGATATCATTTGCAAGATCAGGATTAACTGACCTTTCGATCTCTCGCACTAGTTTAAATTGGGGAATAAAAGTACCAGGTAATGATAAACATATAATCTACGTCTGGATAGATGCGTTAACTAATTACCTCACATCGATAGGTTTCCCTAACATTGAAAGCAAGGAATATAAAAAATTTTGGGCAAATGATAACTCTTTCAATGTTCATGTAATTGGTAAAGATATATTGCGTTTTCACGCTGTATATTGGCCAGCAATTCTCCTTGCAGCAGATTTACCGCTGCCAAAACAAATCGCAGTTCATGGTTGGTGGCTAAACGAAGGAGAAAAAATATCCAAGTCACTTGGCAATATTATAGATCCAATCAGATTAGCTGAAGAGTTTGGTGTTGATCAGTTACGCTATTTTCTCCTTAGAGAAATAAGCTTCGGTCAAGACGGCAATTNTAATAAGAAAAATATGGTTAACCGAATAAACTCGGAATTGACAAACAACATAGGCAATTTAGTGCAAAGAACAATTTCATTTTTACACAAGCAATGCTCGGGGGTTGTACCAACAATCAACCGGAACTTACTCAAAGATGCTGAGGGTTTACCCAATTGCAAAGCTATACTCAATCAAGTGGTGAATTATCTATCAAAGTATGAATTTAACCATATCATACTTCTGATCACCAATATCTCATCTGAAGCTAATGCTTATATAGATAGAAGCACACCCTGGACGCTGAGCAAAACCAATAGAGAGCGTATGAATTTAGTAATCCACAAACTACTGGAGTATATTAGAATAATCGGTATTTTATTGCAACCAATCGTTCCAAAATCAGCAGAGATAATACTTGACCAATTGCAAATTCCAAAGAAGCAACGTAATTTAAAATCCCTATGCGGCGCATGCATAACCTCAGGCGTAACACTACCTAAACCTACACCAGTCTTTTTAAAGATTAACAATCAAGCAGAGGATATATAGTATTATTCTTTACCACTTTATTTAAAAAATAAAGCTTGTTATTATACCTTGATTAGTAACAGATAATTTAGTGATTTCAACATTATCAAACGGTGCTGACACAGAAGTAGTAAAATAATTATAGGAAACATAAGGTAAGTAAGGTATGAATTTTGCTACTTAATGAGCAAGCCAACTAACTGCACTCACTGTTTTAATTTAAATAACCGTTAACTTTAGTTTCTTTTTTAGCTGGCTAATTTTCTAAGCCAGAAATCTTATCTCCTTTTTTAAAATTTTCGCCAGACAGACTACTAAAAATTATAGATTCTAAAAGTCACCCTGTTTTCTTTCTTTAAATGGATTCCTGAGATCTGTACAGTCCAAAGTCTTTTCTTGCTTTCTTCTTCTATGCCCTTGACGTTTCAGCTTATCAAGATAAGCAACAACTTCATTATTAACCTCCATATTGCCTTTCTCCTTACTAACCAATTGCTTCTCTAGGATAAAAATTTGAGCTTCTCTTCTGGAAATTCTTTACATCAATAGAGTAGAGTAACCAAAGTACCACTCACAAAATAAAGTGCGTTGATTTTATTAAACATACTCTCCATTATATACCCCGCTAAAATTATTTAGCACTTAAATTCTAGCACAAATAAAAAGAAGAGTCAATTTTACTAACAAATTAGTAAATCATAGTAAAGATAGGTATTAACAAAAGACCGCTAAAGACTATAAACTATATCTTTCCGTGTAATCTTTGAACGCACCTCGATTAGAGTCAAAATATAGCTTTACACTGCCAATTGGCCCGTTTCTTTGTTTTGCAATAATAAGCTCTGCAATGTTTCTAATTTTTTCCATTTTCTCTTGCCACTCTCGATGTTTATTGCTTCCTTCACTTGGCTGTTTTCTAAGCTCATAATATTCTTCTCTATAAAGGAACATTACTATATCTGCATCTTGTTCTATACTTCCCGAATCACGCAAATCAGCAAGTTGTGGTTTTTTGTCATCCCTCTGCTCAACAGAACGTGAAAGTTGCGATAGTGCAACAACGGGAATATTTAGTTCCTTTGCAATTGCTTTCAAACCCTGAGTTACTTCTGAAATTTCTTGTACTCTGTTCTCGTTACTCCTTTTTGTTGTTCCTCTGATTAACTGCAGATAATCGACAAATACTACTTTTACATTATACAATTGATATAGCAAACGTATTCTGGTGCGAAGAGCACTGATTGATAATGCAGGAGTATCGTCTATTATAAAAGATAGTTCAGATAATTTTGTACTAGCATTGATAAATTCATGTAATTCAAAATCACTAATTCTTCCAGTTAACGCTCTATAATAGCTAACTCCTGAATCTATAGTAATCAGTCTCGCAGCTAACTGCTCTGCCGACATTTCAAGCGAAAAAAATACTATATAGTGTTGCTTATCTCCTCTTTTTTGCAAAATCTTACAAGCATTAAGTGCAATATTTAGCGCCAATGCTGTCTTACCCATAGAAGGTCTTGCAGCCAGAACTAATAGATCAGATTTCTGCAAGCCACCAAGAAGCTGGTTTAAATCTTGAAGCCCAGTTGTAATACCTAGCGCTTCTGGATTATTTTTCAGCGTGCTTATTCTTTCAACTACATTTTTAACCGAACTTGCAAGCTTTACATACGTCTTCTCGCCCTGCTTTTTTACTGCTAAGTTAAACAACTTAGTCATCGCCTGTTCAACTTGCACTTGTGCAGGGTTTTCAATGTCATAACTATAACTATCATCAATTATTTCCTGTCCGAGCTTAATCAAATACCTTCTTAAATAAGAATCATGGATTATTCTAGTTAAACTATGGATATCAAGCGCAATACTTGCTTTTGCTGCAAGCTTTGCAAGATATTCGACTCCACCGCACTTAGCAAATGCTTCATCGTTCTCAAAAAACATTTTGAGACTCAGCTCATTAGCAACCATACCATGTTTTCTAGTTTTAGATATCTGAGTAAAAATACTTTGATGCAATGGATCATAGAGATTATCTGCTGCGATTACATCTTCAACCGCATCGCAAATTCTATTATCACGAATCATTGCGCCAATAAGCATTTGCTCTGCTTCTAAGTTATGTGGTAATTTACATATTTCCTTGTCTATATCTCCCGAATCGACGAAATTAGCTGATTCAATCATTTTAAATTTCTAGAGTAACTAGTAACTATTTACTTATAGTAGAATATTTAATCTCCGTTTGAAAGATATAAAAGTAAAAAAATTTGACTAATTCCGTATTACTTATAGCATTAAAACTTAAGCTTCTGTGGTGGAATGGTAGACACAGCAGACTCAAAATCTGTTGCCTGGAAAGGCATGCTGGTTCAAGTCCGGCCAGGAGCACTCAAATATTTGGGAATACCATTATGTTACACAAAATTTTTAATCGTTTATTCTCTATTTTTTTTCCTATAAACACTATTCAAAAAGCAAAAAATGATAAAAATGATATATGTTATGTGATGGGGCTTAAGCGCTACACATCAATATTGCTTGATTTAATTATTATCATCTTATTCTTACAGCTCTGCGGCCAAACCCTAAATCAGTTCTTTATAAACTCAGAAAATGGCAAAGTACTAAGTCAAATTGCTACAAAACATCAAATGCAAGTGTCACTTTCTACAGAAGAAAAGGTGGTACAAAGCAGATTTATTAAATTATTAATCTTAAATCAAATAGCCCAATTCATTATACTCTTTAGTTATGTCACATACATGTGGATAAGGTTTGCTGCTACACCCGGAAAACTACTACTTGGACTCAAAGTCGTAGACGCACAGACTTTTAAAAAGGTGACCCTAAAACAAGCAACAAAGAGATTTTTTTCTATGATATTATCAGCTTTACCATTATTTCTAGGCTTTTTATTATCAAGCTTTAACAAACGCTGCCAAACTTGGCACGACAAGATTGCAAATACAGTAGTTGTTACTAATAAAAGTCTTAAGAAATATAAAAGCTAGAAGTGTTTTAGATCCACTTATCACAGCAGAAAATTGTTACACAGGCAAAGAGCTACTAAGTCACACCATAGTTTCCATAAATGTTATCCAACTAGCTGACACTAAGATCTATTCTCTTTTCCCCGTACTTCACATCAAGTGCTGGAATGACAGAGAAGAAAGAAGCACCATAAAACATGGGCTCACTTTCAGATACTATTTATGCAGTTATTTAGATACTAGAATAATAGAAGCTGCTAGGCCTATAGTTTACATTTAAATTTTATTTAATATTATAATAGGTATTACATAACTTTAAAGAACAATCATGTCAGTCATGCCGGATAAATGGATAAAAGAAAAAGCTGAAAACTTTGGAATGATAGAACCCTTTATAGGTCACAAAAGTAGTAAAGGTGTTATATCTTTTGGGCTATCATCTTACGGATATGATGCAAGAGTAAGTAATAAATTTAAGATTTTTACTAATGTTAATTCAGCTGTCATAGACCCTAAAAATTTTCCTGAGAATAGCTTCATAGACAAAGAAATAGATGTATGTATAGTTCCACCAAATAGTTTTGTACTTGCAAGTACAGTTGAATATTTCCGTATACCAAGAAATGTACTGGGCATTTGTGTTGGGAAATCAACTTATGCAAGGTGTGGAATTATAGTAAATGTTACTCCTCTAGAGCCTGGATGGGAAGGCTATGTCACATTAGAGTTTTCCAACACCACTCCACTTCCTGCAAAAATTTATGCTAATGAAGGTGCATGCCAATTTGTGTTTTTAAATAGCAAAAGCGAGTGTGAAAAATCATATGATGACATGAAAGGAAAATATATGAAGCAGTACGGTATTACTTTACCGCTAGTAAAATAAATCACTATAAAAGTGATAGCTTTCACCTAAATTACCATTGCAGAAAGAAAAGCTCACACTAACTCACTTTGGTCATTAACTTTTTTTTGCGTTTCGTTTACTATCTCCTTTGCTAACTTAAAGTTAAAGTCTATTCCTATTCCACCAACCATAGCGTATAACAACTCCATAGCAGTAGCGAAATTTTCTTTATACCATATTATTTACATTCTTTGTTATACTAATTTAGTCTACAACCTGCTTATCATTGATTTTTCCAGATATTACTTTTACAGTTAGCGGTCATATCTAATTAATGATTAGCATGAATTAGTATTTAATTGATCCGTATCGTCTTATTGCTCCAGTTTATAACTTCTTTTTTAATATGCTCTTTATACCATTCATTATCAACTTTATTCACCATTTGATCTTGATTATCTCCTATATTTACTTACGCTTTTCAGTTGGATATATCTTTACTAATAGCCTAAAAAATAAGAAATGGTACAAGTAAAACTAGTTAGATTAACGTAACACAAGGAATTAAAATCATAGCAACTATAATTAGAGATAATGATTAGAGTAAGTAAAAAGCGTTTATTAATTTCTTTTTAAAATTAGTTAAATTAATATTATTATTCAGTAACACAAGATAGTTTTGACCAACACCAGTAATCCATTTTACTCTAGATAAGGCTCTTTCTATTTTCTTCTGACATTTCAAATTCCACTTTTACTACCAAGCCTCTATAATAATACTAAGCTATACTAGCATTATAGTTTACTGCATACTTTCCTAAAAAAGCTCGAGTTACTGACTATAAGCAACTGGATTTATCATATTAGGTATTATTTCTTCTACCAAGAAAGATACTCAAAAAAAATGTACTTCTATGTCCTATTACATTAATGATCACTGTATATTCTAATTTAATTAATAATAAGATTTTAATTGAGTTATAACTGTAAAACGTCCTTTTAATAGCCACTCTAATTCGATTCTTTTAGAAAGATTTAAAAACCTTTCTAATAAACTATATTTCTTTATAATAGACTAAGTATTTACCCATAGTTAATCTCTTTATGCCTAATTAATCCAGCATTCCCGATGCTACATCAGGTAAGTAAGTTTAACTATCGCCACCCTCCTCTTAAATTTTCAATTGCTTCTTGTATTAACTACTTGTTAGTTCTTAAAAAAGATACTTTGAAATTTATTTACCGAAAGATATGCTAGATTCCTGAACTTATCATAAGTTTTATCGAAGTTTATTATTCAGTTAGAATATAACATTTTAATTTTTTAAATAAAAAAAGTTGTTACCATATAGAATAATTATGTGGAATACGGTAACTGTTCTTAGTTGTACTCGTAATTGTAAAGTTAAAAGCTGTAATACTTGAGAATATGGTTGAATAATTACTAGTAATAGTTTGTAATTGTTAGTTTTTATGGATTTTACTAACTAATATCCTCTTTAAAAAATCTCCTATCCATTTTTACTAAACTATCTCCCTAAAATAGACTTTAGCTGCACCTTAAAACTCCCCCGGTATTTTTATATACTAAATTAACTATAGCACCTGATTCCTTTTGAATTTCTTCTTCGGTTAAAGTGTGAGTTGAAGAGCAAAAAGTAACTGATAATGCTATAGATAGCTTATTCGGCTCCATATTATTTCCATGGTATATATCGAATATATAAACTTCTGTAATGAGCTCTGAGCTTTTTTTTATCATATTGACTATATTACCTGCTGCTATATCCTTATTTATAATAAATGCAAAATCGCGCTTTACACTTTGATACTTATAATCAGTAAATTTTTTTTTATTTATAGGTATATTATTAATATTTTCTAGTACCATCTCAAAACCTACAACTTTTTGCTTGATACCAAAAAGATCTAATACATTAGGATGTAACTCTCCAAAATAACCCAATATTTTACCTTCAAAAGAAAAAGTGCCTGATTTTCCTGGATGGTAATATTCTTTTCCTACTTTTTCTATAGTTAAACTATCACAATTAACATTAAAAAATTCTAAAGCTACTATTAGGTCAGCCTTTGCATCAAAAATATCTACCTTTCTATCGGAATTATAATGGTTCCGCGGCAAATTATTTCCTGACCTAATTTCACTTAAAACATGCTTAGGATAATCGAGACTATCATAAACTGGCCCAATCTCAAAAATCGCAAGATCAGATGTCCCATGGGCAATATTATCTGCAGTAATTTGCAATAAATTCGGCATAATACTTGGTCTCATTATATTGAAGTTATTATTAAATGGATTATCGATAGTAACTAACTTATTCGAGTAACCAAATTTTTCAGCTGTCGATTTACTCATAAATGACCAAGTGAGCACTTCGTGAAATCCTCTACTCACCATTAAAATACGCAAGTCATCTTGCACATTGGTTTCTATCGTAGCATTACTTGTTAATGGTTCTTCCTTTATTTTATCATAGCCATATATTCTCACTACTTCTTCAATTAGATCAGCAGGTATGGCAACATCTGGCCTCCAGCTTGGTACTTGTACATTCCAATTACTTCCAGTTCTCTTATCAATACTAAATCCAAGTTTTGTCAAGATATTAAATATCTCATCAGGTGATGCAGATACACCTCCAAACTTATTTACATCTCGATAATCAAAGTTTACTTTAGTATCAACCTTATCTAATCTACCAGCAGATACCACACTTGACATCTCTCCACCACATAAATCTAAAACCATCTGAATTGCAAAGCTTAGTCCATCAAATTTATGATCAACTGAACGTGCAAATCTGTAACTTGAGTCTGTAGAGATGCCCAACTGCCTTGAAGATTTAGCGATAGAAATAGGATCAAACCAAGCAGATTCTAAGAAGATATCAGTAGTTTCAAGAGTACATTCGCTGCATTTACCACCTATAATCCCAGCAATTGCATGAATATTTTTACTATCAGCAATAACACTTATGTCTTTATTTAATAAATATTCTTTACCATTTAAACCAGTAAATTTCTCTTCACTGTTTGCTTTGCGTACCACGAGTTCTCCCTCTATCTTTTTTGCATCATATACGTGTATTGGGCGACCAAAAGACATCATGACATAATTAGTAATATCAACTATTGTAGAAACAGAATGCATCCCTATCGATTGCAACCTATCTTTCAGCCATTTTGGGCTCTCTCTATTTTTTACATTGACAATATGTATTCCACTAATAAAGCTCTCCCCATCAGTGACCTTAACATATATAGAAGAATTCCCTTTCATTAAAGTAGTTAGAAACTGAGGTTTATCTTGGATTTCATCCCCATGTCCTGGAATGACATCAAAGTGAGTTAAAGCCCTTAATGTTCCTATTCCAGTTGCTGCCAAATCACGTGCTATTCCATAAACACTTAGACAATCTCCACGATTTGGAGTAACATTTATATCAATAACAGGGTTGCAATCGAAAAATTTATCTCCTACTTTATAATCATCAGAAACCTCTGACATCCCTCGTATTTTTGTAGATCCGTCCATAAAATCATCTTCTGGCAATGGACTACTAAAAGGTGTGAGCATAGTTCTCATACCTTCTCTCACATTTTTTCTTCTGCAAACTACCTGCAGAACTTTACTGTTATCATCTATTTCACATAACTTTAATTTATTAGTATCTATATGAGGCACGACTTCTGACACTTTTTCAATAGCAAACTCAGCTAACTTGGCACTATTAATCACATCTTCTACTTCCAACCCTATACAGGTTAACTTATTAACAATTTCTTCTAAACCAGCACTGGTTTTTAAATATTCCAGTAACCAAGACAACGTAAATTTCATTATGTAAAAAGAAACAAAAAAGCTATTTTAATATAAAATCAAGTGGTTTTAAAACTTATGATTTCTCAATTCTTTTTTCTGACAACTTATGTCTTTCTCACCTTTTCAATAAAAAAGTAGTTCATATATTATATAGGAAAAATTTTACGCCTTATACATTTTCATACCTCACTTTCAGTATAATGAACTATTTAAGCTTTAAAATAAAATCCTAAAAAATTTTTCTATATAGTTTAATTCTTGTACATCATTTACTGTATAAAGCGGTATAGTTTGCTGCTCGATACCTGGTATTTTTATGAAAATCTTACCTACTTCTTGCCCTTTTCTAATTGGTGCAGGTATCATATCTTTATACTCAATGCGCACTTTAATTTTGTCATGCAAATTACGACTATAGGTTATGATAACGTCTCTTGCAACCGTGATAGGTACTTTTCTATCTTTTCCATACAGGACATTTACTTCCTCAACTACATCATCTTTAGTGAATATTTTTTTAGTATAAAAATGGTCTAAAGAATATTGAATCAGTCTTTTTGCTTCTTCTATCCTCTCCTTTCCAGTACTCAACCCATTCACGACAACAAAAACTCTCCTATCATTTTGTTTTGCAGATGCTACAATTCCATACGCACCAGCACTCGTATAACCAGTTTTTAACCCATCAACCCCGATTCCATGAAAAAGTAAAAGATTTTTATTTCTTTGCAAAACATCATTGTACATTAGATATTGTTCAGAAAACAAATCATAATACTCAGGAAAATCAATGAAAATTCTCTTTGCTAACACTACTAAGTCTCTTGCGCTCATAAAATGAGCTTCATCCGGCCACCCACTTGAGTTGACAAAGTGACTATTATTTAAACCAAGTTTTTGTGCGACCTCATTCATTTCAATCACAAAATTCTCCTCTGATCCAGAAATGCCTTCAGCTAGTGTTATACAAGCATCATTACCTGAAACTATTACGATTCCTTCGAGTAATTCTTTTACTGTAACAAACTGACCTTCTCTTAAAAACATAGAAGAGCCTTTCCTTTCCCACGCCTTCCTACTTACTTGAAATTTATCTTCCATATTCATTATCCCGGCTTTCAAATAAGCAAAAGCTATATATAAAGTCATTAATTTGCTCATTGAAGATGGTGCCATTTTTTCATCAGAGTTATGCTCAAAAATAAACAAATCTGATGCTAAATCCAAAATCACTGCTTGTTTTGCTTTAGTTCTAAATTGATATGAATATGAAGAAAAAGGAAATGAAAAGACTAACAGCAAAATTGCTAATTTACCTAATAAGTTCATAAACTCAAGCTTATAGTGTACTAATTAATAGTACAATTATGCAGACATTTCAATAAAATTGAATACATATTGCTGGAATATGCTGTAGTGTAATATCATAGGCTCAAACATTTTAAAATGCAACAAAAACTATGAATCAAAGATAAATAAAAGTGCTCCTATCACAGATGGTCTACATGTTATAAAGACAAAGTTGAAATAGAAAGAGATACAAACAAACGTTCTGGTTTAGTTGAGCAATCAGAAGAGGTGTTAGGCTAACAAAATAAGTAATGAAATAAATATTTAAGACAGCACCATAATTCATGTGGATAGAAACTCATGTGACAATACAACTTTGGCAGTACAGTGATATAAGATAATAAATAGTATAATACTTTTGCGTACTACACACATGCATGGCATATAATAGAGCATTTATTGGCATAGTTTTACTGTAATAAGTCATGTAATTGCGGAATCTGATGTTAGCTACTACTAGTAACATATAGAAAAATGATAAGAAATTCCGGTTAGAAGACGGCAAAACTCTTCAAAAAAAACACTATATAAAAAATTAAATATATTATATAACTAACAATATAGATCATGTTAAACAAATGAAGGAATATAAAAATTAAAAGCAAACACACTATGCCATTCAACTCAATCCTTCGACTTTTTGATTCCACTGATAGAAAGATCAGTAAAACTTAACAACAGTGTTGACATCAATACTATTAGTTCAGCATTGTTTCTGTAGCCAATCTTTTCTTCTTCTCTACTTTTTCCCTATCTTCTTCTTTACTAAGTTTAATTTTCATTAAATTCTTGATCAATTCTTAGTTTGACTATAAGCAAAATGTTTTCTCTATTCCAATAGTATTAATTTAACACATAAATTTTACCAATAATTGCACCACCTCTTATTATTTTTTAGGAATCTCCTTCTCGCTAATTTCATTGATGTGCTTAAAAAACAAAGTTATTTTCAACTATACTTAAAAAGTGACCATTTAATCATAGTAAGTAAATCTCACCAAAGGCAACATGTGTATTAGTTTTACAAGCCAGCTCTTATTAGAAAATAAGACAAGTCCGACAATAGCATAAATAACCATCTTAAGATCTTGATATTGCTCACTATTATGAGCTTAACTTAGATAAGCTTTCGCAACATAGCACTAAGCATGTTTTTCAAAGCCTTGTAGTTTTAGTAACTTACACCTTAATTATTATAGCTAGATTACACTAGAATCAGTACAGAAAACATTAAACTANNNNTAATAGAATCTTGAGTAGAACTGAGAAAAGTAACATCTTTTATCTAATCAACACTAGCAAGGCTCAATATACCATTGAGAAAACAAATAAGAACATCTTTATTGTTGTTTACAGAGCCAAAAATACAGTAAAAACCATTTTTAGAAGTAAGAAACTATATAATCTCGAGCTTAACTTAACAAAACTATATTAAGATAACACTTTATAATAGCCCTCTTTATTTATTTTTTGTGATTGTGTTTCACTCGCCTGAGTACTAGGTTCAAGTACGAAATATGTCACACCACTAACCGCTAATGTAGATGCTACTACTATACTAACCACTACCCACATATCTAATCTAACTGTACGTTCAAGAGCAGTAAACACTGCTAATCCAGCAACGAGACCAGAGCAAACAGAAGCGGCATACATCGAAGCTTTTGATTGCTTAATGAATTTACTTTTAGCTTCTAATTCTGTATTCTTCTTTGACTGCTGAACTGTATCCTTTTGAACTTCTAAGCTTGCTTCTAGCTGCTTAAGATCATTTACCTTTTGTTTTGTTCTACCTAATAGTTCATTTCTAGCTTCACCTTTTAGGTTTTGGTCTTGTTTTAGTTCACTTCTAACAGCTGTTTTTATCGCTTTATCTGCTAGAACTATTTGTGCTACTTGAGTAGTTTGCCTCTCTTTAATATCTTTCCCCTCTAATACTCTCTGTATTTCCTGTTCTAATGGCATAATAAACCTCAATTAAATAATACTTAAAACAGTATAATAACTTCAAAAGTTAATGTCAAGTAATACTTATCACAAGATACTTGCAAAATTTTAGCGTAAAACTGCCATAACTATGTTAACTTATAGCTTAAGACTAAAAAATATTTATGCTAGAAGAAAAATACAGTTTTAAAGAAATTGAAGCCAAATGCAATACATTATGGGAAGTAAGCCAAATTTATCAATGGAACGGTGAAAAGGATAACACTTTTACTATAGATACACCCCCACCAACGATATCAGGGAAATTGCATATCGGACATATATTCAGTTATTGTCATACAGACTTTATTTCAAGGTTTCAGCGTATGCTTGGAAAAGATGTATTTTATCCAATTGGGTTTGACAATAATGGACTTCCTACTGAAAGATTGGTAGAACAAACCTATAAGACTAGTGCAAAAGAAGTTGGTAGAGAAAAATTTATAGAGATGTGCTGCGAAGTTATTGAAAAGTCAAAGCAAGAATTCAAAGAATTATTTAAATCAGTGGGCATTAGTTATGACTGGAGTTTAGAATATCACACGATCAGCAAAGAAACTGTAGCACTTTCCCAAATGTCGTTTATTGATCTATACAATAAAGGGTATGTATATAGAAAAATGCAACCCATTATTTGGGATCCGGTTGATAAAACAGCAATTGCACAAGCAGAAATAGAAAATAAAGTCTTCGAGTCATCCTTAAATACAATAGTTTTTTTCACTGAGAAAAATGAGCAAATTAAGATTACAACAACACGGCCTGAGCTACTTCTAGCATGCGTTGCAGTTTTCTGCCACCCAGAGGATATACGCTACACTCATTTAATTGGAAAAATAGCTATAACACCAATAACAGGAGCAAAAATTCCAATAATAGCTGATGATAAGGTAAAAATAGACAAAGGTACCGGACTTGTTATGTGCTGTACATTTGGTGATGAACTTGATATATACTGGCAACAGAAGTACAACTTACCGATGAAAATCATCATTGATCAGGATGGAAGAGTAAATTTAGGTTCAGTGTATCATAATAATATATCCCAATATCAAGGTACTAGAATAATAGAGGAAAGGACTACTTGGATGACAAAGGAGGATATCACGTACGATACTGAAATCTACAATAAAGTGAATGGACTAAATGTCAAAGGAGCAAGAAAGAGAATAATTGAGATTCTAACTGAAAAGGGACTTTTGACAGAAAGCACTAATATATCTCATTCTGTAAAGTGTGCAGAAAGATCTGGTGCACCGCTTGAGATATTGCCTACCTATCAATGGTTCATCAAGATTTTAGATCAAAAAGCTCAAATATTGGATAAAGTAAAAGAATGCAATTGGTATCCAAACACTATGCGTAAACGCATGGAAGTGTGGATAGAAGGATTGAATTGGGATTGGTGTATTTCAAGACAGCGTTATTTTGGTGTGCCATTCCCAGTGTGGTATTCAAAACGTAAAGGCGAAGAAGGTAAAATTATTTTAGCTGAAGTAAAGGACTTACCAATGGATCCACTCAAAGATTTGCCAAAAGGGTATAGCAAAGAAGAGGTTTTTTCAGATCAAGATGTCATGGATACCTGGTCCACAAGTGCAATTACTCCCCAGTTAAATGCATTGGCAGTAAACAATGAGTTTCACTTGCCAGGTCATCGATACGACAAGATATTTCCTGCAGATCTGCACAGTCAAAGTCATGAAATAATAAGAACTTGGGCATTTTATACAATTTTGAAAGCACACTATCATGCAAATTCACTGCCGTGGAAAAATATTATGATCAGCGGCTGGTGTTTAGCTGATGATAAGAAAAAGATGAGCAAATCAAAAGGTAATGTTATCACTCCTCATATAATACTTGATACCTATGGAGCTGATGTAGTACGTTACTGGGCAGCAAATTCAAGACTTGGAACTGATACAGTCTACTCTGAGAATATATTTAGAATCGGTAAGCGCCTCGTTACAAAACTTTGGAATGCAAGTAAATTTGTTTCCATATTCATGGAGAAGCATCAAGCTATGAATATAAACTCCGTCAGTGAGGTAATGGATAAGTGGGTATTGTCTAAGCTATATAAAACTATAGAAAAAGCAACAAATAACCTATTACAGTTCAAGTACTGCGAAGCTTTAAATGCAGTAGAGAAATTTTTCTGGGAGGATTTTTGTGATAATTACTTAGAGCTGGTGAAAAAACGTGCATACGGCGATATGGTTAGCAATAAGGAAAGCTTAAGCGCGAAACAAAGTTTAGCGTATGCATTAAATATTATTTTGCGGTTATTTGCACCTTTTTTGCCATACATCACGGAAGAAATACACTACCAGTTGTACAGCTATAATTCCGTACATACCCAAAGCAATTGGCCAAACAAAAAAGAACTTATTTATGATAAACATTCTGAAAAAATGGGAAATAATTTCATACAGATATTAAACCTCGTGAGAGAAATAAAAGCAGATAACAATGTATCAGTAAAGCATCCGATAAAGAAATTAATGATAAAAACTAACTTACAGGAGGATAAGTTGAACCGATCTGCACAGAACGATTTGCAAACAGTATGCAATGCTGAAGTGATACAGTGGAATGAGGATATACAACTAGGACTTGAAACTGAAAATAGAAGATTTATCGTAAAAGCAAATTTATATTGATTCTTATATAAAGTGATCTCGACTTCTTTCATGCTCATTCTACTATAATTAGTCTTGTATGTGTAAGGAGACGACAATGGAAAATTTATATAATAGGCTAACACGCCATATCCTACATCAGGGTTTTTACTACTTTAACATCGATTACATCCTTTAACATAATCTTTCTTGTTGCCTTGGGTTTACCTATGCTTTCCATTTTAGTACTTTCACTTCCACATAAGATAGTTGGCAACAATAAGAAAATGAAGATTGAGAGAGCAGTAGAGGTTGGTAGCAAAATAACTTTAGGAAAAGAAGCTAAGGAAGTTATAAACGAACAGATAGAGAAAATTAATCAATTAAATAGATTGTAACAAAAGAAGCAGAATTTAGAAGGCGAAATTAAAAGATTAAATTATAAACTAATAGATGCTCTGATAAAAAAGAGTTATACAGTGAAAATACAGAGTTAGAAAAGAAAGAAAAAGATCAGTTAAAGTATAAAAAAAATATATTTTTTCTCTTGAGCAGCAAGAGTTACTTGATAAAAATGGAAGATTAAAAGAGGAAAAAATAATTTACGAAAACAAATGTATATGGAATTACATAAGATGAGAGATAAATTAAGCAGATCAGAATATGAGCGCGATAGTTTCTACTCTAAGTTGATGATACATCAGAAAAGGAAGTTTAATTAAAAGAAAAAAAGCGTAAAAATTAGAAAGTTAAAGTGCTGCCGAGAAAAAGAGAATAAAATTTCCTCTTTAGAAGAGGACTTAAAAAGCACAAGAAGTTTTAAGTGATAAAACATGAAAGGCAGAGAGATTATCTGAAAAGAAAGAAAAACTATCACAAGAGAAAAAAGCTTAGTAATGAAATTAACAATTTAAAACATAATTTACATCAAAAAGAAAAAAGAGATAAGAAAGTTATAAAACAATACCAACGAGTTGGTAAACAGCAGNAAAATTTTGAGTAACGAATATTAGAAATGATAGAAAAACAACTCTGCTTTGGAAAATAATAAAGTTAAACATCTACAGATAAGAATCTGATTAATCTGGAATGTAAAAAGAGTCAAACCATCCTTATCTTCTTGGAGATAAATAGTAAATACTTTACTAAAGTTTAAAGGGATAGATAAAAACAAGCTTGCTGATAAACAATTACTAAAACTAGATCACTTACATATCATCCACATCACAAAAACTAGGAAGACTCTCTGGAAAATCTCCCGAAATGTATCTAAGTTATAAAATGAAGTAAAAGCCTCCAAAAAGGAACAAAAAAGGAGAATAAAGAAAAATTTAGGGTAACAAGATCAAAAAAAAGTCCTAATTAGAAATATTAATAAATTCTATCTCATTGCCTTCAGGAAAGGTGACAACAAACATTGTAACCTGAATACCGTAATACTCTATACGTGAAGTAAAAGAGGCTTACAACTGAAAACGGTATAGTGCAGTATTACACATACAATAAATATTTTTCTCTCCAAGCAAAGAGTAATGAGTAACTTGTTTCAAAAAGCCAATACATCTTCTTACCTTATAGTTATTTTTAGCCCCTCTTACATTAACTTCATCCTTAGCGCTTGCTTCTAATGTGCCTCTCCCTCTGATTCTTGATGATACTTGCACTTCATATAAAATAATTAATAACAGTAAGAAAATATAAGTTGAGAGAAGTAAATTCACTCAACAAAAGCAAGGAATTAGAAAATAAAATGATTCTTTAAAGAAAGAAGATAAAAAATCTATAAATGAACAAGTGAAGAAATTAAATACTCAATTACATTGATCAGCACAAGAGAAGTAAGATTTAATCAAGAGAGCAAGAAGATTAGATGAAAAAGCAATTCAACTGAAGCTGAAAAGAATAATCTTTCTCAAGAAAAAGAATCTTTAAAATAAAAATTAGAAAGTAAAAACGAATTGTATAGCTGAAAATTATATAGAGTGTGGTAGACGAATAGAAAAGATAATGAATGGCTTCTTATAAACAAGAAATAAAAGGGTTACACTGTAGATAAATAAAAAAATTACTGAATTATAAAATCCAGCATCTATGCAACAGTTACAAGAAGCAGAAAGTAGCAATAGCTAAAAAATGCATACATAGCAGAACTGAAAAGTAAAATAAGCAATATTAAGAGTATAAAGAACTAAAAAAATAAAGAATTAGTAAGAAAGAAGAATTAGATGACTACAACGTAAAGTTGTAAAACTCAATTAAGAAAATTTTAATCTATCTAAAAAGACAGAAAAGAAATTTAAAGAATCAAATGATGCAAATAATTTCCTCAAAAGTCAGTCTATTAAGACCTATGGAAGAAAGAAATGTTACAGCAGTAAGGAAAAAGATTCAGAAGATTCATTTTTAGATAAATTTTCTGAAAGAAGCCAACGTGAGAAAATTTATTAAAAAAAAGAGATGCGTTTTGCGCAACAGATAATAGAATATATGCTAAGCAAGTAGAGGAATCAGTAAAAGAAAAAGTTGAAAGGCTAGACGTAATGCTAAAAAGATAATATTATACAAGTAATTCAAGAAATAAGGTCTTGTTAAAAGAAGTTGTTCAATATTTGCTAAATAAAGCTTAATATGTAAAAGATCTGAAATATATAGTAGAAGGTGTTTATCCGGTTGGATCTACTAAAATGATTTACATAGTATCGCAGATTAAACTATATATAGAACTTCAATTAGATCTAGCTAGTACCTTGTAGGTTTTATGATTTTCCTAAGGTAAAAGAGTTGCAAAATACAATAATTATCTTATAAATTACAAAAGAATTATCTAAAAAGACATGTAATGAATCCAATAGTGTGTGCGCTAGACACGCAAGATTTAAATGAAGCTATATATTTGATTAATGTTCTACGCGATAAAGTTGGTATGATAAAACTTGGATTAGAGTTTTTCGCTGCCCATGGTCCTTCTGGAGTGAAAAAAGTTGCGAAATGTAATGTACCAATTTTTTTAGATCTGAAATTATATGACATTCCAAACACTGTAACTAAAACGGTTGAAGCAATAAAAGCTTTAGGTGTTGAAATATTGACATTACATGTCAGCGGTGGAACAAAAATGCTAAAGGAAGCTCTAAACGTAGTGAAAGACACAAAAATAGAACTGATTGGGGTAACCGTATTAACTAGCATGAGTAACAAAGATCTAAGCAAGCTTGGAATAGCAAGAAGGACAAAATCACAGGTAATTTTATTGGCAAAGCTTGCAAAAAAAATTGGTCTACATGGAATAGTCTGCTCTGCAATGGAAGCTCAGGAAGTGCGTAAAGAGTGCGGCAAAGGCTTTAAAATTATTACTCCAGGAATTCGCATAGATCCCAACCATGATGACCAAAAAAGAACAGCAACACCAAAAGAAGCGATAGATTCAGGAGCTGATTATATTGTAATTGGTAGGCCCATCACAAAGAGTGGCAGTCCTACAAATAGTATAGAATTAATACTAAAATCATTGACTTGATTGAGGCTGAAAAAATTTAAAAAAGTGCTTAATACGAACAAACAGGTATTGTACAATGTTATTGTTTTTATGTTTTTTCTCCTTGAACTTAGTTAAGTATTATACATGTGTAGTGCTGCTTAAAGAGTAGCCACTCACTGATGTTACTCACTCCGTTAATGAATTAGCTTGTATCATAAGAGTAACTTAAAATGATAAATGATCTCGCAGACTTAAAGAAATTAAGAGCAAAGGGTGCATTGATTCTACAATAATTGAACAATTATACAAGCAAATAGTATAGATTTTAGCATAAGTAATAAGTATCTTCCTAATTATATCTACAAGAAAGTGGAAAGTAGTTTATCAAACAAAATTCTCAATAAAGGTAAATAAATAATGTTTGTATTACTCCTTAGATGAATATCATTCCAAAAAATAAATCACTTTCGATAAACAGAAATAAATTAAAAAACATTAAACTACTAAAATCTCATAAGCCAACATTTTTGACCTAAGCTTATTGCTTGAAGCTAAAGATATCTTATAAAAGTACCAACATATCAATCTACCAACATGCTACCTACACTGAATAAAGGGGGGGATAAAATACTAAGAGACCCTTACATGAATAATAAACCTTATATAAAGTTTTTTACCATTAAACGCATCAATGGAGAGGTTGTGAACACTACAGCTATCAAACAGTTGAAGGTTACAAGCTTAAACAAAGAATTAAAAACTTCTGTAGCACATCTTCAGAAATGCTTTACTTCT
>NZ_JABUMP010000001.1:126139-164779 GCF_029169405.1 Wolbachia endosymbiont of Onchocerca gibsoni | reverse complement strand
GAAATATTGACATTACATGTCAGCGGTGGAACAAAAATGCTAAAGGAAGCTCTAAACGTAGTGAAAGACACAAAAATAGAACTGATTGGGGTAACCGTATTAACTAGCATGAGTAACAAAGATCTAAGCAAGCTTGGAATAGCAAGAAGGACAAAATCACAGGTAATTTTATTGGCAAAGCTTGCAAAAAAAATTGGTCTACATGGAATAGTCTGCTCTGCAATGGAAGCTCAGGAAGTGCGTAAAGAGTGCGGCAAAGGCTTTAAAATTATTACTCCAGGAATTCGCATAGATCCCAACCATGATGACCAAAAAAGAACAGCAACACCAAAAGAAGCGATAGATTCAGGAGCTGATTATATTGTAATTGGTAGGCCCATCACAAAGAGTGGCAGTCCTACAAATAGTATAGAATTAATACTAAAATCATTGACTTGATTGAGGCTGAAAAAATTTAAAAAAGTGCTTAATACGAACAAACAGGTATTGTACAATGTTATTGTTTTTATGTTTTTTCTCCTTGAACTTAGTTAAGTATTATACATGTGTAGTGCTGCTTAAAGAGTAGCCACTCACTGATGTTACTCACTCCGTTAATGAATTAGCTTGTATCATAAGAGTAACTTAAAATGATAAATGATCTCGCAGACTTAAAGAAATTAAGAGCAAAGGGTGCATTGATTCTACAATAATTGAACAATTATACAAGCAAATAGTATAGATTTTAGCATAAGTAATAAGTATCTTCCTAATTATATCTACAAGAAAGTGGAAAGTAGTTTATCAAACAAAATTCTCAATAAAGGTAAATAAATAATGTTTGTATTACTCCTTAGATGAATATCATTCCAAAAAATAAATCACTTTCGATAAACAGAAATAAATTAAAAAACATTAAACTACTAAAATCTCATAAGCCAACATTTTTGACCTAAGCTTATTGCTTGAAGCTAAAGATATCTTATAAAAGTACCAACATATCAATCTACCAACATGCTACCTACACTGAATAAAGGGGGGATAAAATACTAAGAGACCCTTACATGAATAATAAACCTTATATAAAGTTTTTTACCATTAAACGCATCAATGGAGAGGTTGTGAACACTACAGCTATCAAACAGTTGAAGGTTACAAGCTTAAACAAAGAATTAAAAACTTCTGTAGCACATCTTCAGAAATGCTTTACTTCTATACCTTTTAACCCTTGTATTTCCTCCTGTACGTTCAACGTCATACACACTGAAATAATAGTCAGAAACTGTCAGTAATATCACGTTATTTAGTCTGTAACCCCTATAACCACTTAACTAGAGGTGGCATTGACATCATAATCGCATCTGGATCACCATCAGTCATTAAACCAAACCTTGTACCACGATCATAAAGCAAATTGAACTCTACATACCTACCACGTTTTATCAATTGATCCTCCCGCTGCTCCTTCGTCCAAGGTTTTTGCATATGCTGATGTATGATATGCAAATAAATTTTTAAAAAGGTTTCGCCTATTGCTTTTATAAATCTGAAATCACTCTCCCAGCTACCAGAATCAAGATTATCATAAAAAATTCCACCAATACCACGTGGCTCTTTTCTATGTTGTAAGAAAAAGTAGTTGTCACATTGTTCTTTGAATTTTGGATAATACGCAGTATCAAACTCATCACATGTTTTCTTAATTGACTCATGAACATACCGATAATCTTCGCTATCTTTATATGTCGGAGTAAAATCCATTCCTCCACCAAACCACCGCTTTGATGTATATATTAGTCTTGTATTCATATGTGCCGCAGGAACAAGAGGCGACTGCATGTGAGACACTAAAGATATGCCACTCGCCCAAAACTTTCCATTACTTTCATTTGCACCAGGAATTTCATTTATAATCGAATCTGTAAACTTTCCATATACCTTTGAAACGTTTACTCCTACTTTCTCAAAAACACTACCGTAAACAATTATAGATTCACCACCCCCACCACCTGGACGATTCCATTTTCTTTTTTTAATCTTCGGATTTGTAAATAACCGTTCTTCAACCAACAAAAAAGATTTTACGATTTTATCTCTTAGCACACAGAACCACTTAAAAGCTTGCATTTTTTGTTCTTTCATGACGTTTTACCAATAGTGCCAAAAATTCTAATAGCAATTATATACCAAAGATGTTAATAAGTCTATAGTAATTAAATAGGTATAATAAAGAATTGTTGTACGTAAAATGAGCAAAAGGTACATAGATAGCAAGAAGGAAAACAGGGTTGACTTCATATTAAGAAACCATGGAATATCAATCATCTTTATTGGAGCCATTATGACCTTACCTCCGATAATAATATCAGCACTTTACTTTCTTGATAAATATGATTGGCATATTAATATAAAGGTCAATATGCTAGTTAGCACCCTCATGACTCTCTTTATGATATATAACGCAAAGCGTCATAGATACCTGCTTAGTATTACAGAATTCCAAAATGCAATATTTGCAAGTGCACTCAATCATAATACAGAGTTTTGTCTCATTTTGCACAAAGATGAGGGTGTCGTTTATGCTGACGCAAGATTCTACGAAAGGTTCAAGGAACACATAGATAATAATGTTACACTAGATAAGCTTCTCGAAGCAGGAAATATTTCAGAGAAAGACAAAAAAGCATTATATAATGCGCTAAAAAATAACTCTTCTACACAAGTACGCATTGCTTTAAGCAAGAAAAATAAGACATCTAATTTTCTCTTACTTTTTGACCCGATATCAGATAATCCCCAAGTTGCTCTAGATAACAAAAAGGTATTAAACTTATCATTAGCACCAATAGCAAGACCGCATGGGTATTTTGTGCTAAAAGCAACACAGATGAACAAAGAACAGGTATATGAAGAATTAATAGAAAAGCACAATATAGGAACTTATATTGCAAATACTAAAGGAGTGATTCTATATGTAAATAAAAGGTTCTTAGACATATTTGAATTAAGAAAATTTGAAAAAGGCAGTTTAATCAATGATTTTATATTTCAATCTAATTATAATAACACAGCAACTAACAATGAGATTTTGTTTTGTACCGTAAACGGCGTTCCATTTAAAGCTTATATGAGCACTGCTATGTTTTGTGATAAATACAGTCATAATTATATATATGGCTTAATTACACCAGTTGAATCAAACATAGCTGACTATCAACTACACCCATGTTTTACAAATTCATCAATTGCTATTGCACAGTGTGATTCAAGTGGCAACTTCATAAAGAAAAACACAGCGTTAATAAAACTTGCAGGTCCAGATACTAACTCAATCTTTACATTAATATCAGATGACTATCATATAAAAATACATGAATATTTTTCGAGTAACAGAATAAATAATGCATCCTTTGATGTACAGCTCAGCAACAACGATAATATGAAAATATACTTCAATAAGTTTCTTCATAATAGGGCAATGTTTATACTTTGCTATTTTGTTGACAACACCGAACATAAAAATCTAGAAGTAAAGCTCGAACATTATCAAAAAATGCAGGCTATAGGACAGCTAGCAGGNGGTATCGCACATGATTTTAACAATATTCTGACTGGAATAATAGGATTTTGTGATTTGCTTTTACTTCAGCACTCAGTTAGTGATCCATCTTTTAGAGATATAATACAGATACAGCAAAATGCAAAACGTGGGTCAAATTTAGTTAAGCAATTACTTGCCTTCTCAAGAAGACAGACTATGCAACCAAAGATTATTGATGTAAATAGTACGATAGCCAACCTTTACGAAATGATAAAAAGATTAATAGGCGAGAATATAAAATTCACTGCTTATTATGGCGAAGACTTAGGTATGGTTAGGGCTGACCAGGGACAATTAGAGCAAGTTATTATTAACTTAGTAGTCAATGCTAATGCTGCAATGGAAAAAGGGGGAGAACTCACCATACAAACTTTCAATAAAAAGATTAATTCGCTCAATTCTACACCCAAAAATATGTTTTCTCCAGATAAAGAAAGAATTGAACACGGAAATTATGTTGTAATCGAAGTAATTGATACAGGATGTGGAATGATAAGTGACACAATTCAAAAGGCATTTGATCCATTCTTTTCTACTAAAGATATTGCTTCTGGTACTGGCCTTGGCCTCTCTACTGTATATGGTATTATCAAACAAACTGAAGGATATATCTATGTTACTAGTAAAGTAAACTATGGAACTAAATTTAGCATATTTTTGCCTATGGTTTATATATCAGATGAAAATGATATAGAGAAAGATGTCAAAGAAATAGAAAAACCTGTAGTAAATGAAGTTAAAAGTAATGGTACGATTTTATTAATTGAAGATGAAGACTCAGTAAGGGAATTTACTACTAAAACATTACAAAGAAAAGGATTTGATGTGATAGAAGCTAGCATAGGCAGTCAGGCACTGGAAATAATAAGTAAAAAAAGCCAACACATAGATCTAATAATCACTGATGTAATAATGCCAGAAGTTAGTGGTCCAGAGATAGTCAAAGAAGCCTTAATTCATAGACCAGATATAAATGTCATTTTTATTTCTGGATATGCAGAAGATGCATTTTTAAAAAACGACAACATTAATATAGAAGATTTCCACTTTTTACCGAAACCATTCACTTTAAGTGAATTGGGAAATAAAGTTCAAAGTGTACTACACAAAGTAGAAAAAACAGTTTAATTTTAGGTATTAAAAAAATCTTCTAATATAAAAATTACTAACATATGTATAATAGAGTATTTTATGCGTAAGATAAAAGACGTAAAATAGTGCTTTCAAAAACACTATTTTTTACCCTCATTGTTTCAAAAATCCCTAAACACATTCTACTAACACATTACGCCTTTTATCTACAGTACATTTTGTAATTCATGCATCATTAACTATTTCCTAATTACTAGAACAACTTATATAAGCTTCTGCCATATCTGGTGCTACCACACTCACTATTTTTAGTGCACCAAAAAACACAACAGTAAATGCACCGAGCGCAAAAAGTATTAGCCAAAAGCACTTAATTACCTATTCTTTTTGAGATATATTTTACTATACTATATATCACTTCTGATATTTCATCTCTTGTTCTATTCTGCTTAATAATACTTGCATCAAATATAAAAGAAAGAATTATTGAATTAAGCTGTAAAACCTGCTAAAGTTCACTTCATAGAAGGCACCCTTAGCTCAGTTGGATTAGAGCATTTGACTACGGATCAAAAGGTCGAGCGTTCGAGTCGTTCAGGGTGCATTCTGTTTTTAGTACACGCAGAAAACACAAGCCACACTTGAAATTGATGTATGAAATACTTACCTTTAAAGGTTAAATACTGAACTATCATATATGAGTACAAAAGATTACTATGAGCTGCTGGGAGTAAGCAGAAACGCTAGCATTGATGAGATAAAAAAAGCATACAAAAAATTAGCATTGAAGTATCATCCAGATAGAAATCCTGGTAACAAAGAAGCAGAGGAAAAATTTAAAGAAATAACAGCTGCATATGAGGTTTTATCTAACCCCGAAAAAAAAGCAAGTTATGATAGTTATGGTCATGAAGGTGCTTCTGGTGGGTTTGACTTCAGTCAAGCTGCGGGAGACTTTAGCGACATATTCAATGACTTTTTTAGCGGAGGATTTGGGGAATCAGGAAGATCAAAAGCAAAAAGAAGTACACCAGGAGTACCTGGATCAGACTTACGTTATGATCTTGAAATTACTCTAGAGGATGCGTTTAAGGGAATACAAGCACCTATACATTACGTTACAAATGTAAAATGTGACATGTGTCTAGGTACAGGCAGTGAAGGCGCAATCAAGCCAATTCAGTGCCACACGTGCCGAGGAAGTGGTAGGATCAGGGCTCAGCAAGGCTTTTTTACAATCGAAAGAACTTGTACTACATGTTACGGGGAAGGTGAAGTAGTACAGAACAAATGCAAAAAATGCGGTGGAAATGGGCGTAAAAGAGATGAAGTAAATATATCAGTTTCAATTCCAAAAGGCATAGAGGAAGGCGCTAAAGTAAGAGTAAGTGGTAAAGGAGAGGCTGGAGCAAAAGGTGGAAAAAACGGAGATTTATATGTATATGTTAAAATCGTTCCACATAAAATCTTTACTCGGAATAAAGCAGATTTACATTGCAAAGTACCTGTAAGAATGACACTAGCAGTGCTCGGTGGTGAAATCGATGTACAGTCAATTGATGGAGTTAAAATAAAAGTAAAGGTTCCTGAAGGCACTCAAACTGGTACTAAACTACGTTGTAGAGAAAAGGGTATGCCATATATGAACTCAAACGCACGTGGCGATCTATATGTACAGGTAATAGTTGAAACTTTAAACCCAAAGATTTTAACTAAAAAGCAAGTTGAGTTATTAAAAGCACTTGAAGAAGAGGAAAACATGCAACAGCAACCTGAAGGTTTTTTTAATAAAGTAAAAAAAAAGTAAAAAACTTACTAAACGATGTTAAAAGTAGTTTTAGGTTTTTTTAATTGTTCCCCATTAGCATAGTGCTTAAAACATAACTGTACAAACATTTTATGCAAGCTTACTCAATTATTATTTTGAGCTTTATCAAAGGAATTAGTATTTTCTTATAAAATCACTCATTTCTTTTCTTACACAAGCAGTGCTAAAACATTGATCTTTTGAATACAACTATTAAAGCAGCATGTAACATCATTTAACCCATTTAGAGAGTAGTCTGACTCTCTTATATACCCATAAATAATAGATATAGCTTTGCTCCGCAATATTTGATAAAATATCACAACCAAAACTTTTTGGCACTCAGTATACTTTGTACTGTGTTCTTTGATGTAAAAAGCTATGTAATAAGATTAATTAGCATTATAGGCAGTACTAAAAAGATGCTTCCATTATGAATAAGTGTGAAGAAACAAAAAAAATAAATCCACATCATTTTTGTAAAACTGCACAGCAACAGTCCATAAACTGAGAGGAAAAGGTTGAAATATAAAGAGTTTGTAAAGGTGCTACAAGAAGCAAGTAAAAGCTTAAACAAGCAACAACATATTAAAAGAAAGAAGCAATAAAAAAATAAGTTTATAAGCTGCAAATGCTAGATGATGCTATAACAATAGACACGTTACTGCTTTACAGTAGAGATAATACAATCATTACTAAGTAATGATCGAGTAAATCCTTCATTGTAAAGTAATAAAACTCCAAGAGATATGTTGGTGATTTGCTAAGTAGGAACACCATAATATAAATATTAAGAAAAGCAGAAAAAACTATTCACTAAAGAAAGTGAAAGATCTCAACATAAATCTTCAAAATAAAAGTACTTATCATTACCCTCAGAGTAATTATAGAATTTCCAATTCAGAACTATACGATTCTGTATATAGTGATAAGAGTATTAGTGACAACAGTGGTTCACGGTTCGAGGCAACTTGAAATTATATCCAACACCTCTTCCCATTTTGAAATCAATCTTAGCAGAATAAATAATATTGAAGAAAATATTAATTCATGATCTGAAAATATACTGCAACTTCAAAAAGAGAAGATTGAAAAATTTAAAGCTTAACCAGAAAAATTATATGTTCAGATCAAGAATAAAGAGAAAAAAGAATCAATCACCAAAACAAAAAAACAAGATTTAGAAAATAAAAACACACTCACTTAATAGTGAACAAGGCAAAATAAAATTTCACTATTCTAAGACAAAAATAGCATCTAAAAAAGAAATGAGAAAAATTAAAAAGTAGAGCAAAATATTAATGCAACATCCCCAGAGAATGGACTCCTTCATATATTATATTACTATAATTCAGTGATATAAATGCAATGAAAGCTTACATTAGAAAATAGGTAACACAAATCTTAACGTTAACAGATAAAAATGGATGGACTGTTTCACATCATGCTACACACAACAATCTAATCATTCAGATGAAATAGAGTGGCTACTAAAAAAAGAAGCAGACTTTAATAAGAATAATTAGAAAAAATAAAAACTAAAATGAAAGATTACGAAAAACAGATCTTTTGACCTTAACAAAGGTACAGATCAGAGTTACAGGCAAATGCATATCTAAATCGAGTTAAGTTCATATTGAAAAATTACTAATAGAAGAAAAAGCTATAGCATAAAGAGTAAACTTGTTGTAAACACATGACCCATAAAGCAAAAATAGCACAAAACCATTTCTCTATAGAAATATACTACTTTACTAGGCCCTGGTAATTTTGATATAGTCACCTTAGTAAAAGTCTACAAAAGTTTATAAATGGCAACTTTAAGCGTTAGAGAAGCTTTATGCACAGCAATTAGAGAAGAAATGCAAAACGATCATGATGTTTTTATCATAGGTGAAGAGATTGCAGAGTACGATGGTGCTTATAAAGTAACAAAAGGGTTGCTGAAAGAATTTGGAGAAAGTAGGGTAGTTGATACACCTATTACTGAACATGGATTTGCTGGTCTTGCTGTTGGAGCAGCACTTGCTGGACTCAAGCCGATAGTTGAGTTTATGACTTTCAATTTTTCCATGCAGGCTATCGATCAAATCGTGAACTCTGCAGCAAAAACAAATTACATGTCAGGTGGGCAACTTGGATGCTCTATAGTATTTCGTGGACCAAATGGCCCTGCAGCAAGAGTTGCTGCACAACACTCTCAATGCTTTGCATCTTGGTACTCGCACATACCAGGATTAAAAGTGATAGCACCCTACTTTGCCTCTGATTGTAGAGGTTTACTCAAAGCAGCAATTCGTGATCCAGATCCAGTAATATTTTTAGAAAACGAGATCGCTTATGGACATGAGCACGAAGTTTCTGATTCCGAGCTATCAAATAAAGATTATCTACTTGAAATAGGTAAAGCTGCTGTTATTCGAAAAGGAAAAGACGTAACTATCACTGCTTTTTCGTTGAAGTTAGTGGATGCCTTAAATGCAGCAGATTTGCTTCTAAATGAAGGCATAGAAGCTGAAGTTATTGATCTTAGAACTTTAAGACCATTTGACACTGAAACTGTTATTAATTCTATTAAAAAGACTAATAAATTAGTGAGTATAGAAGAGGGTTGGCCATTTGCAGGAGTAGGAGCAGAGTTATCAGCCATTATTATGGAACATGGGTTTGATTATCTTGATGCCCCAGTTGTAAGGGTAACTGGCAAGGATGTTCCCTTACCCTATGCTGCAAACCTAGAAAAAAAAGCGTTACCGCAAATAGAAGATATAGTTGAAGCTGTACATCAGGTTTGCTTTAGAAAAACTTAGTTATTCAGCAGAAAAAACGCAGCTAAACTGAGAAATATAAAAGCTGAAAGAATATCAGTTGTGGCCGATGTTAGGATTGAAGAAGAAACGGCAGGGTCGGATTTTAAACGATGGAGCATTATAGGAATGAAAGTTCCAATAAACGTTGCAATAGTCGACATCATAACCATGGAAGCCACAAAAATAATCTCCACTTTAAAAGTGTGAAATCTTATTGTTAATACCACAAGCGAAATAATAGATAGAATTATTCCATTTATCAAACCTATCAAAAACTCTTTTATCAGTATTCTGTTTGCATTTTGCTCAGTTAAATGTTTTGTTGCGATTGCCCTGATGGTTAACGTTACTGTTTGAGATCCTGCGTTTCCGCTCATTGATGTAATTATTGGCATAATTATTGGGAGTACTACAAAGCTCTCTATTACACTGTCGAAAAAACCAACTACTATAGAACATAGTGTTGCTGCTAAGAGATTAAATAATAACCAAGGTAACCTTTGAATTATAGTTTTATGTATAGGAGCATTTATATCGGCTTTAGAAGATACACCACTTATTTTAAGTACGTCCTCCTCTGTTTCTTGTTGAACAACTTTTATGACGTCTTCGATTAAAATCACACCTATAATCTTACCTCGCTTATTTACTACTGGAGCTGATAGTAAAGAGTAATCTTTAAATATTCTTGCTACTTCCTCTTGATCCACTCCAGTTTTAATGATCTTTATATCTTGGCTCATTATCTCTTTTATTGTTGTTTGCCCTGAATTGAATATTACCTTACTTAAGTTAACACTACCTATAGGTTCAAGTTTTGAATTAATTATAAAGATTTGATGAAATTTTTCTGGTATTTTTTTATAGTTACGTAAAAATTCTATTAGTTCATTTATCGTCCAATAATATGGAGCTATAACCATATTTTTATGTATCAACCTTCCTGCACTTTCTTCTGGATACGATAATAACTCCTCTACTGGCTTTCGAGTTGTACTAGGCAAGTAGTTAAGTATGTTCCTTATAGACTTTCTATCTAAATCTTTGACTATGGTTACTATATCTTCTACGTTAAGAAGCATTAATAACTTTGCGGTATCTTTCACTCCTAGTGTTTCTATAATTTCTACTTGTAAATCTGGTACTACATGCACTAGAGCATCACTTAACAAGTGTTGGTCTAAAATACTAACTAGTTTTTCTCTGTGATCACTGATTGAAGTGGATAAAAAATATGCTAACTGAATGCTATCTATTGTTTTTACAATCTTACGAGCATTTTCTAACTTTTCGTTATCAAGTGATTCAATTAGGTCATCAATAGCTTTTTTATCTAAGCCATAATGAGAATTTATTTCAACATTCATATTTTTACCTTACTTCTCAATAAATACACATACTTGATTCATTTAAACATTAGAGTATAATAAGATTGTTTTAAATTAACTATTATATGGTTAAATTTCTATTTTGTGTACTGTTATTGCTATTGATAGTGAATATACTAAAACCTAAAGCATAATGAAAACCCATTTAGAAATCTTTAAACATTTCCAGAGCTTAGCTAAAAGCATTTCAGTTATCAGGAGGTGTCTTTGACATAGAGAAATTAAAGTCACGCCTTGTAGACTTAGAATCTCAAGCTGCAGGTGATAATCTATGGCAAGATAACCAAAAGGCTCAAAAAATTTTAAAAGAGCGCTCTAAAATTAAGAATGATGTAGAGTCATTTTTAAAGCTAGAAAGTGACTACAAGGATGTTGTTACCTTAATGAAATCTGCTATTAATAAGAATGATAAAGAATTTTTCTCTGAAGTTGAAAATGAACTAATAGAACTAGAGAAACTAATCAAGCGTAAAGAAGCAGAATCTTTATTTACTGGTAAAGCAGATATTAATGACTGCTTTTTGGAAATCCACTCAGGAGCTGGGGGAACAGAGAGCAACGATTGGGCTCAAATGCTTATGAATATGTATATAAGGTGGGCTGAAATTTATCATGACTTTAAAGTCGAAATTGTGGAAAAATTAGAAGGGGAATCAGTCGGAATAAAATCTACGACGATAAAGATCATTGGAGAAAAAGCTTATGGATGGGCAAAAAGTGAAAGTGGTATTCACAGATTGGTCAGAATATCGCCATTTGATGCAAACAGTAAACGCCACACCAGTTTTGCAAGTGTAGGAGTTACCCCGGCAATAGAAGATTCAATTGACATTGCTGTAGATGAAAAGGATTTAAGAATTGATACTTACCGCGCTTCAGGAGCAGGAGGTCAGCATGTAAACAAAACTGAAAGTGCAGTGCGTATAACGCATATTCCAACAGGTGTTATAATTCAGTGCCAAAACAGCCGTTCTCAACATCAAAATAAAAATGAGGCATTAAAACTACTTAAAGGACGTTTATATAAAATTGAACTGAAAAAAAAAGAACAAAAAACAGCTCAAGATTATGATAAAAAATGCAACATAGGTTGGGGCAATCAAATCAGGTCATACATTATGCATCCGTATCAAATGGTGAAAGATTTAAGAACTGGATATGAAGTTGGCAATATAAACTCCGTTTTTGATGGTAATATAGATTGTTTTATAGTTAACATGCTCACTAATAAAAATTANGTAGAGTTTGACTTTTTATCGTAGTACGTTTATAAAAATCTCTTACTATTTTTTTTAGATAAATTAACTTTTACTTATATTTTTACTGTTTTCCATAATCACCATAGATACGTGATTTACTCATAAATTTTTTAATTATTAACTCAAATTAATCCTTATAAATTATTGAATTTCCTTGTGTGTTATCTGTCAGATACTTGAATGGCATCTCCTTCTACATAACTTTGGTCATTTACTCCAAATATATTACATGTATACTTATTACCAAATTAAACTTAAAATAATAAGAAATGAATGAATTCAAATCAATTCGTAATATCGCAATAATTGCGCATGTCGACCACGGTAAGACTACTTTACTTGATAATATGTTAAAACAAAGTGGCATGTTTCGTGAGAACCAAGAAGTACAAGAGCGAATTATGGATAGTGGCGATCAAGAACGTGAACGTGGAATTACAATACTTGCAAAATGCACATCAATAATGTGGGGCAATGAGAAGATCAACATCATTGATACACCAGGGCATGCAGACTTTGGTGGAGAAGTAGAAAGAGTACTGTGCATGGCAGATGGAGTGCTACTACTGGTTGATGCTGTAGAAGGTCCAATGCCGCAAACTAAGTTTGTGTTGTCAAAAGCGCTAAAAGCAAATTTAAAGCCAATTGTGATAATTAACAAGGTTGATCGACCAAGCAGCAAAATTAATAAAGTATTAAACGAAATATATGAACTGTTTTTTAATCTTGACGCAACTAATGAGCAGCTAGATTTTCCAGTATTGTATGCTTCTGGTAGGAATGGCTGGTGTATTAAGAAACTTTCTGATGAGAGAAAAGATTTAAGCCCATTATTTTCAACAGCTATAGATCATATAAAACCTCTTGTTTATAACCAAAATGCACCTTTCGCTATGCTAGTCACTTTACTTGAATCTGATAAATTTCTTGGCAGAATATTGACAGGAAAAATTTACCAAGGGATCGTGAAAGTCAACTCTGACCTTAAGGTATTTAATCTCGATGGTAAAGTAGTTGAACGAGGGAGATTAATTAAGTTACTATCATTTTCTGGCTTAAAACGTATTCCAGTAGAGCAAGCTGTAGCAGGTGACATAATTGCAATTGCAGGGCTTGAAAAAGCTTCAGTCTCAGACACCATAGCAGCACCGGAAGCTACAACCGCAATAAGCTCAACTCCGGTTGACCCACCAACAATGGCAATTACTATAAGCGTTAATGACTCTCCTTTCGCCGGACAAGAGGGAACAAAACTTACTTCAACTGTTATAAAAGACCGTTTATATGCAGAAGCAGAAACAAATGTTGCAATTACTGTAACTACAACATCAAGTGGTGAGGCATTTGAAGTGGGTGGACGTGGTGAGCTACAACTTGGAGTGTTAATTGAAAATATGAGGAGAGAAGGCTTCGAACTTTCTATTTCACGTCCTCGGGTCTTCTTTAAAGAAGAAGATGGTAAAAAACTTGAACCTATAGAGGAGGTGGTAATTGATGTAGATGATGAGTATAGTGGAATCATCATGGAAAAACTCAGTTTCCGCAAAGGTGAAGTAACTGATATTAGACCTTCTGGTAATAGTAGAACAAGATTAACATTTCTAGTACCATCAAGAGGACTAATTGGCTATCAAGGAGAACTTTTAACTGATTCTCGAGGTACTGGTATAATAAACCGTTCATTCCATAGTTATGCTCCATATAAAGGTTCAATTTCTGGAAGGCGCAATGGGGTATTAATTTCCATTGATAAAGGTGAAGCTGTGGCGTATGCAATTTTTAATTTGCAAGACAGGGGAGTTATGTTCATTAAGCCACAAGACAAAATGTATTGTGGTATGATTATTGGTCAGCATAATCGTGATAACGACTTAGAGATAAATGTACTCAAAGGCAAACAGTTAACAAATATAAGAGCTACAGGCAGTGATGAAGCTATAAAACTTACTCCGCCAAAAATAATGACTTTAGAGGAAATGATAGCATATATAAATGACGATGAATTAGTGGAAGTAACTCCAAAGTCTATACGCTTACGTAAGAAATTCCTTGATCCTAATAAACGTAAACGTGCAGAAAAGGAAAAAATAAAGAACAGATAGATAGAGGTTCCTGTTTTGAATAAATATTTAACTATATCACTTATATCATTGGATCCCTCATATAACCTACTTTTTCCCGGTAGGTAACTTTTATCAAAACTTGCTATACTCGCTCAAACATTGCAAGTATTCTGCAATGCTCATCTATGTTTCTCTTTAAAATTTCTTACCATAAGTTAGCTATGCAAGAGATATATATTTTAGCCTGGAAGTTGTATTTTTCTCTTTTCTCGAGTTTCAGCATCATATACTTTTTAGTGTGCAAGCGTTATAATTTGCAGGCTAACTTGTATAGCAGAATGAAATATCAAACAATATCCTCTATAATTAAATTTTTTAGATAAAAAATGACAATTTATATAGGAATTAATGGCCTTGGTAGAATAGGAAAAAACGTATTACGTGCTATTTTCGAAATAGAAAAGTACAGTGAACAAATAGAAGTTGTAGCTGTAAATGGGTCACTCAGTGCTAAGCAACATGCACATTCGATTAAATATGACTCTATTCATGGTAAATTCAACGGTAACGTTGGTTTTAGTGACTCTGAAAACTGGATTTCTATAAACGGCAGAAAGTTTTCTTTATATAGAGAACGAAGCCCTGAAAATATTCCTTGGAATGTTGACGTAGTACTTGAATGCACAGGTGCATTCAATAAGCGCGTAGAAGCAATAAGGCATAACGCAGAAAGAATAGTTGTCTCTGCTCCAGTTTCAGATGCTGATGTAACTATAGTTCATGGTGTGAACAACAATATGCTAAAAAAAGAGCATAAGGTAATATCAGCAGGTTCTTGCACTACAAATTGTTTAGCTCCGATTGTGCAGGTTTTACACTCTAATCTAGGCATAAGAAGCGGTTTTATGACTACTGTACATGCCTATACAAACGATCAGAACATTCTTGATGGCAATCATAATGATCCACGGAGAGCAAGAGCTTGTGGATTATCTATAGTGCCAACTACAACTGGAGCAGCAAAAACAATTAGTTATATCATTCCTGAATTAAAGGGAAAACTAGATGGCACTGCTATCAGAGTTCCGGTCAGCAATGTTTCTATGGTTGATTTTAAATTTACAACTGACAAAAAAGTAACAGCTAAGGAAATAAATAGAATGTTTAGGAATTCAGCAAATTATGTACTTTCCATATGCGAGGAACCTTTAGTTTCAATAGACTTTGTACACAACCCTTACAGTGCAATTGTAGACTTAGCTGGTACATATGTCACAGGTGACATATGTAGAGTTGCAGCGTGGTACGATAACGAATGGGCATTCTCACTGAGGATGTTAGATATAGTGTTATTATGCTACAATGGAGTATGAATAATAAAAACCAAAATAAATATACTTCATTTTATGAGCATTTTGCAGAGCTTAGAAGAAAGGTCATTTTTTGTTTTCTGTTTTTTCTTGTTGTTTTTGGTTTTTGTTACTATTTTAAAGAAAACATATACTATTTTTTGCTCACGCCTTTAATAGAAGCTACAAAAGGAAGCAATGGCTTTTCTCTAATCTATACAGACTTGACAGAGGCATTTTTTGTATACCTTAAAGTTGCTATAATGAGTGCGCTTTTATTTTCCTTCCCTATATTTGCATGGAAATTTTATATGTTTTTAGCACCTGGCTTATACAAAAGCGAAAGGGCAGTGTTGTTACCGTATTTAATTGCAACACCGGTCTTGTTTATAACGGGAGCCGCTGTAGTTTATTACTATATATTTCCTTTAGCTTGGAGGTTTTTTATTACTTTTGAACATAGTGGCAAACCTTTCGGTATACCAATAGAGTTTATGCCATCAGTTAGTGAATATTTAGACCTTGTTCTCCAATTCATGTTCGCATTTGGCACTGCATTTCAAATCCCAGTCATACTCACATTAATGGTTAGGGTTGGATTACTTACCGCGCAAAGCTTATCAAATAAGCGCAGAATTGCAATAGTGGTAATTTTTATTATTGCTGCAGTTCTAACTCCACCTGATGTATTAAGCCAAGTAGGGCTCGCAGTACCAATGTTGATTCTGTACGAGCTATCCATTATAGGGTGTAGGTATATTGAAAAGAAGACAAAGAGTAATACTTAATGGAAAACAAAAAATAGAGCTTAAATACTTCTTTTTATAGCGTATGTGAGTACTCAAGTAGAGTATATAGTCTATTCTATTATCTGTATTTTAATAACAGAATAACATTTTTAAATTAAGTTTTTCCCTTTTTTAGTCTCATAACCCTAGAAGGTGAATTTCCTTTTTAGACTGCCTTTTATGCCTCTGGTGATAGCCTCGTTAGTTTTTGTCATAGCACGATCAAACACTTCCAACAATCTCTTAAATAGGCTTGGAGTTAACGAAAAGATAGGGTTAACAGATACGTTACTATTTTTATCATCACCACTTGCTTTATAGTCTATTGAAATAATTCCTCTACTTTTTCCACCAGTAAGAAGTTTTCCAATTATAGGAATTTTTAATAGGGATTTATTAATTGAGTACGCTGGTATTACTTGTCCTTCAACCTGAAACTTATGATCTTTAATATCGAATTTACCACTGGTGCTAATGCCTAATTCTGCTCCTTCAAGCCAGGACTCTTCAATCTCAATAGTACCATCTTTGTATGAAAAAGGTACGTTACACCTATCGAAATATACACCTTCATTCTTTATGACGTTCACAATACCAGGTAATGAAGACATCGACAACAAAGTAGTAAGTAGTGGAGCATCTTTGACGTAGAAATTACTAATGGATAACATACCATAATGGTCTCCACTCTTTCTCTGAGGAGATAGATAAAAAGATAATTTGCCATTTTTAATTGATTTACTAATGCCTAAAGAACGCAAAAGTATGCCTGAATTATCCGTATATATTTCAAGACCTATTCCACTATACTCCGCTAGGATATTACTATTATCTTTCAAAAACTGTCCTGTAAATCGACTTCCACTGCAATCACCTTTAGTACAAGTTAAATTCAGCTTAACATTTTTAATAATGATATCTTCTTTCATAACTACGTTATCAATATCCATACCAACTTCTATGTCACTGCTTAATCCATTACTATCTTTGCCAAGCAAATCCAAGATATCACCCAAGTTCATTTTCTCACCATAGATAGTTATGATATTTTTCCCTTTACCTAATTCAATCTCTACACTAAAGTTATTATTTGGTAATTTGAAGTTGCTAGAGTTTAGATATAAATTCCCATTTTCTAATTTTCCGCTAAATTTTATATCTAAGCCACTTCCTATGACATCTAATTTATCTATTAGTAACTCACCTGCTCCTTTTAACCTTGTAGAAAATAAAATTTTATTGTGATCCTCAAAATGATTTTTTCGCCCTAAGTAGCTTAAATGCGATTCAAGCTCTGATAAATCCACGTTACCATTAATATACCCAGTCTTATCTTGATTTATCACTGACTCTATGTTTGTATTGACATAGCCACCACCAAAATTAAGTATTTTAGCAGGTAAATCTCCAGTTAAATTCCAGGTAAAACTTCTATTTTTGTTGCTACTTTTTAGATCAAATACTAGCTGTGTATTATTTACCATACCATTTCCACGTAAATTAATGAAATCTTTACCAAAATCAAGCTTAACATCATACTTACCAAGACTTACATCACAGATAACTAAATTGTCAATTTTAGAATAGAAGTTGGCTGAAAAGTCTGCTTTTTTGTCATCAGCGTTCAAATTAAAAACACGGAAATTGAATACAGATTTTGCCTTTCCATCTATCTTATCCTTTGTAACTTTAATAATATCATCTAGCTTGAATTTGATATGCTCATATAACCCATAAGCATCACTCACAGCTTTGCCATTAATAACAAGAACTGAATCTTCTTTATTGAGAGAATCCATTTCAACGTAACCATCATCAATAGTAAAATTCTGAAACTTAGCACTATTTACAGTAATTTTAAGATTGTTATTTCTGAGAGCTAAGTCACCGTTTAATTCCTTTACTTGTTTAGAGCCTTCATCAAATTTTATACTACCGTTCTCTATATCAGCAACAACCACAACATCTGATAGATTATTATTAATTAAGTTATTGACTTTGCCGTTAAAACTTATAACTGTATTCACAATATACCCATCAATATTACGACAATACCATTTTTTAAATTTACTATTTACTATACCATCTGGTACATAGGTACATAAATCCCTTGCAGCAAATTTACTGATATTAACCCTAAGCAGAGCATTACTTGTACTAAAGTTCATCTTACCCATTAAAGATATATATATATCATATAAATTAAAATGGAAATTCTTCACATTAATGATTCCATTAGCATATGTTAAATTTATATTTACGTTAGCTATGGATAAGTCTTCATTTAAACGGTTTCCTGTATCCAATATATATACATTTCCGTCTACAACTTCATCCTTTCCGTTGATCTTCATTGAAAAGTTTCCTTTGAAGCCTATGTCTTTGCCCAAACTGTAATTTTTAACTAATGTAAGAAACTTATTTAATAATTCCAATTTCAAGTCATAGAATGTCCCACTCACATTTAATAAACCATTGCGATTTTTTATCACAATAGATAAATCATCCAAAACCCCTCTTTTATCTTTTGTATGGACATAGATATCCAAAACATCAAAATCCTTTCCCTTCCCTACATACATTTTATTAATAAAAAATTCATTTTTTATATCTTTACTGATGGCAATATTAGTAATTTCAATCTTTGAATCTGCACTTAAGTTAAAAAATAACTTCCTCATCACTTTCAAAGAATTTTGAAAATTAAAATCAACCTCTTTGAAGCCAGCTTTTTTCTTATTATTAGCAGTCCAGTCTGTTGTCATCCAAGCAACTGGTACTGAGATCCATTCTTTTTTTTCTTGGATTCTAGAGTTACGCGTTGGAATGACAGTGATAGGCCAAATATCTACATATACTTTATCAGCCAAAACCTGAGAAAATTGTATATTAGTCTTAAGCAAGGAGCTTAACTTAAAATGTATAGAAAAGTTGGAAATTTTTATAGCAAAATTAGGATTTGCTACTTTAAAATCCGTAATAACTAGACATGGATCTTTGCTGCCTTTCTGCCATATAAGTGAAATATTCCCCATATTAATATTTGCATTNNNAGCAAACGTTCTTAATATCTTCTTTTTTATATAAAAATTAATATAATTAGCATTGATTTCTAAAGGATCTCTACTTTTAAACAAAATAAAAAAGCAAAATACAAATAACAAAACTATAGAAAATAATATAGTGATTTTCTTAAGCATCGATTATTGCTTTTCTTGCTAAATTATCAGCCTCCTCGTTGTGCTTGTTACAACTATGCGCTTTAACCCATTTCCAATTAATCTCGTGTTGTGAGGCAGCATTATCTAACTCTTTCCATAATTCTACGTTCTTTACTGACTTTTTATTACTTGTCTTCCAACCGTTTGTTTTCCACTTATTTATCCATTCTGTTATACCACGTTTAACATAAAGGCTATCTGTATACAAATTGATATTACAAGGAAATTTCAATGCCCTCAGTCCATTGATCACAGCTGTTAATTCCATTTTATTATTTGTAGTATTTTTCTCTCTACCATAAATATCCTTTCTATGTCCTTTAAATAATACTATTACTGCCCATCCTCCTGTTCCTGGATTACCAGAACATGCTCCATCTGTATATATTGTTACTTCCTTCTTATTCATTTTTAACTATATAAACTAATAAAGTATATAGCTGCTTCTATGAAAGCACAATTTTAATGAAACTTACAGGACAAGGTAATTTAAGCTGTACCTTTAAATTTTATTATAGAAACAAAAAAAAGCACAACAATGAGCACTACCAGGAGAGAAAGTAAAAAGTAGTTTTTGTGTTTCTGCTGTTCCTTCATAGCTAAAACCAATCAACGGAACAAAAAATAATACTAGCAAACAGAGAAAATAGGTAAGAAATTGAATAAGAAAACATTTTTCTCTGTGAGCTATGACTTTTAAATCTAATAATAGATATAGCATACCAAATAAAAACACAACCCTCAAGAATTGCTATAGTTAGGTAAAGTAAAACCTTTTTCAAAAATAGTGATGGAAGTAAGCTGGTTAACACTAGCAATATACTATAGATCAATATACGTTTTCTTGTTTTCTCTGAGCCGTAAACAATATTAAACATTGGGATTGACACTTTCACATATTCCTCAGACTTATTCAGAGATAGAGCCCAAAAATGTGGTGGAGTCCACATGAAAATTATCAAAAATAATATAAAACTTTCCCAACTTACAGAGTTAGTCACGGCTGCCCAACCAATCATTGGAGGGAAAGCACCTGATACACCACCGACAACGATATTTTGTGGAGTGCGTCTTTTAAGCCAAATCGTATATATAAAAACGTAAAACAATATACCAATTGCAAGCAAAGCAGCAGAAATATAATTCACTGCTATTGCCATAATAAATACTGACAATACTCCAAGAATTATACCAAATTCAAGAGCACTCTCCGCAGAGACTCTACCTGAAGGTATAGGACGATCTTGTGTCCTTTTCATAAGCAGATCTATATCCCTATCATACCACATATTTATGGCACCTGCAGATCCTGAGCCAAGAGCAATACATATAATAGATATCAGCGCAAGAAAAGGATGTATATTACCTGGTGCAGCAACCATTCCAGCAACTGCAGTAAATACTACAAGGTATATTATCTTTGGCTTCAGCAAGAGCCAAAAATCCAGTATTGTTGATTCAACATTTAACAAAGCACTTGTATGCATCCTATTTTATTACTGGCGGTTTTTCAAAAGTGTGAAAAGGTGGCGGTGAAGATACTGTCCACTCTAAGGTATCACCTCCCCAAGGGTTATTCTCAACTTTTTTACCCCATTTGAATAGATGTATAACTATAAACACAAAAAGTATAACTGAAATAAAGGACATATATGAACCAACTGAGGATACATAATTCCAAAGAATAAATGCATCAGGGTAATCAGGTATACGTCTTGGCATACCAGCTAACCCTAAGAAATGCTGAGGCAAAAATGTGATATTAGTACTAATAAAAGTAAACCAAAAGTGTATTTTTCCTAGGCATTCATTATACTGCTTACCAGACATTTTGCCTATCCAATAATAAAAGCCAGCAAAGGCTCCAAACAATACAGCTATCGACATAACATAATGGAAGTGAGCAACAATATAATATGTGTCGTGTAATAATCTATCCACTCCACCTTGAGATGAAATTACCCCAGTTACACCACCGATAACAAACATGAAAATGAAACCTAGTGCAAACAGCATAGGAGTTTTAAACTCAACTGCTCCGCCCCACATAGTTGCAATCCAGCTAAAGACTTTGACACCAGTTATAACACCAATGAAAATTGTGCCAGTACTAAAAAATATAATAGCATCTTCACTAAGTCCAACAGTGAACATATGGTGAGCCCAGACTATAAAGCCAAATGTTGCTATACCTATCATAGCATAAACCATCCCCATATAACCAAACACTGGTCTACGAGAAAAAGTTGACACAACTTGACTTATGATGCCAAATGCAGGAAAAATAATGATATAAACTTCTGGATGACCAAAAAACCAAAATAGATGTTGAAATAATACAGGATCACCACCACCAGCAGGATCAAAAAAGGAAGTGCCAATATTACGATCAGCAAGTAGCATAGTTATAGCACCAGCAAGTACAGGTAAAGCAACAATTAACATAAACGACGTCAATAAAATAGACCAAACAAATAGTGGCATCTTGGTTAATGACATGCCTTTTGCACGCATATTGAATATAGTGACTATAAAGTTAATTGCTCCAACAATTGAGGAGATACCAGCGACATGAAGTGCAAATATAGCAAGGTCAACCCCTGCACCTGGGTGGAACATGATTTGCGACAAAGGTGGGTATAAAGTCCATCCTGTTCCAGGGCCTTCACCAGCAAACACCGAAAGAATAAGTAGAACAAAAGATGACACTAATAACCAAAAGCTTAAATTATTCATACGAGGAAATGCCATATCTGGTGAACCAATCATAAGAGGTACAAACCAATTACCAAATCCTCCCATCAGAGCTGGCATTATCATAAAAAATACCATTATTACTGCATGTCCTGTAACTATTACGTTATATAACTGGTAGTTACTATTTAATATATTAATATGCATTAGCTGAGTACGAATAGCTATTGACAACAATCCACCAACGATTCCAGCTAATATGGAAAAAACAATGTATAATGTGCCTATATCTTTATGATTAGTAGAAAATAACCACCGTCTTATACCCTTTGATATATCACTCATACCTATACTCCAAACCTAACTTACTAATTTTTTACTTTCAATCCACTCATTAAAATCTTCCTTACTCACTGCCTTAACAACAATTGGCATAAAACCATGACCTTGACCGCACAACTCATAACATTGACCATAGTAAACACCAGGTTTTTTGATATTGAACCACGCCTCATTTAGTCTACCTGGTATTGCATCAATTTTTACACCGAAAGCTGGTACTCCCCAGCTATGTATTACATCCCCTGCAGTAACCTGTAAACGAATATTAGTACTAATAGGCAAAACAACATTATTATCAACAGAAAACAATCTCAAATCTTCTTCGGTAAAATCATCTGTTCCCTTAATGTAGCTATCAAATGATATACCTTGATGTTCTGGATACTGATAGCTCCAATACCACTGGTGGCCAATAACTTTTAGTGTCATATCAGACTTTGGTATCTTTTCTTGCAGTTTAACTAATTGAGCATTTTTAAAAGCCAATACACCAACAATAATCGTTGGTATAACAAACCAGATAATTTCTAAAATGATGTTATGATTCGTTCGACTTATATTTGTTATTTTGCTTTTGCGAAAGCGAAATATTACATAAACAAGCAGCGCCCATACAAAAAGCATTATTCCAACCATTATACTCATTACAAACGAATGCGACTTAACTACAGTCTCCATTATCTCAGTTGCAGGTGTAGGAAACCCAAATTGCCAAGAAGTAGGAACAGAAGCAATTGATATATTCGAGTAAAATGTTACCAATAATGCAAATAACTTTACCATACTTGGTTACCATAAAACTAGCTATAATAATAGTGTATATAAACCTACTATGCAAACATAGATTTATTTTAAGTAAAATATCATAATGATATTTAAAGCTGAGTATTTACTTTTTAAAGTAATAGGCTAATAATTTAGGGAATGAAAAAAGCAGGAACCCCTGAAAAATTAAATTATGAATTTTCAAACATAATTTAAAAGAAAACAGGAAAAAATGAATATTCAACCCTCGTATAAGTAAAAGTCAATGTTAAAACAGCAGAAAAGCTAAAGGCTACGATGAGAGTAGAAAAGTAAAAGGTAAGAAAAAAGGCATAGTAGACCTTAGATACACAAGGAATTTTACTCAATTTTACTAGTTTGTGCACCTCTAGCACCATAAAATCTTTTAGATAAGGGAGCATATCCATCCACCACCGATAACTTGTTCATTTTTATATACTACACAAGCTTGACCTGGACTAATACCAAAGTAATCATTGTTTAAAATGACACAAGCTTTATTCTGTTCTTCAATTGGATATATCGCTGCTAAACTTCCCGCATGTGATGATCTAAGTTTCACAGTTACTTTCATACCCTTCCTTGGCTGTTCTAACCAATTTAACTCCTTAATCAATACTTTTCTTTGTATTAGTGCTTCGACCGGGCCCACTACAACTTCATTACTTTCCGTATTAATTTTTATCACATAAAGAGGTTCATTGTATGAAACACCCAAGCCTTTTCTTTGACCAACTGTGAAATTTACTATACCATTATGGTCCCCTAGTACTTTCCCATTTACATCCATAATCTTGCCTTTTTGCATAGATTGTGGAGCTAGCTTAGCTATAGTTTTGCTATAGCTTTTGGAAACGAAGCATATATCTTGACTATCTGGCTNTTCAGAAATTCGTAAACCAAAATACTTCGCTAATTTTCTTACATCACATTTATAGAACCCACCAAGAGGAAATCTCAAAAGCTTCAGTTGCTCTTCTGTCGTAGCAAACAGAAAATAACTTTGGTCTTTACTTTTATCAATGCTTTTATATAACATTATTTTGCCATCTTTTTCTATTCTTCTCACATAATGTCCTGTAACTAACACATCTGCACCAAGATTTTTTGTAACCCGTAATAGATCACGAAATTTCACTGTTTGATTACACTTTACACATGGTATAGGAGTTTCTCCACGCATATAGGTATTTACAAAATCTTCTATTACTTCTTCTCTAAATGTTTCTTCGTAGTTTAAAACATAATGAGGAAAGCCAGTGCTCTCAGCTACACTTTTTGCATCATAAATATCTTGTCCAGTACAGCAAGCACCTTTTCTTACATTACCATCACCACCATATAGACGAAGAGTTATACCTATCACTTGGTATCCAAGATGATGTAGCAACACTGCAACAACAGAGCTATCAACTCCACCAGACATTGCAATCACAGCTTTAATTTGCTGTGGAACTTTACCTCTTAACAAAGGCTCAATCTTAAATTCCTTTAGCACAGCTACCTAAATTTACTAAATATAGCTAACATAGATCAAATTTTCCTATATTGCCTAGTTCTCAGCACAGACTTTACTAACAAGCAATAAGCAAAACTACAAGTTTTATGCTTATTGAATTATAAGTAAATCTAGACATTTTAGCTATAGATATAATATAGAACAATATGAAAATTGAAAAAATTAGTGCAATTTATATATAGCTTTACAACGAGAAATATTTCCTGAGAACCTTAAAATTAAAAAATGCCGACAACCAATATCAAATATCAATCTTGTTTAAACAAAACATGACTGAAATAATCCATGTTTTCGAGTACTTTACCGCTACCTAGGGCAACACAGCAAAGCGGATCATCTGCAACACGTACTGGCAGTTTCGTTATTTGACTAATAACTTTACCTAAATTGCGTAACAACCCGCCACCACCAGATAAAACTATCCCCTTATCAACTATATCAGAAGAAAGCTCAGGAGGAGTACTCTCTAATGCTGTCCTAATGGCAGAGATTATTTGATGTACAGACTCTGTTAAACTTTCTGCAACCTGATATTCTGATAAAAGCACCTCTTTTGGCATACCGCTCACTAAATCTCTGCCTTTTACCATCATTCCTTCTTTATTATTTTCACTTGGTAAACTAGCTGAACCTACGCTTTTCTTAATTTTTTCAGCTGTTGTTTCACCAATCAACAACTTATGATTTTCACGAACGTATGACTTTATTGCTTCATCCATAATATCACCACCCACTCTGGCAGAACGCGAATAAACAATCCCGCCTAAAGAAATAATTGCAACTTCAGTTGTACCACCCCCTATGTCAACAACCATAGAACCTTCAGGCTCGGTAACTGGAAGACCAGCTCCAATTGCTGCAGCCATTGGCTCTTCAATTAAAAACACTTCATTTGCACCTGCACTCTCTGCTGTATCCTGTATAGCACGCCTTTCAACTGGAGTGGATCCAGATGGAACACATATTATAATGTCAGGCCTATTAACAGTAAGTTTTGTATTTGCACTACGTATGAAATACTTTAGCATTTCTTCTGCACTTCTAAAGTCAGCAATGACGCCATCTTTTAATGGCCTGATTGCCTCTATTTCCCCTGGAGTTTTTCCTAACATCATCTTAGCCTTCTTACCAAAGGCGTAAGGAACATAACTTCCCTTTTCCTTTATTCTTGCTACAACTGAAGGCTCATCAATTACTATCCCTTGATTTTTCTGATAAACTACAGTATTTGCAGTACCAAGATCTATAGCAATATCGCTAGCAAATAACCCTTTGAAAGTGAAAAGACTACAAAACTCCCTGGTCAATTTCTGAAAAAGTTTCATATAAAATTCAAAAAACCATTATTATTGAGGTAAATTATACTTTTCAGACAAGTAGCTAATACAACATTCAACATCTAACCACTTACCTGTTACTTTTTTTAGTAGATCTGAAGAACTATATTTTGTACTATACATATTTTTAGATAACCACTTAATGAGTAAACTAAAATCCCCCTTTATTATAGCACCTAGAATTTCATAATGATTTTTTTTAATAAAAGAAAAAATCTGTGCAGCAGCAATTAAAGCCATAACTTTAATAGGGAAATATCCCATAATTCCACTTGCCCAACATTCATCTTGAAAATAAGTATCTAGTTCATTTTCAGCTTCTACCGGAATTTTATAGTGCTTCATGCCTTCTAACCATGCATCATGCAGATCTTCTACCTCTAACGTACCATTTATCATATTCTGTTCTAATTTAGTTCTTAGCATAATGTGAGCTAACAGACTAAATTCATCTGCATTTTTTAAAGAGGAAGAAAGATTTATTTTATTGAAAATCAAATATAAATTCTCAATGCTACTGGCTTTTGCATTAATCTTACCTCTTATAGCAAATTTTTCTTTTATGTATGGTTGAATAAACTCAATAAATTCTCTAGATGTTCCAATCATTCTCTCCATAAATAACCCTTGAGNTTCATATATAACATGCTTGGCAATAAAGTTATTTACAGAATTTTGTGCTAAACACTTTTGATAAATTTCATAACCGCTATGTCGTAAAAGTAAAAACAAACCGCAACAAAAATCAGACTCGTTATAATCTATAGGACCATAATAAGAGGTATGGCATAATGTACCACCCATTTGCTGTAAACATAATGAGCCAAGTTCAATTTGCTTCCGAGCAGCAACTTTATGTATATTAATAATTTTATCTCTCTTCTGCTTTTCAATTATTTTGTCTACATTTTTGCTAAAAAACTTGCCTACTTTAGGAAATATTTCCCTTATATTCCTCTCTGTAATATCAAAGTCATAGTCAGCAAGTAATGAATCATATTTCAAACACTTTAACTGCTGCGACTTTATAGAAGCTACTTCACGAATGAGTCTAATTAAATCAGCAAAACATTTTTTTAATTTCCCTAAGTTACCAGTTTCATATTTAGATAGCCTCCATAAACTCTGGCACTCAACTTTAGCCTTAGATAAGGACCTTACTAAATCAATGGAGATAGCACCGCTATTTTTATGCATTCTTTCTACTAACTTCAGTTGCCAATTGTTAGCACTCTTTTCACTATCAAAAGCACCTGCTTTTATTAATAACTCTTTTATTATGCCGTGAGAAATAATTTCATGTCTAATTTCTTCTAGGAGACCCATTTGTTCAATTTTATCTTCTACATTCAATTGACTTTGACTTAGCACTTTTAGTGTATTCTCGATATTCCCTACCCTATACAATACTTCCTTTAAGAACTTACAATATTTCATATTTGTTCATTTTTTAGAAAAAATCTGTTTAACATCGTAATAGATTAACAATAAAGTTAAAAGCATATTTACTCAAAGTACAACAAAAAATCGCGTATACCATGCCTTTACTAGATTCTTCTATCAAATCCAGCATCTTCTTATTAGAGAATTACTGCAAGATTATAGAAAAGTATTTGTGTTTTATTTTTCTTGACTATATTACAATATAGAGAGATCATCAATTAGTAAAATTTAAAGCCATGTATTATTTAAAAATTTATGGAGGTTCAGCAATGTGGAATAGATTGGTTATGATATGTTCTTTTTGTTTGCTGCTTACTGGTGCAAGCTCTTGCAGTAAGAAAGAAGTAACTGCAATAAACAGAATAAATTTTGTTACTAAACAGATGAGTGAAAAAAGAGTTTTCTTTGATTACGATAAATCTAATATTATTGAAGCAGGCGCAGATGTGCTGCTTGATGTAATAGAAGTATTACAAAATAATCCTGATATAAAGGTTACTGTAATTGGTCATACTGATAATCGTGGTTCCTATGAATACAATATTGCATTAGGTGAAAGAAGGGCAAACGCAGCTAAAAAATTCATGGTTAGCTGTGCACCTTACTTAGAAGATAGAATAAAAACTGCCTCTAAAGGTGAAGCTGAGCCTTTAGTTTATGTACAAGATAACTCTAAGAATTCTAAGTATGAAAAACAGCACGCTAAGAATCGTAGGGTAGAATTTTTATTTTCTGAAGCAAAGAAATAGTTTTCTTGCCTTAAAAGCTAATCCCAGTATTGAGGAGAGACTGGGATTACAATAGAGCAAGATAAACTCAGTAGTTCTAAAAAAGGAGTATTAAAGGTTATAAGAGAAGGAAGAATTACACAAAGGAACATATTAGCATGGGGTTAGAATCCAGTAAATCTTATTTACTGCACAATTGACTTAATAAAATAAATCATGCAAGAAATACAAATGAAATTAGTGGAATTAGAGTCATTATTTCAAAATGTAATTAAAAGTTTTATTACCGATGATAACAAAATTGCAGTTGCAGTATCAGGTGGTGTTGACAGTGTAAGTTTGTTACATTTAATGGTTAGTTGGACAAAAAAAAGACAATATTCACTCCCTGTAGCATTAACAGTAAACCATGGGTTACGTTCAGGTTCTAAGGAAGAAGCAGAGTTTGTTCTAAATTACACAAAAAAACTTGGAGTAAAGGATTCATTTATATTGAAATGGGAAAATCAAAGCGTCAAAGGTAACATCCAGTTACAAGCACGAAAAGCACGATACAAGCTGCTAACAGAATGGTGTAAAAATCACGGTATTAAATACCTTCTTATTGCTCACCACAAAGATGATCAAGCAGAAACATTCTTACTCAGACTTGAACGCGGTAGCGGTATAGACGGATTATCATCCATGGATTGGAAATCTTCTTTTAATGGCATTCACATATTGAGACCACTTTTAAATTTTAGCCGTAGTGAAGTAGAGAGATACGCAAACCTCCATCAGTTAAAATGGATTGAAGATAAAAGTAATCAGAATTCGACATACAGGCGTATATTATATCGTAACTTGCTTAAAGCAAGTGATAACCAGAAGATTTTAACAAAGCGAATATGTCTCACTGCTTTTCATATAAAAAGAGCTGTAAAAGCGCTGGTTTATTATACTCGCCTTGCTTTTAATGACTGTGTTAATATTCACAATCTCGGGTATATTGAAATCAGACTAAGTGAATTTTATAAATTGCCAGAGGAAATAGCTCTAAGACTTCTTCTTTACTCCATAATGGCACTCAGTAACAAACATTATAAACCAAGATACAACAGTCTTATAGCAATATTTAATAAAATATTGCAAAAAGACACTGACGTTCATTGTATGCTTTCCGAATGTAAAATAAAGAAATATAGAGAAAACATATTGATAATCAGAGAATCATCAAGGATACAAGAATTATCTGTAAGTCTGCCATTAAATGGCTCCATTAAATGGGATAACAGATTTAGCTGCACGATACTTAAAAATCAGGAGTGTTCAGTAACCATCACCCCACTAAAGAAAACACAAAAGATTCCTAAATTTTTAAAGAATTATAATTGCTGCTTTGAAGTTTTTTATTCCTTACCCGTGATACAAAAAGATGGAAAGATAATTGCTTATCCCTATATAAATTATGATGAAGAAAATGTTAATAACGGTAAGATTCAATTCATTGTTAATAGTATAATAAAACAAAATCTGGTAAGCTTAATTGATATCTAGTTAAAAACAATAATGAAAAAGTTTCTAGAAGGCTTATTGATTTGGTTAGTAATAGTTGTACTTGTCTCGGTTGCCTATATTCAATTCAGTGGAAATATAAGTAAAAATAAAATAACTATACCTTTTTCAGAATTTTTAATCAGACTGGAAGACAATGATATAGAAAATGTTATCATAAAAAACCAGAGCATTGAAGGTAAGTTCAAAGATGGATTAAGCTTTAATTCAAGTAGTATTATATACAGTGATCTAATAAAAAGCTTGCATGATAGAAAAGTGAAATTCTCCTTTTCAACTGGAGATTCTGCAATGAGTATCATTGGCGGATTACTCATTCAATGGATTCCAACATTTATCTTTATCGGGTTACTACTCTTTCTTTTAAAACAAACACAAGCAGGAGGTAACAGGACCATAAGCTTTGGCAAATCAAAAGCTAGGCTTATGACTAGCGGGAAAAAAGTGACATTTGACGATGTTGCTGGAATTGATGAAGCAAAAGAAGAGCTAGTAGAAATTGTTGATTTCCTTAAACAAAGGCAAAAATTTCAGGTATTAGGCGGAAAAATACCAAAAGGTTGCCTTTTAATTGGTTCCCCTGGAACCGGTAAAACTTTACTCGCTCGTGCAATTGCAGGTGAAGCTAATGTACCATTCTTTAGTATTTCTGGATCTGACTTTGTTGAGATGTTTGTTGGCGTCGGCGCAAGCCGTGTCCGTGACATGTTTGATCAAGGAAAAAAAAATGCTCCTTGTATAATCTTTATAGATGAAATAGATGCAGTAGGCAGACATCGTGGTATCGGCCTTGGCGGTGGCAATGATGAAAGAGAACAAACATTAAATCAGCTGTTAGTTGAAATGGATGGTTTTGAATCCAACGAAGGTGTGATAATAGTTGCTGCAACTAATCGTCCTGACGTTTTAGACCCAGCATTACTTAGACCTGGTCGTTTTGACCGGCAGATTACTATTTCTTTACCTGATATAAATGGGCGTGAAAAAATATTAAATACTCATATAAAAAAGATATCAACAGCACCAGATGTAAATGTAAAAACAGTTGCAAGGGGAACACCTGGTTTTTCAGGAGCTGATTTGGCAAATTTAGTGAACGAATCTGCGCTTATTGCTGCAAGAAGAAATAAGAAAATTGTTACCATGGATGATTTTGAATATGCACGTGATAAAGTAATGATGGGCGTGGAGAGGCGATCCTTAGTTATGACAGAAGAGGAGAGAAAGCTTACTGCGTACCACGAAGCTGGTCATGTAATAATTGCCGTTAACATGGCTGCTTCTGATCCGATACACAAAGCAACTATTATTCCAAGAGGTAGAGCCTTAGGTTTGGTTATGAGACTACCAGAAACAGACAGAGTATCTCATACAAGAGAAAAGATGATAGCAGATATTACAGTTGCTATGGGTGGAAGAGTCGCAGAAGAGTTGGTCTTTGGCTATGATAAAGTCACAAGCGGTGCATCTTCAGATATAAAACAAGCATCTGATTTGTCACGTGCTATGGTAACAAAATGGGGAATGAGTGATAAAATAGGACCCATATATCACAACCGTGAACAAAATAATGTATATGGTTCCGATATAATTTCCGAAGATACCCTGAAGCTTATAGATGAAGAAGTAAAAAGAATTGTATCTTTATGTTATGAAAAGGCAAAAGATATCTTAACCAAATACCATAAAGACCTGGAACTTATTGCTGAAAACATGCTAGAGTTTGAGACTTTAACTGGAGATCAAATCAAAGATATACTAAATGGAAAAAAGATCGTTAAAAGCGAAAACGGAAGCAAGGAAAAAATAAGAAAATCTTCTCTATAAGAAAAGCAATAGTACTAATAAACTTAGTTTTACCTAATACAGATAAAATATTGAAGTTCTCAAATTTTAGTTGAATAATAGTAAAGTTTTTTAATAAATTTAGATATTTATTGATCATTCCTACCATAAATGTTATAATAAATTGCTTTTTTTCACAATTACATGAACATTTCAATTTAAAAACAGGCAAATAATAAACTACTTTACTTGACAAACTTTGCCAACTCTCTCCTATAATAGAGTTATTTAGCTATTTTTAATTCTCGTGTAGACCAAACGACAAAAGTAATATTATATAGTCAGGCATCTTATGTTCAATTTTTGCACTATGCGTACCTCATGTATCTTCAAAAAATTTTTAAGTTTTTACACCTACATAAATTAAAAATGAGCTTATAAGTCATTCAAAGACAGTAGAAAACACTCTGTTCTGCAGGATTAGAAAGTAAACAACTATCTATATACTATGTTAGGCTTTTTTGCCTTTTCCAATAGTTAGATAATACCCACTTATCCATAAATTACCTGTAAATCGCAATACATGTACACATGTATCAATTACTCAGATGACATTTACTTTGTCCATAATAAACTATACATATAATCAACCAAACCAAGAAAAGTATAAACCAAGTTACTGCATATTCTAAATGTTTTATTGGCTGTATTATTAATTTATCGCCAAAACCTTTTTGCCATAGCATACACTTCTCTAGCTTAATGCCAAGTTCATTGGAGATTTCTTCCGTATTTAAGGTAAACCAAATGTTCAAAGCAGTATCATTTTTGATTAACCAACTTTTGCTTTTACTGCTATCACAATATAAAACCCCACTTACAGTTACTTTTTCGATTTTTGTTTTTTCCTTCTTTCTTTCATTGATCATCCCTTTATTCACTAACATATAATGTCCAGTAGTAAGCAACATAGGAGATAGCACGTGATAGCTGCGTTGCCCTGCAAAAACATATAGATCTATATCACTTAAAACTCCATCAATCTCAATATGTCTATAGTTAAACTTTGTAAGATTTTCACTGAACAATAGATGAACAACTGGAAGATTCATATTTTTGATAATGTTACTTTTCCAGTACAACCTAAATAATTGCCATAACCCTAATGAAAAAAAAAGTAAACATGGTATAGTTAAAGTAAATACTATTTTTTTAAACATTTTAAACTTATATCTTTAGGTAGTTCTCAACTATAAGCTCAATAAGGTTAATCTGCTCTTCAATTCAATGCAAGTATTCTTCCCCCATTTTTCAATAGTTCTTCTAGTAAGATTAAGTTAATAAAATCCTTTTTGTCAGCTAATTTATATACTCAAATTCTTCGCTAAGCTTACTTTACATCTTTTCTACAAGTTTATTAATTCCATTCTCCTTGAAAATTGTAATGTAAAAAATACTGACTTCACTAATCTACAAAACTCAATTCACTGGTTAGTAATTTACTCATCAAACACTTTACTACTTCTTTTAATTTATTTTACTGATATTATTTATATAATAATAGAAAGAGGTCATACCAATTCATTTAATATTTCCTTTCACAACAATTGTACCAAATAGCATATCATGACATGTCTGCTTCTTCTTAGAGAAGCAAGCTATAAAATACCAGCAAAAAGTAAGCAGTATTATAATTACTTCCAGTAAGTTTAAGGCGTTTACTAACGCTTCCTGATCTTGAAAAAGATCGATGAGAATAATTATTATGTTGTTCAATAGAGGAAGAAAAAACTGAGAGACACTTTTATCAAATGCTAAACTCAAATCTATTTTAGAACCATCTAAACTAATGGTATGTATGTTCATTAACTGCTGACCAGGAGTTGCTTGAGTTGCTGAAGATATAAAATATGTAAAGTAACTGCAATTCATACATATATACAGTAAATATAGAATTAACGGAAAATCCTTTAGTAAAAGGACAATCAATAAGGTTGGAACTAGCAAAATTACTACATCTAATAAATACGCGCAAAAGCGCCTTTGTATACTGGCAATCTCTATAACAGAGTTCATCATCATCATCTATCTTTTAAATACTTTATTATGAAGTCTGTAAGTTTATCAAAATGTTGAAAACACAACAAATCTTCGTAGCCACTTATTGATTGGCCATATATAATTGGTGAACAATTGGCGTTTTGTGCACACAAAATATCTGTGATGCTATCACCAACAAAAAATACATTTTCTCTACTTATAGGCAAAATACTCTCCTCCAATGCAAATAGCAATGGGATTGCAGATGGTTTATCCTCCGCAGTATCACATGAACCCACTACTCTTTCAAAGTAAGAGTCTAATTTTAAATAGGCAACTTCTTTACGTAAATTAATATTCTTCTTATTACTAACTATTGCTAGATAAATATTGTGGCTTTTCAACTTCTGAAGCATTTCCCCTACTCCCTGGTTCAGGGTAATATTTTGCAATAGTACATTGTTTAAGTATCTTTGACATATCTGATTTGCTTTTTCCCACTGGTTATCAAACAAATTGACCATATATTTCCTTATCAATTCATGAAAATTTCTATCAGCGCCTTTATTACTACACTCCATTGAGTCTAAGTTATGCTTAACGACACTAGAAATATTGTCTTGGGTATCAACTAAGGTATTATCCCAGTCGAACACTACTGCTAATGAGCTGTTTTTCATTTCTACATTGTTACGCACTTTAGGTTAACAAGTAAATAACATTTTGATAAAAAAATATAAATGGAACGCTTTTGATGAGCCTAAGAAATACTATTTATTGGATGAACTAATACACTGGGTCTTATACTCTCTATTAAGAAAATAAAGCACGGCTAAAGTTAAAGAATACATCTCAAAAAGATATTGAAACAAAATTTAAGACACGCTTTTTAGTATTTTCAGAAGATGCTTTATTAAAAAATAAGGTTAATTACCTTACAAAAGGAACAAGAACTCTATACTGCTATAAATAAGAAAAGCAGATTTAGTAGCAATGATAAGTTATCGTAAGAAATCAGGTAAACAACACAAACTACTAAAGCTTCTACACAAACAGACACGCAACAACTCGAATGTTGAAGGATTGCGAATATGATCCAGAGTTTCAAGAAGTAGCCAGTAATCTTAAAAACTGCTGTAGAAGATAAACAATTTAGGCAAAGTGAACAAAAAAAGATTTCTGAAACTTCTATGCAAACTGATAAAAAACCTATTAAAGCATGATGTTAGTTTTTCATTAGACAGGTAAGAATCTCAAAAAAGAGAAATTTAATAATAAGTAAGAGAGCTTGAGAGCAACAAAATGAAAAGAATAAAATCGCATTACAAGAAAATCAAAAAGAAGAAGGGCTTTTTGATGAGATGAAAAAGATGCGAAGAATACTAACAACATGAAAGAAGCAGCTAAAAAAGTACATTAAATAATGAAATGCAACAAACAAACATAGATCAGAGTTTTTTTCACAAAAACAAATAGAAAAAGTTTAATTTAGAATCAGAAAAAGCTTTTAATTACCAGGATAAAGCTTTTAATCTTAGTAAGATATGCAATAATCATAAGAACAAAGCAAAATTTGTAGTACAAGATACAACTTCTCCAAATGTTACTAATGCAATTAACTTAAATATTAATGGCGAAAAATACGATGTCCAACTTAATAAGCTTTTTTAATTATACAATTATAAAGTCTCAGCTTGAAAATTAGCGTAGAGAATGAGCATCAATAGAATAAGACAATTCAACTTTAATAAAGTTTTTAGCCAAAACTAAAGCATAAGGAAAGTCTAAAGCAGGTAACTTTTAAGAACCAATATAACACTTTATCGACACTCCTTAAAAGGAAGAAAGTAAATAACACAGGTTGTGAAAAATAATTAGCTTTTAACAGTCTTAAAAAATATTTGATTACACAACTATGATATCTAATTTATCTAGTATTATATATAGTGGCTACATTAATTTTGGTGCGTGTGACCTTGAAAGATCATGGTATAATACTTAGATCATTAAGTAATAGACTAATAATGGAGTTCAAAGTGCATAATGTACAAGAAACTGAAAATTTAAAATTTGATGCTGAAATAGAAAAAGTACTAAATATAGTAATTCATTCACTCTATACTAATAAAGAAATTTTCCTACGTGAACTGATATCAAATGCATCAGACGCATGTGACAAACTACGCTATGAATCTCAACTAGATCCTAACTTACTAGATTCAAGTGATGAGTTAAAAATTATTATTAGTACTAATAAAGATAAGAATGAGTTATATATAGCTGATAACGGTATTGGAATGAACCGGCAGGATTTAATAGATAACCTTGGCACAATTGCTAGTTCTGGTACACAAAAATTTCTGGAGGCTATCAAAAATAGCAAAGATTCAAGTCAAACTGTAGAGCTAATTGGAAAATTTGGTGTAGGTTTTTATTCAAGTTTTATGGTTGCCTCAGAAGTGATAGTTGAATCTAGAAAAGCAGGAGAAGAGGAATCTTGGATCTGGAAATCTCAGGGAGATGGAAAATATTCGATCAGCAAATTGAATGATCAAATCACCCGCGGAACTAAAATTACTCTAATTATACGTCCTGAAGAGAACGAATTTTTGGACAAGTTTCGCATTGAAAACGTTGTTACTACTTACTCAGACCACATAAATTCCCCTGTTGAGTTTATAGATGAAGAAGGAAAAAGTGAAAGATTAAATAGCAAGTCCGCAATTTGGACTAAGCCGAAAAATGATGTTACTCAAGAGGAGCACAACGATCTCTTTCGTAGTGTTGCGCATGTTGGCGGTGAGCCTTGGATGATATTACATAACAAAAATGAAGGAGTAATAGAATACACAAATTTACTTTATATTCCCTCTATCAAACCTTTCGATTTATTCCACCCGGACAGACGTTGCTCTGTAAAGCTATATGTAAATAAAGTATTCATTACTGAAGATAATGTACAGATTATACCACAGTATTTACGGTTCCTGAAAGGAATCATTGACTCTCCAGATTTACCTCTTAACATTAGCAGAGAAACGCTACAGAATAACCGTGTTGTTGAGCAAATTAAAAAATCTCTCACTAAACGAGTGATATTTGAACTTGGTAAGAAGGCAAAAGAAAATTTAGAGGAATATACAAAATTTTGGACCAACTTTGGTGCGGTATTAAAAGAGGGTCTTTGTGAAGCTATGCCAACTGATGAGAGAGAAGCGCTGCTTTCAATTTGCAGATTCCACAGCACTAGTGACGATAATAAGCTAGTCAGCATTGACAACTATATAAGCAGAATGAAGCCTGAGCAAGAGTATCTTTACTACCTCACAGGAAACAGTTTGGATTCTGTGAAATACAGTCCACAACTCGAAGGGTTTGTCAGTAAAGGATTAGAGGTTCTTCTGTTTGTTGATCCAGTAGATGATTTCTGGACTAGTGTAGTTCATGAATATAAAGATCAAAAATTTAAGTCTGTAACTCGTGCTGACGTCGACCTAGATAAGTTTTCTCCGAGAAAAAAAGATGAAGAAAACAAATCAGATGAAAAAAAGAGTGAAGAGAATACAGATTCTATATTACAATATTTCACCAAAGTTCTTGGTAATTCAGTAAAAAGCGTAAAAATTTCTAAAAAACTAACTGATAGTCCTGTGTGCTTAGCGATTGATGAGGGTGCTATGGATCTTAGAATGGAGCGTTTTTTGCGCGAACAAAAACAATTAAATTATCGCACGCCAAAGGTCCTTGAAATCAACACTAAACATCCCGTAATAAAAAATATAATGAAATCTTATGCTGAAAACGGTGAAAACCAAACATTAGAAGACATGGTTCACTTATTATTCTACCAAGCTTGTATTGTGGAAGGTGAAGAAATGGACAATGCAAACCTATTTGCTAAGAAACTGAACAACTTACTCGACAAGATTCCTATTTAGGCACTATATACTAGCTACGTCATTTTAATAGAGAAAAATATGACGTAGGATTATTTACCTAGTTAGATCATGTCACAAAAAATCCCAAAAGGGAAAACAGCAACAAGAATAAAAGCAATTTCCAAGACTTAAGTATTGAAAAATTTAAGATTTTACGAAGAGCAAAAATCAAGAAACAATTGAGGCCGTCATTTCTGGGTTTTAATATTAAAGGAAAATAAAGAGCCTGAAATTTTAGATGATTAAAGCTAAGAAATATCAGTTACTCCCGAAAACAAACTTTAGAGATTTTTTAATGTAGTAACGATAACTGATGTAAATACTACTNNGCTATATCTATTTCTGAATTTTTACCTAAAGGTGAAAAAATGCATGTCAATTTTGTAATGCATTTTATGACTCGTTGCCTATCCTTGATAAAATACTAAACAAGTACACCAAAAAGAAAAAGTTTTAGAAACTAAAGATTTTAGAATTAATTGTACAGGCTATACACAGCATGGAAATCGCTCTTGATTACAACTTCTTATGTCTTTTTTTTATTTTTGATAGAGAGCTGATAATATGTTTATGTTGCAATTTCTGTTCCCCAATAGTTTTTAACTACCGTGGTGGTAAAATTTACAAAAAGCTTCTTAGAGAAAAGACTATATTCATTAGAGCAATTAACTTGTCAGACAAACAATAACGTTCTAATTATGGATTTTAAGTACGTAGGTAGGCTATTAAAAATAAGTAACTTCAACAATAAATTAACTATAGAATAAACTTCTGTATAGTAAAAGAACATTATCATAAAATAGATACTATCTATTAGTATAGTTGCAGTACCTCATTACACAACCGTTAGAACTCTAACTACATCTTTTACTATCTTTTCCTAAAAAGATAAAATCCAAAAGGACTATCGGCTACCAGCTAAAAAAATACTATGGACAACAGAAAAAATATTATAAATAATGAATAGGCTTCAATACAGAAGCCTATTAGCAATAATTACAAGGGGGCGAAATGTGTAAAAGCAAAAAGAAAAAAAATCATAGTAGCAAACCACCTAATGCTCAAGAGCAACAAGAAGTTCTTGAGACTCAAGTTACAGAAGAAATGGATGTTCCTC
>NZ_JABUMP010000001.1:36505-126129 GCF_029169405.1 Wolbachia endosymbiont of Onchocerca gibsoni | reverse complement strand
ACATCCCGTAATAAAAAATATAATGAAATCTTATGCTGAAAACGGTGAAAACCAAACATTAGAAGACATGGTTCACTTATTATTCTACCAAGCTTGTATTGTGGAAGGTGAAGAAATGGACAATGCAAACCTATTTGCTAAGAAACTGAACAACTTACTCGACAAGATTCCTATTTAGGCACTATATACTAGCTACGTCATTTTAATAGAGAAAAATATGACGTAGGATTATTTACCTAGTTAGATCATGTCACAAAAAATCCCAAAAGGGAAAACAGCAACAAGAATAAAAGCAATTTCCAAGACTTAAGTATTGAAAAATTTAAGATTTTACGAAGAGCAAAAATCAAGAAACAATTGAGGCCGTCATTTCTGGGTTTTAATATTAAAGGAAAATAAAGAGCCTGAAATTTTAGATGATTAAAGCTAAGAAATATCAGTTACTCCCGAAAACAAACTTTAGAGATTTTTTAATGTAGTAACGATAACTGATGTAAATACTACTGCTATATCTATTTCTGAATTTTTACCTAAAGGTGAAAAAATGCATGTCAATTTTGTAATGCATTTTATGACTCGTTGCCTATCCTTGATAAAATACTAAACAAGTACACCAAAAAGAAAAAGTTTTAGAAACTAAAGATTTTAGAATTAATTGTACAGGCTATACACAGCATGGAAATCGCTCTTGATTACAACTTCTTATGTCTTTTTTTTATTTTTGATAGAGAGCTGATAATATGTTTATGTTGCAATTTCTGTTCCCCAATAGTTTTTAACTACCGTGGTGGTAAAATTTACAAAAAGCTTCTTAGAGAAAAGACTATATTCATTAGAGCAATTAACTTGTCAGACAAACAATAACGTTCTAATTATGGATTTTAAGTACGTAGGTAGGCTATTAAAAATAAGTAACTTCAACAATAAATTAACTATAGAATAAACTTCTGTATAGTAAAAGAACATTATCATAAAATAGATACTATCTATTAGTATAGTTGCAGTACCTCATTACACAACCGTTAGAACTCTAACTACATCTTTTACTATCTTTTCCTAAAAAGATAAAATCCAAAAGGACTATCGGCTACCAGCTAAAAAAATACTATGGACAACAGAAAAAATATTATAAATAATGAATAGGCTTCAATACAGAAGCCTATTAGCAATAATTACAAGGGGGCGAAATGTGTAAAAGCAAAAAGAAAAAAAATCATAGTAGCAAACCACCTAATGCTCAAGAGCAACAAGAAGTTCTTGAGACTCAAGTTACAGAAGAAATGGATGTTCCTCAAAGCGAAGGAGCTTCTTCAAGTACACAAAAGTCTCAAAGTGAATGTATTGACATCTCATCAGTTGTTAATGATAATAAAAAAAAGCAAGTCCCTAGTCAATTTACTGAACATACACCATCGCAAATGAAAAATGAGCTAGAGCTCGAAAGCAAAGGCAGTCAACTAGATTCATCATCACATTCACTAGAGAGTTCTACAAATAGTGATCGGAGTCACAGCAGCAGTTCTTTTAGTGCAGTCGATGTATTAAGTGATAACGGCTGTTCCCCTTTTGAGAGTATAGACAAAGGCGAAAATGTCTCTGTTTCTAAAAGAAGTAGTCCGCAAGATCCACAACCTAAAAAACAGAGCCAACACCAATACCGCCTACACCAAGGTCAGCATCATCAATACTCTCTAGCAACTAACAAAAAATCTGAACAAGTGGATAACACTATTCTACAAGATACAAAAAACAATAATCTGCATATTATAGTTGCCTCCGTATTAACAACAGCTGGGGTTGCTCTAGGAGTGGCTACTGCAGTTCACTTGGAAATGTCAGTAGTGGGAATAGCAGCTGGAGCTTGCTGTCTAGCCGCCATTGGAATTATTATATACTATTGCATGCCTAAAAGCTTAATCGAGAATAGTAAAATTGAAGTGGTTGACATAAAGAAAAAAACTACCGTTGTACCGTAAATAAATAAATATAGTAGTCTACCATTGAATAATTTATTATAATTTTATTAGCTATTAATAGATAAAAACTTGGTAGACTACGAAGGGATATTTTTAAATAAAATCAAAGATATAAAAGAGGAAGGGCGCTACCGTGAATTTATGCGTTTTGCATCATTGCCTGGAAGGTTTCCTTATGTTATGGATTATGAAAGAAATAGAGAAGTNATTGTCTGGTGTAGTAATAATTATTTAGGAATGTCACAAAATGAAAGTGTAATTGCTGCTACCCAAAATTCATCAGTTGGAGCAGGAGGAACAAGAAACATATCCGGTACAACAAAAGAGGTTGTCGAACTCGAGAAATCTTTAGCTTGCTTGCATAACAAAAAGGCTGCTTTAACTTTCGCTTGCGGCTACCTTGCTAATCAGACAACACTTAGCACTTTATCATCCGTTATTCCTGACGTAGTATTTTTTTCAGATGAGAAAAATCACTCTTCAATGATAGAAGGCATAAAGTCAGGGAAAAGACCGAAATATATATTTAAACATAACAACATTAATCATTTAGAACAGTTGTTAAAGTCTGTAGATAGAAAAATACCAAAAATAATAGCATTTGAATCCATATATTCAATGGATGGTGATATAGCACCACTAAGAGAAATATGTGATTTGGCAGAAGAATATAATGCAATTACCTACTCGGATGAGGTACACGCAGTTGGTATGTATGGTTCGCACGGTGGCGGAATCGCAGAAAGAGAAGGTCTGATGGATAGGGTAACCATTATTCAAGGCACATTATCGAAAGCTTTTGGAGTGATGGGCGGATACATAGCATCTTCAAAGAGCTTAGTAGATGTAATAAGAAGTTCTGCTCCAGGATTTATTTTCACCACTGCTATTTCGCCTGTTTTAGCAGCAGCAGCAAAAGCAAGCGTTGATCATCTAAAATCGAGTAATATTGAAAGAGAAAAACAAAAACAAGTTGTTGAAAAAGTAAAGAATTTACTGAAAAATGCAAGAATTAATCTTATCCCAACAAAAACTCATATAATTCCAATAATAATTGGCGATCCAGAGTTATCTAAAAGAGCATCAAGATTGCTATTTGATGAGCATGGAATATATGTTCAACACATAAATTATCCGACAGTTCCAAGAGGAACTGAGCGTTTCCGTATTACTCCTACGCCTTATCATACCGATGAAATGATGGAACATCTAACAGAGTCTCTTGTAAAAGTTTTTGAGAAGTTGTCCATTCCTGTAGCNCTACTTATGCTAGTTCAACATTACCTGCAATAATTAACCCATTATCTTCTACTAGCCTTCCGCCACTTTCTTGAAGAAACAGTCTACCAAGCAAGGTTTTATATTTGTTAACTCCAGAATAAACTATTCCTCTATGTCTTCCTGCAGCAAGGTACGCAAAGCCTAAAACTGTTGAGCCAATGGAACGCACATTGCTGTTATCAGGCAGTAACTTATTTAATAAATTACCACTTACATCTATCAAACCTCCGTTACGACTTTTCACTCGCATCCTTATATGACGAAATCTAGAGTCTTCAAGAAAAGCACCCTTTCTCTCTTCTGCCCAAAAAGTTTCTCTAAGAGCAGGAACATCAACTACAGCTGCCACAACTTTGTTCTTATGAATTAGACAAACTGACACTGTAAAATAAACCATACAACTAGAAAAATTTTCCTTGCTTTCTATGGGCATGATGAACCAAGTATAAGTGTCATCTTTTATCTCTTGATCAAGATCATCTTCAAAAAGAAAACCATAACCTTGTCTATAATTGTGTAAGCAACCGCATATAGTTTGCTTGGATTTCGAGTAAGTTTTGTTGATAAAGTCATCTGACTTAACATTGGAAATTTGCAACTCGTTAAAATCGCGCATAAGTTGTTTAGAAGCACCTCGCACAGAATCAAGCATCACATTAATTCGTGGTGATGAAATGGGCATCCTTCTTTTATTCTTTCGCCCTTTCATAATAGCTATCATCAGGAGTATATACTACAATCTTATCCTCTTCCCTTACAAATCGAGGCACGTTAATACGTATTCCGTTTTCTAAAACTGCAGGCTTATAGGAAGAAGTAACAGTCTGTTTTTTAATAACAGAATCCGTTTCTTTTACAGTCAACGTAACATAGTCAGGCACATGTGCGAAAATTATTTTATCTTGGTAAGTTATAACTTTAATTTTCATGTTATTCTGCAAATAAATCTTTTTCTCTCCTAATAAATCTAAGTTCAGAGTAACTTGCTCGTAACTACTTGGATGCATAAGATGCACAACTTCTCCTTCAGTGAAGAGATAAACATATTCCTCCTCATCTAAAATGGCTCTTCTAATTGGAGCATCAGAGCGAAACCTTTCATAGTGTTTTGCACCAGTTTTGATATTTTTCATTTCAGCTTGTATGTACGCACCACCTTTACCAGGTTGAGTGTGCATGATATTTACAACCAAAAATAACCCATCATTATGTTCCAACACCTGACCTGGCCTAATATCATTAGCTCTTTCTACCATAATTCCATTTTTGGATGATTTTATAATTATAAATGGCTTTTATGCAAATATCAAAGCCTTTATTAATCAACAAATTCTGGCATACTGAGGATTATATACTTTTTCTTTATGTNNATATAAGGAAATATTTCTTTAGTAAAAGGTAGCATAACACTCTTTTTTGTACTAACAACCGAAATCTTCAATATATCTCCTGAACCGAAACTATATACAGACTTTACATATCCATACAGTTTATTATTCTCCAGTTTTACCTTCATATCTACAAGGTCACTCTGATAGAATTCACTCTCATCATTTAATTTTGGTAGCTTGTTCCTTTTTATATATAATTTCTTATTTCTTAAGAGCTCTGCTTCATTACGAGAATTTACTCCGCTTACTGTAGCTATTACTAAATTATCATCTACAACAGACACTGAGTCTATTTTATAATTCTCATTACCACTTATTAACCTACCGTATAAGGAAACATTCTCAGGCTTTTCAGTAAAAGTTCTTATTTTAATAGCTCCCTTAACTCCATGAGGAGAAGTAACTATTCCCAAGCATATTAGATTATCGTTCATTTAAAGATAAATCAGAAAATTCCTCAAATAAATATCTTTTTAAGAAACTCAACACCCACATCAATCTTCTTTTCAGGAATACCCACAAGTAGAAGCAAAATTTTTATAACGCTATCTGAGATGTCACCACAAACAGTAAACGACCTACAAGACAAGCTTTTAGCGGGAAATTTCACTCCTATTTCCTTTACAAATGCACAATATAAATCCACTCTTATATACTCATATGCGAATGATTTCCCTGTCCTACCTAGACCACATGCACTCAATTAAAAAATAGCACTAATATATAACATAGAACTCCCTACTTTTCCATAAAGTTTTTATTCATTTTTCACGCTTTCAACATTGTGCTTTGAAAGGCATCACGAAACGTCAAAATTCTATGACAGTTTTTATCATCTTTTCCGTTTTGGATAGATCTATATAAGCAACCTTAAATCCGCACTTTACTGTTCTTAACCTAGTATTTGCCAAAAAATACAGCATCAACAAAGTTATTGTTTATTAACTTTTCACAAGTTATTAATAGCAAGTTATATTGTAGATATTCGTTATATACTACAACCTTTCTTCTTGTAACTTAAGAGTAGTGGTTAATCGTGAGTTAATGCAACCTAAACTATGAACAGCTACTCTAAAGTGAAAATCTACGTAGCACTTATTGTCAATGTCGTACAAGTAAATACCCTTGCTATGAAAAAATTGATATTAATAGAAAAATAAATCACAAAGTAAGAAAAATTATCATAAAAATATGATATTCTATAAATTTTGATTAATAACACAAAAACTACTACCTTCAACAAGAAGGATATATAAACTTTACTACACTAAAAAATAAATACCTATAAAAGTTATCTCATTGTTCTCATTAATTTTTATGATTTTATTTAGTATGATATATTACAATTATTCACTAGAGAATATATTTTTCTTACCGTACTTAAGTGTAAGCTTTAAAAGCATATTAGAAAACAACATAATAAAAAAGCATCATATTAAATACAAGAACTGTGATTACATAAACCAATTAATAAGGCTAAGTGCTGAATTATTACTCAATCAGTTAGCAAAGATTGATAAACTACTAAACAATCAAGAGATATTTTTTACTAAAAGCCATAAAAATTCATATGTTAGCATGTAGCCTATTTTTTAACGTTTTCGGGCTTATTATCAGTAATTTTAAATTAACAATGCTTTACTTACACTTTTCTAATACCTAGTTGCTAATTAAGCAACATAAAACTAATATTGAAATAACAGATAAAAAGGCATTAGGCAAAAAAACGCAAATAAGCTAAAGTTTTTTGCAAGCGTTACACATGAGCTACGTACACTCCATCACCCTTAATGTTATCTTATCATTGGATATACGAAGTTAATCAAAAATGAAACTTTAGGCTCGATTGACTATTCTCGATATAAAAAGTATGCAAACGATATATATAATGCGGGGATACATTTACTTGCTTTCATTAACAATATAATATGTTTGCTTTTGCAAAAGCTGAGTCAGCAGTTTAACAGCAGAAAAAGTGAAATTTAACCTAAATAAAATAATAGATTCGTGTTTTAATATGCTATCGCCTAAATTAAAAGAAACAGAAACTAGTTTAAAAAGTAGATGTCTGATAAACAATTGTTAGTTACTGCAGATCCCAAAAGAATGGCACAAATTATAATAAACTTATTACCAAACTTACTATTAAAGATGGTTTAATAAAAATGGCAATTAAAAAATATAGAAAAAATTCATCAACTATTGAGTTTCATGACTATGAAAAATAGAATAATATGATATATACAAAGTTATATCTGTTTTCGGCTAAGCAGATGATCCATAACATAGAAACGAAGGTACAGGCATTGGACCACCGATTAGCAAAAAATTAATAGAGTTAATAGTAGAACTTTTGATATTAAAAAAGCAAATACACAAAAATTCAATTGACTTCTACTTAAAGTTCTTGAAAACTCTAACTATAATACACTACCATAAGTACCATTAAAAAAGTGAGATATGGGGTTAACAGTAGGAAATAATGCACCGGATTTTAGCTTACCAACAGATTCTGGCAAAAATTTATCACTAAGTGTTTTTTTTAATAAAAGAAATGTAGTTCTTTATTTCTACCCTAAAGACGATACTCCAGGTTGTACTATGGAGGCAAAAGATTTTAGAGATAAAATAAATGATTTTTCCTCCCTTCACACAGTGATAATCGGTGTATCAAAGGATAGTGTTAAATGCCATGCAAATTTCAAAGTAAAATATTCACTGCCATTTTATTTAGTTTCTGATGAAAATGTCGAAATATTAGAAAAATATGGTGTTTGGGCAGAAAAGAGCATATTCGGCAAGAAGTATATGGGGATAGAACGCACCACTTTTTTAATAAATAAAAAGGGTAAAATAGTAAAGATCTGGAAAAACGTAAAAGTTAGCGGACATGTCAATGAAGTTCTAGAGGAAGTTAAAAAAATATAAATTAAANAAACTATTTAGGTTAATGGTTACCAATTGTTATATAGAAAAAGAGAAGTTGGAATTATACAATCTTCATAACCACTTAAGTTTCAAACTGGACTTAGTAATAACCAAGTTGTGGTCTTTAGCAAAAAAAAATGGTATTGGCAAAGCCAATATACTTAAAATAATCTTGTTACTTGCAAAAGCAATGAAACAAAAAAAGCAAAAGCCAGTGAAATGCAAAATAGACCCACCAATAAAGACTGAACAATATACTATGTTTTTTTTAATAGAGTTGATTTTAACTCAATTAGTATCGCAAAGAATTTTAACAAGAAATTAATACAAATTGATGAAAAAATATAATCAAGCTATTCATCTCTTTACAGAAGACCCAATATAATATGGTTGATTTCACAAATGTATTATATTTTTCTCAATCCTCCAAGTGATAGACTAAAACTCTTGGATCGCATAGTTTCATTATTTAAGGAAAATTACATTTAATAAGTTTTTTAAAAATAGGTCAAAATTAAACTCTTTAAAAAGGCACTAACCACTGATACAACAAAAATTAATAAAATTATTAACAAGTATAGTACTCATGATAGCAAAAACTAGTAAACAAATGCTACTTCAAATCTACCACAGTTACTGCAGACGCTGATAAAACAACTCCTACCTAATAGATAATTAAGTAGTTAATATAAAGTTAACTAATTCGCCAACAGCAAACCTAGAAAAGACCACACAAACAAATATTTACTACGCCCAAGTACTAAAATAAAAAGTTAACAACTCCTGCATTTGTTTACCACGGCTTTATTCCCTCAAACTACCTCTTCTCCGTAACTTAATTAACTTACTATATCTAATGCACCTAGCGAAGCAGAAATAATAGTGTAATCTTTTCTAAAACAGAATTAGATATAGCATATTAGTAAAAANAACGGTAGCAGATCAAGTAGCCTATATTATCACCTTAATAGAGATTAGGAAGTTCAACGTTTAAGAGATAGTGGATTATCTTAGAATAGCAATGCAATGTATATCAGAGTATTATTTCTAGTTGTAGTTTAATGTTCGGTATGCAGATCATTAACCAATAATGGAAATTATTTTAATTCTATGATTTTTATGTTAAAATCTAATTTCTGGGTGAAATAAGTAGCTGCTGTTGTATGATAAATACAGCAGAGGAAAGTCCGGGCTCCAAGGAAAAATAGTGACGGGTAATACCCGCCGGAGGTGACTTCAGTTCAGGGCTACAGAAAATTACCGCCTAAGATTTTTAGGTAAGGATGAAAAGGTGTGGTAAGAGCATACCATACCAATGGCAACATTGGTAGTTGAGTAACCAACACTAGGAGCAAGATTAAATAAGAGTAGGTTTTATGCTTTTCCTCATGTCTACTCAGGTAAATCGCATGCAGTAAATGGCAACATTTACTCCAGATAAATAGCTACATAAACAGAACTCGGCTTATATTTCACCTAGGCACTTACATAAGTATCAGTAAGATAGCCTAAATAATAAACATTTTATATGTTGTCCTTTATTTATTCTGCTTGATAGCCATTACTATTTTCCCTAATATTAATATTAGTATACTCTTCATCATCAAGATATTCTTTTAGGACATATCCTCTGCCCCAAACAGTTTCTATATGGCTTTTTCCATCATTCGCACTTTCAAGTTTCTTACGTAACTTGCACATAAAAACATCAACTATCTTATTATCTGAAGGCTCATCTAAACCATTATAAAGATGATTTAAAAACATTTCTTTTGTTAGTACAGTGCCTTTACGCAATGCTAGTAACTCTATCATAGAATATTCTTTGTTAGTCAGGTGAACCGTCTTACCTTTAATCTCAACAACTCTATGATCAAAATTAATATTTATGTTACCAATTTTTATCACCGATTCAGGATGTCCTTTAGTACGACGGACTATTGCCTTTATTCGAGCTAGCAGCTCACTTTTGTGGAATGGCTTAGTTAAGTAATCATCAGCACCATATCCTAGTCCTTTAGCTTTTTGATTAACAGCAGATATACATGAAAGTATCAAGACAGGAACTTTAATTTTTGCACTTCTTAACCTTAACAATATATCATATCCATCAATATCACCGGGCAAGTGTATATCTAAAATAACTAGGTCATAATGATCCCCATTCGAGGAAACTATATTATTGTTGTAGTCTTGCGCAGAAGTTACAACATCACAAAAGTGTCCATCAGAAGTTAAAGCATTAACTACAGTCTTTGCACTTACCTGATCATCTTCAATTAATAATATACGCATATTTTATACCCCGTAAGTAATTTATAATTTTAGCAATATATATAACTAAGGAAAGTAACAAATCAAACTTTTATTAATAAATGGTCAAAACTACTATAATGGACATACCATTCCAAAATTATATAAACAGATCTAAAACATAATAGATATATTATATATCATAAGAACAATATTATTTTCAGTAAATATTGAATTAAAGCCATTATCATTGAAAGAGTACTTAAGTTAATAAATGTTTAACTATTTTATATATCTATGTCATATTTTTAATTTACCTACTATGCCATCTTAGAGTAGAATAATAATTTTCAGGGGCATTGTGTGACGATATCTATTTTAGGTGCTGGTGCATGGGGTACAGCAATTGCAATTTCACTAAGTGATAGGCAGAATGTAGTTCTGTGGGTCCGTAATAAAACTACATTCGAATTAATCAATAGAACAAGAGAAAGTGACAAGTTACCTGGTTATCAAATTTCTGGCAACGTGTTAGTAAAGTCAGCCATTGAAGAAACAATTAATGCTTCAACAATAATCCTTGCTGTTCCCGTCCAGTCTTTAAGACAGGTATGTCAGCAATTACGTAATTGTGGATTAAAGAAAGATGTAGCAATAATTTTAGCCTGTAAAGGAATAGAAAGATCTACATTAAAACTACCGAGTGAAATAGTAAATGAAGTTCTACCTAATAATCCTATTGCTATTTTTTCAGGCCCTAGCTTTGCTATAGAAGTCGCAAAAAAATTACCATATTCAATGGTTCTTGCATGTCAAAATGATACACTAGGGTCAAGGCTGATGTTAGAGCTACAACAAGAAAATATTAAATTATATTTTAGTAGTGATGTTATAGGGGTACAGATTTGTGCAGCATTAAAGAATGTTTTTGCTATAGCATGTGGGATCATTTTGGGTAAGAAACTTGGATACAATGCTCATGCAGCATTAATAGCAAAAAGCATGAATGAAATTCAAACTATTTATCTAGCAAAAATCAATAATAGTAATATAGACACAGATACATTACTTGGACCAGCATGTTTGGGTGATCTAATTATGACATGCACATCCTTAAATTCAAGAAATCTATTCTTTGGATTCAAAATAGGTAGTAGCAATAATAGTTTTAATATCCAGCAAATTTTATTAGAAGGTAAATCAGTGATTGAAGGTCTTAGTACTGCTCAATCTGTATTTTATTTAGCAAAAAAGCTAAAGATAAAAATGTCTATATGTGAAGCTGTTTATAGACTATTATATGAAAATGCTCCTATAGAGAATACTGTTTCTGTTTTTTTAAGTTAATCTTTTGCTTTAGTGTATTATGAAAACTTTTCATAAATTGATATCAACATGGTGGTTATCTGGCACAGTAAAAAAAACGCCAGGTACTGTAGGCAGCTTAGCTTCTTATCCAATTGTTCCTATAATACTAAGTAACAGAATTTTAGGTACAGTAACTATTATTTCCCTGTTTTTAATTGGATTATGGTCCATAAGCAACTACACAAAACACTACCAAACTCTACATGACCCAAAAGAAATAGTGATTGATGAAGTAGTTGGCCAACTATTAACAATATTTTTAATTTCGGTGCTATTAAACCAAGAAATTAATAGCCTTTTATTGACGTCATGCTTTTTTTCTTTTAGGTTTTTTGATATAATAAAAACATGGCCTATAAATCTGATTGATAAAAATATCAAGTGTCCTTTAGGCGTTATGCTGGATGATATTATAGCTGCAATTTTAGCCTGCGTTTTTATAGAGGCTTTTTATTGTTCATTATCTGTATATGCAGGATAAGGAAATCCATTATTCAAGTCTGGTTACTCAAAATCTAAAGGATTACATACTGCACGCAGCAAATTTATCTCGGTGGGAAGTGCACAATGAATTTGATAACATCGGATTTACAATAAATGGGACCAAGGAATCATTATTTAATTTCGTATTCTGTGAGGATCAATGTACTGAACTTTCTATACAAAAAACTTTAGATTATCTTAGAGCAAGGAATATAGAAGCAACATGGGTAATGAATCCACGTACGAAGACAAATAATGTTCTAGAAAAAAGTGAGATAAAACACGTTAGTACACCAAAAAAAGTTTTAATCAATATGAAAAATTATCTCCTGTCTGCTGACATTGTTCCAAATTTAAGGTTGAATGTTGTAAATAGTAGCAATCTCTTAGAACAATTAGACTTATGTACCTCTAAAATCTTTCATCATAATGTTGGAATCGTCAGTACATTTTTCCGCGGCTTATCAAGCTACAATGATAAAAACTCAAGATTAAGGTTTTTTCTTGTAACACTAAATAATGAAGTTGTCGGAACATGCGGGTTTTATATTCAAGATAGCGTAGCCGGTTTTTATAGTGATGGAGTTTTACCAATTCATAGAAATCGTGGAATAGGTACCCAAATGGTTTTAGAAAGAATCAAAATAATCCAGCAGCTTAAATGTAAATACATAGTAGCACACTGTATGAAACCTTCTGTCAACCTTTATAAAAGATTGGGCTTTCAGATATTAGGCAATCTTTACTTGTATACTTCTTCAGCATAACTTATACATACCTTTATTGAGCAGTTACAAATTTTTACGTCCGTTTTAAAGGTAATATGTTTTTTTTGTATGAAGTAGTTTTATTATTAATTTTAATACTATTCTTTCTCTCCTATTCTAAGTTGAAAGTAGATAATAGAATTAAGAGCTTACAACATCAAAATATTATAATAAACAATCTAATTGATACTGTAGACGATGGGTTTTATATCTGGGACGCAAAAAAACGTATAGAAAAGTTTTCCCCTAACTTACTGATCTTGCTCAACACCGTTTTTTACTCATTCAATGAGTTCGTAAACTTTTTCGAGCAATCAGAAAGTTTAATTAAAAATTTTACTGAGGCAAAAAAAATAAATAAATCCTTTACTCTAGATTTAAAATCAAAAGATGGCGAGATTTACTGTATCTGCTATGGCAGAAGCATAATAGATAATTCTAATACTGTAATCGGCGTGTTGCTGTGGATAAGAAACATCTCAGACTATAAGATACAAGCTACTGAACTTGAATTAGAAAATAACAAACTTAAACAAAAAATAGAAAGCTACAGAAATATTTTCAACTCTCTGCCATTTCCAATACTCAAATATAATGAAAATAAAAAAATAAAGTTTTATAACTCTTTTTATGATAAATATATAAATAGCTCTCAAAGATTGACTGTTACTAACAGCACTCAAAGCGTGAAATCAGGAAAACATGTAATAACTTACAAAAACGAACGCAAGGTTTTTGATTTTATTAAGATTCCAATACAAAACTCCGGTAGCATAGTAATATATGGAAAAGATGTTAGTGATACAGAGGAGTTATACGTTAGATTAGATAGCTATTTAGCAGCACAGAAAAATTTACTTGAGGAATTACCAATTGCTATCACGATATACGGTAGGAATCAAAAACTAAAGTTTTTTAATAATGCTTTTATAAAAAGCTTTCAATTTGACATAAAGCTCTTAGCATCTTATCCCACTTATCATGAAGTCATGTTTTACTTATTCGAATCTAAAAAACTTCTAAAACAAGAGGATTTTCAAGCTATTAGTAACCAAAGGCATGAGTTATTCAAAAAATTACTTGCACCATACAATGGTACAATCAACCTTACAAATGGAAAAGCATTTAGAACATTAATAATACCTTATGCTTCAGAAGGTCTACTCTTCTCATACGAGGAGTGCAAGAGGTAACATTCAAACTCCTCCCCTCTTTAGCATAAGCTGCTTCATTTCTACTATTGCTCTTGCTGGATTAAGACCCTTAGGACAGGTTTTTGTACAATTCATGATTGTATGACAGCAATATAACCTAAATGGGTCATTTAAGGCATCAAGCCTCTCATCTGTCTTATTATCACGACTATCAGCGATCCACCTGTAAGCCTGTAACAGTATTGCAGGTCCTAAAAATTTATTACTGTTCCACCAGTAGTTCGGACAACTAGTTGAACAACAGGCACATANATATACAATCAGAAAGTCCATCAAGTTTTCTTCTATCTTCAGGAGACTGCGAATATTCCTTATTTAATAAACCAGGCTTATCTGCTTGTAACCAAGGATTAATTGACTTATATTGCTCATAAAATTGGCTCAAGTCTGAAACTAAGTCTTTTATCACATACATATGAGGTAATGGATATACCTTCACATCACCTTTTATATCAAATATAGATTTAATACATGCAAGAGTATTGGTTCCACCAATATTCATCGCACAAGATCCACATATTCCTTCTCTACAAGAACGCCTGAAAGTTAAGGTCGAATCTATTTCATCCTTTATCTTTATCAAAGCATCAAGCACCATAGAGCCACAATTATCCATATCAATAAAAAACGTGTCTATTCTAGGATTTTTCCCATCATCAGCTGACCAACGGTAAATTTGAAATCTTCTAACGTTTTTTGCCTTAGCAGGAGCAGGATAAACTTTACCCTTTCGATTAATTTTAGAATTCTTTGGCAAAAAAAACTGGACCATATGTTTACCTTTTATCATCTATAGCTATTTTTAAAATAGCTTCTATTTTGTAAATAACATATTTTGTTATTATCTACTATACTTTTATTCAATTACCTTTAAATTAGATAAGTAATTGCAGCTAAAAGAGGTCAAAATACTGCTTTCCCAGCTTTTCATTATAACTTCTTCATCTTCCTTTTGGTGATCGTAACCAAGTAAATGTAGTAACCCATGTACTAACATATGTGCAACGTGAGCTATGGTAGATATATTGTATTCATTCGACTCTTTTTGTATTGTGTCTATTGAAATCGCTACGTCACCTAGATCACACTTATTAGATAGTTGCTCATACCGAAATGATAACACATTAGTTGGTTCATCTATTTTTCTAAATTTTAAATTAAGTTGATGTAGTAAATTATCATCAGCAAGAACTACTGATATACTTGGCTTATAGTGGTCTATCTCCAATTTTTGCAGAGAAACACTCATAACGCTTAATACAAATCGCTTTGGATCATCTGTAACGCTATACCATCTCTCATCAAAAATATTTACTTCTAACATTTACTCATCCTCCCATCCATCCTCTATGAGACTGGAAAAACTGATAAACATGATTGTTCTAACATAACCATATTTTTCAAAAGTAATTTTTTTTTATATCACTCAACATCACTTGATTATCTAAAAACTTGAAAAACTTCATACTTACTAACCTAAATTAAAGATCGGTAACATGACAACATTCCTTGAAGACTTCAACTATTCCAAATACCACCTTTCTTTACTTGAATGATAAAAGATGCAAAATCCCCTCGCTACATGTTTCTTATACAATTTTTGAGCTTAATAGCTACCTACCCTATTTGCTATTCTTTCCTTTTCCATTTTACCATAAATTCACTTAGCTCTCAGTTAAGTATCAAAAACTACATTATTTTTTTCTTCTTAAATAAGCTGGTATATCATAAATATTATTACTCCATTTTACTCTTTCACTTACTTGTTCAGCTGGCTTTGTTTTCAGTACTGAAGCTTGGCTATAAGACCACTTGAATCTTTCTTCCTTTGAAGTCTTAGTTTGACTGACAAACGAAGTTTCTGCTTTGCTATCACGGATATTACTACTATTATCAATACCAGTTGCAAGAACAGAAACTCTAACTTTGCCTTCCATTGCCTGATCAAAAGTAGCACCAAATATTATATTTGCGTCTTCATCTACCTCTTCACGCACTCTATTCGCCGCAGCATCAACTTCAAATAGAGTCATGTCCTCACCACCAGTAATATTAATTAATATTCCCCGTGCACCTTTCATTGACATATTATCGAGCAACGGATTAGATATTGCAGCCTCTGCAGCGGTAACTGCCCTATCTTCCCCCTCTGCTTCTCCGGTACCAATCATTGCTTTACCCATTTCATTCATCACTGTTCCTATATCAGCAAAGTCAAGATTAATAAGTCCTGGCATAACCATTAAGTCAGTTACTCCTCTGATGCCAATATGCAGAACATTATCAGCAAGTTTAAACGCATCGGCAAATGTAGTTTTTTCATTGGCAATTCTAAATAAGTTTTGGTTTGGAATAACAATTAGTGTATCTACATATTTTTGCAATTCTTCAAGTCCGAGTTCTGCAATGCGCATACGACGTACACCTTCAAAGTCAAATGGCTTAGTTACAACCCCAACAGTCAATATCTTTTTCTCTTTTAACATTTTATCTTTAACTGCAGCTCTTGCTTCCCTTGCCGCTTTCGCAATTACTGGTGCTGCACCTGTACCAGTACCACCACCCATTCCTGCTGTAATAAAGAGCATATGACTATCTTTTATATGTTCCATAATTTCTTCAATTGATTCTTCTGCTGCACCTTTACCAATATCAGGTAAAGCACCAGCACCAAGTCCCTTAGTTAGGTTAATACCTAACTGAATTTTTTTATCGCACAATGACTTTTCCAGCGCCTGAGCATCAGTATTTGCTACAACAAAATTTACTCCCTGCAAATTAGATTGAATCATATTATTCACAGCATTTCCACCAGCACCACCAACACCTATAACAGTAATTCTTGGATATAGAACAGGCAACTCCGGTAAACTGAAGTTAATAGACATTTACATTTCTCAAATTTAGCAAATTTACTTAATAATAAGTTACTGTTTTTTTAACAACATGCAAACACTTTTCACTCCTATAAACAGTAAACAAGATTTACTTATTCTTACATTATAAGCATCATCAATTATCAGCGATAACTATCAAATGTATTACTTAATCGATATAAAAACTAGAAAATGTTAAAAAAGGGAAAGAGACTTATCTCTTTTTCTTATTAAACTACGCTTTTTAACTATCCCAATTTCTCCAATTAACTTAGGATTGCTTTAATCATCTTTTTCATAATCTCAAGTACAGTTTCTTTTACCTCTCCAATTTGGCTTACTTTACTATAGTTTATATATAAAGTTTACAGCAGTAGGTATAACTATGTAGCAACTAGCAGAGAACCAGTAGTAAAGTAAATATCAGATAGTCACTGCGAGTGCATATAATCCTTTACCTTCAGCTATTACCATACCAACATAAGTTAATGCTGCTCCATAATAACAGAAGTTACATAAGCTAGACTTAAAAAAATAAGCAACTATATAAAACTGCTACAATTCATACCAACAACTTGCAGCTGTTTCCATTTACCATTTCTTCTAGTACACTCATTAAGCCCACCCAACAGCATCTAAAATTTCCCAGTAACTTCAGCTTGTTTATATCCTTCTAAAAGAGAACAAAAACACTATCTCTTTCTCTATATTTAGAATTTTTTTAAATGCCATAACTTTACTCTTTAAATAGAATATTTAAATTTATCTAAGAGTAACATACATAATTTTTAAGGCCGCTCATCAAATAGGTCCATTCACTAATATGCTCTATCCTATAGTTAGCACCTCAGCGGATATGTGCTCTTCTCATCTCTCAACTTTTCTTAAAACTTGAATGATTCTCATCACCTTTATACGCATATGCAACCCCGATTAGAAACATAGTCCTTTTTACACGTATTTTAGCAATCTTAACTTTCTACTTGATCTAGCTTAGTAAATTTATCCAATATTCCACCGCTTATTACTCTTTTTCTTACATTACCAGTANTCTCTCCTTTTGAGGAAGGTTGAAAATACTGACAGGCTAACATCTTGACACATATATCTCTTTCTTATCAAGAAACATTCTTGACATTTTCTACCATTACAATTTCTGTCATGCCATAAAGTTTATCGCATGATCTACTCAAATCACCTAAATAACCACATATACATGAATTCATTGCAGCAATTGATTAAAAATGTCCTAGGCAAGCAATACGAATATTAGCCTTTAAGATAGTAACTCTCCTAGCTTCAAACAACTAACATAGAATACAAATGATTGAGGTTCACGAAATGGAAGGGTTATTTTAAATGCCTCATTCTAGTAGAGGTTTTTAAACAACAAAAGCATATTATATTCACCTGCTGCTGCAATTCCAACCGTTTTCTTTACAATAACTTGACTTTTAACACCTCTATATCAAAATTGATCTTTTTTTTTCTGCCTATTTTAAATTATTGACTCATAATTACCTACTCACCTTTATAAGGTCTCAATACGATATCAATCAGCTTCTCCATAGCTAAAACTAAAATATTCTTTACTAATTCAACCTCTACTACATTTTTCTATGAATAAACCACTTTTTTGTTTTTCTGTTTTATATTAACTACCATTAGGAAAATCCCTAAAACTGAAATAATTCACCACTAAGGACAAGTTCATTTATTAAAATAAATATTATAACATAACTAAACTTTTCAATCGGAATAATATATATTAACAATAAGCAGTCTAATAACAACATTAAGCTATAATGTTTGCTCTTTTTAAGCAGCAAATCTAGAAAAAAAGATTAATTGTGATCCTTTTAGAAAATAAGTAGCAGACAATTGAACTTAATGTTAATGCTACCCTAACACACCCCTAGATTCTGCAACAGCCTCATTTGAACAATTCAATGTATTAAAGGCAAAAACACCATTTACTATATGAATTTAGATTTAATATTCATTATGTTAATACCCTAAAGTAAACAGTACTCATATTTGCAATTATAATATACCTTATTAAGATTAGAATCTAACATGCTAAAAGAATTACAAAAAAAATAGAGGTCACGTGTTTTAACTCTCCATACTTAAGCTATTAATAGACTTCTTACATAAGAATTTACAGTGTACTAGGCATAATGTTACAAAAACAAAGAAATCACTCAACAAATCTCATTAGCTTCTTACTACAGCACTAAGATTATCCTTGATCAGAAACTTACTTTCAATTTATATATTTAACAACAAAATTCAGTAAAAACTTAATGCATTTCCCCAGGTTACATAAAATTACAATAGCTTCATACTTCTAAACTTTTTCTATATTTAGTTAAATCGACCTTAAATAAATATTAGCAAGGAGTTATCACTATTAACCCAGAGAAGTATAGAATCAAAATCAGCACTAGAAATTTTTTTACCTTTCTTCTGTTTGGTAAAACTTTTAGCACCTTTAGTTGCAATTTAAGAATCTGAGAGAGATTTATTTTAGCGTATAACCCTAAAATTTATATTTCTTTTTTTCTGGATGATAGAAACTAGTTATCCGTACACACTACCTTGATAAATAAAAACTACAATGTACGTACGATTACATACATAGCGCTTAAAACCCAAGACCTCTCCAAAAAGACAAAAGAGGTAGGTTTGATCTACCTCTTTTTCGCTTAGCTATACTGCTTACTTTGCTTGTTCTTGATCTACAGTCTGCCCAACGATAACTGAGTTCAAATAAGTATTAAACTCTTTAGCACCCGCTCTATCTAACCCTAATGTCTTCGACATGTCAGTTTGAGCTACATATTTACCTTCATTACTTTTCATATTTAATGAACTTATATTTAAGAGCAAAGTATTACCCATTTCTTGGCTCTTCTCGCTTGTAACAATAACATAGCATTCCTTACCCTCTGAGTTAGCAAAATCTATACGATATTCACCTTCTACAATCCTTCCATCTTTATCCCTATTTTTATTATTTCTTTTTATATACTCAAACTCCTTCTTTGTCACTTGCAGCTTTACATTACCGCTATCAACAACAAACTTCATAGCTTCCAACTCAGATATTTTATTATTTTTACTGATAGCATACATTGCTAAACCAACTAGTGCAACAGCAACAGTTGCTAATATACCTATTCCAAGTGGTGTAGCTGCGAAAGCTGCAAGCGGAGTTAGAGCTGAAGTCGAAGATACCCAATGTGGTGCTGAAAATGCTGCTGTTGCACCTACAACATATAGAGAAGTAAGTGCTACAAGAGCTACATTCATTTTGCGAAGTTGACCACGATGATTCCTGAAAATTGACATTATTAACCTCTTTGATAAATCATTAATATACTAAAACTATATGTAAAAACTACCTCAGTCAAGAAATTTTTAACGTAAAACCTGATTGAGAGATAACGTTTACATAAACTATCTACCACTTGAACCAAAACCGCTTGCATTTCGGTCAGTTTCTTCTATGTAAAACTCTTCTGTATTATTCCAAACTACCCAAGATACAGGAGTAACAAGAATTTGTGCAATCCTATCTCCCCTTCTTATTTCATACGGTTGGTTGCTTAGATTAATTAAGCAAACTTTAACTTCACCTCGATAATCAGAATCTACAGTACCAGGAGAATTTAAGACAGTAATTCCATGTTTTGCAGCAAGGCCAGAACGCGGGCGAATTTGTCCCTCAAAACCATTCGGTATTGCAATTACAATTCCAGTTGGAATCAGCAACCTTTCAAGTGGATTTAAAATCACAAAATTACCCAGTGCTGCATAAAGATCCATACCAGCACTCTGCGCAGTTGTATAACATGGAAGAGGCAAACCCTCTCCATGTAATAATTTCCTTATCTCTACTTCAATTTTTTGCACTCTATCCACCAAAAGCTAAACCGTAATATATAAACCGTATATCCATAAAAGTAATATGTCACAGTAATTAATGCTCAGCTACAAATCACTCATAACCGATATACTCGAATTATTCTCAGTAAATAAATCAATCATAACATTAGGTATTCTACCATCAACTATATGCGCAGTTCCAGCACATTCTTCTACCATTTTAGTGCACGCTATAAGTTTTTCAATAAGCCTTTCTCCCCTAATTTTACCACAGTTAATTGATGTATTTAAATTTTTAATAGATATTCTCCTGCTACCAATTTTATCTATTTCTTCTGTATCACTAAAGGTTATCATTTTAGATGCAGAAACTGCAATTGCTATCGCACTTGCAGCACTATCAGCATCGATATGGTATGTTTCTCCACTTCTTCCATGACCGACAGGTGCAATAACCGGTATAAAATCTGATTCCTCAATAAAAAACAATATATCAGGATTAATCTCAATTGGTATACCAATAAATCCCATATCTAATATTCTTTCAATATTGTTTGACCCATTTTCTTTAAGCGTAGTGCTTACTTTTTCAGCCCTTATCAGGTTACCATCTTTTCCACACAATCCAATAGCTGAACCACCAGCAGAATTTATGTGTTGAACAATTTTTTTATTAACTGAACCACATAACGCCATTTCAATAATCTTCATAGTATCTTTGTCCGTAAGTCTGATATTATTCACAAATTTACTACCTATGCCTAAGGTTTTCAGCACAGAATCAATTTCACGCTCCCCGTCATGAACTATAACTGGGTTTATACCAAGCTGTTTCAGCAAGACAATGTTATGTATAAAAGTACTAAATAGTGTTTCATCTGAAATTACCACACCGCCACATCTGATGACAAAAGTTTCCCCTACAAAGTTGGGTATATTAGATAGCACTTCAAGCAATATTTCTGTTTTTTGTTTAAATGATATCTTACCATTTGAAAATTCACTGCTTTTCATCTTTTCATTTTGTAAACTTGAAAAATTCATCTCTTACCTTGGTTATTTTACATTTAACACGGGTGCTCATTTGATGAATTGATACATTCTCATTATTAACCCATTTTTGAGTGCTTTCTAAAATTGCATCGAGATTTTTTTGACTTACTTTGTCTACTTTTGTTAGCACAATATCAAAGTTAATATTGTTGTATATTAACCAATAAATAAAGTCTTTGTCTATTTCTTTTAGTCCTACTTTGCTATCTACCAACACAAACACTCTTTTTAGGCTTCTTCTTTGAGCTAAATAATACTTACTTAGGTTCAGATACTGAATTGTTTCTTCTTTGCTTGCACAAGAATAGCCATACCCTGGCAAATCAACAAGTCTAAACTTACCATTATAGATAAAATAAAAATTTACTTGCCTAGTACACCCAGGTTTAGAAGAAACTCTGGCAGCTTTTTTACTGTTTATAAGCAGGTTAATTAAGCTCGATTTCCCTACATTTGATCTACCGGCAAACGCAATCTCCGGAACTGACTCACCTGGCAGTGATTTTATGTCTGAAGCTCCAAATATAAAATTGCTATTTGATGTCATCTTTCTTGCACTATTATAGAAATATCTAAGGTAGTATGTATATTATAATGTTATTGCTTGATGTAAAAAATTTTTTATTTCAAGTATATGTTATTTACTAAGGTAGTTAAAATATTAGATTTAAGCTATATGGACATAGAAAACAATTTACAAGATTTAAAGAAAAAGTTTAATGACATAGAAAGAAAATTAGGAAATCCTATCAACTTAAGTCAAAAAGAATTTATCAATTTCTCAAAAGAATATTCTGAACTCAGACCAATTATCAAAATAATTGATGAATACAACACGCTAAAAAAGGAAATTTCAGATTTAAAGGAAATATTAAAAGATGAAAACAGTGAACATGACATAAAAGAGTTAGCAAAAGAAGAATTTCTCGAGAAACAAAAAGTATTATTACCAAAAGTAAAAGCTAAGCTAAAATTAGCACTACTACCGACAGATGAAGATGATTCAAGAAACGCAATACTAGAAATTAGAGCAGGTACAGGAGGAGAAGAAGCAGCATTATTTGCAGCGATGTTATTCCGCATGTACCAAAAGTATGCAGAAAAAAGAAACTGGAAATTTGAACCAATAAGCATTTCTAGTACAGGCATAGGTGGCTACAAGGAAGCTTCTGCACTTGTTAATGGAACAGAAGTCTTTGCAAGGCTGAAATTTGAATCAGGAGTACACAGAGTACAGCGAGTACCAGAAACTGAATCCTCAGGAAGGCTACACACTTCAGCAGCTACTGTTGCAATATTACCAGAAGTTGAGGAAGTAGATTTTAAAATAGAAGAGAAAGATTTACGAATAGACGTTTACAGGTCTAGCGGCCCTGGTGGACAATCAGTCAACACAACTGACAGTGCAGTAAGAGTTACTCATTTACCAACAGGAATAGTTGTAATACAACAAGACGAAAAATCACAGCACAAAAATAAGGCAAAGGCGTTTAAAGTATTGAGAGCAAGGCTATACGAAATTGAAAGGCAAAAAAAAAAGATAGAAAGATCAACAATGAGAAAAAGTCAAATTGGTTCTGGAGATCGTTCTGAACGTATAAGAACTTATAATTTTCCACAATCAAGAATAACAGACCATAGAATTAATCTGACTTCACATCGGCTAGAGCAGATTATAAAAGAAGGCGAGCTAGATGAATTTATTGAAGCATTAATTTCACGTAATGAAGCAGAAAGGTTAGCAGGAGAAAATTAATTACCTATATATCTGTAATTAATCACACCTTATCCTTTAAAGACAACAAACAAGCGGTAAAAATGAGTTCCAGCACTACTGAGAAAAACATAGACAGCTACACTGATTACTTACCATTATAAATACAGCTTGTTGAGTTGATAAAAATAGTCATGACAAAAGATTTGATAAATGAAACTATGAAGAAGTTTGTACCTCTAATTTCATAGAAATGATTCAATGATATGTTAAAAGGCACTACTTGATAAACTTTACAACCAATACACAGAACAACAACCATAGGTAATACTACTAAATATAAGTATTGAGTATAATTATACTAAATGTTAAAAAGTAATAGAGAGATCCAATAGTAATCGCGCTTATGCCATAAAAAATCTTACACCATCTCGCTCCAAGTTTTTGAAAAACATTGCCTGTAATTAGACCAACACTTAAGAAACACCCCTAAAACTATTTGTATCCTAATGTAGGGCACAAAATAGTGCTAAATAAACTAAAAAAATTCCATAAGTGATAAACGATACATAAGCAGCAGAAAAGAGACTCATTATAAAAATGGCACAGTAAATTTCACACTTGATAATAACCTTTTACAACCCTCAATCATTTTTCTCAAACTGAAAANATTATTAGTTCTTTTCTATTTCTGATAATATTAAAAGTAACAAAATCTAGGAAATCAACGAAATTATTGCAATACCTACATAAATATCACACCATTCACCAATTCTATTGATGAAACTGTCCAAAACAGACACAAATACCATGATCATAGCATAAAAATTATTATCTTACAGTACTTAATTAGGTTCTCTGTCAAAATATAAAGAAACAATAAATGCTAAAAGCCAAAACCTATCAATACACATTTTTAAACACTATATAACATACCTGTCTGTAGCGTACATTTCATACAAGAATATTGCGGATCATACATTTACAAAGTCTTTTAATGTTGCAAACATAAGATAGCAACCAAACCTTTATCAATAAAACATCTTCGCAGTAATAGATACTTATTACCTAAAGAATCTAAAACTGAAGAAAGGATCAATACCAGTAATTACTTTTCCAATAATTAGAATAACCCTAATCGCTAGAACTAATCAAAGATAGGGTACCTAAAGATGTTAATACAATACAAATTAGTTAAATAAACCTTGTAAGTAAACCTATATAGAAGAATATTTATAGGAATAATGCTAAAACAATACCCTATATAATATAACTTCATAAAATTGTTCTATATCTGTTACTCTTATATTAAACCTTATTAACAATTCAGGAACTACAACATTTAAAATTACACGCAATACATATTGATCTATATAAAACAGAGATATTAATAACCATATTAAGTAATTTCACTATTTTTTATAAATTTTATATTTAATATCACAAACATATATTATATAGCAAACATTATAATAATTTTTTACTTTAAATACAAAAAACATTTATATTTTAGGAGATAGTTAATCTAAATACAGTTCAATTATTGAAATCTCAGAATAATTCATCATTTGCGAAAAGCGTGAAATTTGATGAATACTTTTTATCAAAGATCTTTTAGCATCAGTCCTGTTGCTATTGAATACGTAGCAAAATATTTAGATTTAAAAGAGCTTAGACCTGATAAACTACTCACTTTTTGGCAGGCATTATGAACAGAAAAATCAAAACTATGCAGTTTCATATGTAGAAGTGTTTGAATTCTCGAGCTCATTTATTCTCATTTTTTTACAAATTTCGCTTAGCTAATCAATTAGATGCAACAATGAGATATTATTTAGAAAAATAGAGCAAAAAAAAGATTTATTTTTCATCACAATACCAAAGAGAAGAAAACACAAAATAAGAGGTGAAATATATTACTCTTAAAGTTCTAAATGAACATGATGCTAAGCACATAGTTGTTGTAAACGTGCCTGACACTAGATTATATCAGATTTCAATATGAATAAAAAAATACTGAATAATACGAAGAAAGTCGGAATAAAGGAACTTGATCGCAACTCAAAGTAAAAAACAGAATTAGTGAATCAAGAGAGAAGGTTTCAACCATCAAGATCATGATATCAGACATTACAGATTGCTAGAATATTAAAAAAAACATAAAAATACTTTTAAAATTGATATTTAAAAGAAAACTTGACACTTAATATTATCCTCTAGATACAGCAAAGAAACACTAAGGAATTACTTCTTTTTCAATTACTTCCATCAGATTACAAAACCTCTTCACAAAGTTAGCAACAAATTATATTAGTTAATTAAAAATGATGAATAATGTGAGTTAATCGAATCAAAATAACAAGAGAATCTGCTCTTATAACTTATTCTCGTTTAAAAGCATCCAAGTTTCAAGGGTAATGCTTAGATTCTATAGTAATTTTATAGAATAAAATTGATAACTTTGTAAACAAAATTCTCCTGAAGGACATGCTATAGATTTCATATGCACTTCAACTTGCTTAAACTATCACTGTATCCTTTATCTTTTTAATTTAGTATCTTGATAAAATTTGTAAACAGAGTATAAGTATGGTAGCTTTTATATATCGATTAAATATCAAGCCAAAAAGACCTATGTGTTTCTAGCTCGATGCTTATTTCAATAAAGCAAAAAATTATACTCTTCAGTCAACACCTTATCTCTTTCCTCTCACAATGCTTTTTTATCATTGTAACCATCTTTTCTCCTATCCACTTCTATATCAAGTTAATATTCTAAAAAACCTATAATATTAGAACTTTTTTCCTTTCATTATACCGCTAATTTCTTCGCTCATTTCATTCAATGCAAAGTAAAACCTCTTACTGTTTTAAAGAAGCTAATTCTATATGATATATATTCACCCTATTCTCACACATTTCCACAGTTAATCTTTCCAGTAGTAGACTCTTTCCGTTGATTTAAATTAGAAAATTTTGTTATTATAATATTAGTAACATTAACTCCTCTAATAGCCTGTACCATATACTTGACTCCTTCAATAGTGGACTCTTCTAATTTATTAAAATAAGATGACTTTGCTGTTGTATTATCAATTCTAACACTTTCACAATTGGCCGTTGGCTACCTTGCATATTTTCAATAGCACTTATCTCTTCTTTTATTGAATTAAATCTTTACTACTATAAGTACCATGCTTAACGTTCTTTGTCCCTACTAAGAATATAGGCTATACTTTACTACTAACTTAACCAGCATTAGTGCTAGGCAATTTATTGTAAAATTTACTAATCATCGATTATTGGGATTACTAAATATCATAAAATTTTTTATGATCCTTACCCGCTTACTTCAATTTGAAAAATTACATAAATGCTAAACATAAGAGAACAATTAATTTTTACTTCATCGCTTACAATTAAATGTTAAAATCAATTTAACCTTTCATTAGTCCATATCTATCTTACATTGCCTGGTAATAATTTCATAGATATTTTATACTCTCCAAATTAATTTATGAAAATATTACTCAAATTAACAAACATCTTTTTATACTACTAGATAAACCACATGAAAGTACAACTTTTTACTAAAATCTTTATCTAAAGATAATTTCTGTTACACTAAATAATATATAGGTCGATACATTGATTTTTATCCTCATTATAACTTATTATTCATAAATAACTTCAGTAAAACGATGAAGCTAAACGAAATTAGAGAAAGGTTTATAAAATTTTTTGTAAATAATGATCACAAGCAGATTCCTTCCTCTCCTTTAATTCTAGATCATGACCCAACACTCATGTTCACAAATGCTGGTATGGTACAGTTTAAAAACTGCTTCACTGATTTACAAAAAAATGAATTAAAACGTGCTGTTTCGAGTCAAAAGTGCCTAAGGGCTGGCGGTAAACATAATGATCTAGAAAACGTTGGTTATACAACTAGACATCACACATTCTTTGAAATGCTTGGGAACTTCAGCTTTGGTGATTACTTCAAAGAAACGGCAATAGAACTCGCATGGAAATTTATCACTGAAGAACTATCCCTTGATAAAAGCAGATTATCCATAACTATTTATCATACTGATGATGAATCATATGAGATTTGGCATAAAATAAGCGGTTTTTCGAATGACAAAATCACAAGAATTACAACAGACGACAATTTCTGGAGCATGGGCAATACTGGCCCATGTGGGCCATGTTCTGAAATTTTTTACGATCATGAAGAGTCCAGCTTACAAAACGATGATAGAATTGTTGAAATCTGGAATTTGGTATTCATGGAATTTAACAAGGATGAAGAAGGCAATTTACAAAAATTGCNNAAAAAATGCATCGATACTGGAATGGGTCTTGAGAGAATAGCTGCTGTGATGCAAAACGTTCACGATAATTATGATATTGATCTATTTTCTGCTATAATAAGTAAATCACAAGAATATTGTGGAAATATAAAAAATAAAGTAGCTCATAAGATTATCGCAGACCATCTTCGTTCAGCTGCATTTCTAATTGCAGAAGGAATACTTCCTGGAAGTGAAGGTAGAAACTATGTGTTACGCAGATTAATCAGGAGAGCTGCACGTTACATCCACCAGCTTGGATATAACAACCCCCTTCTTCATCGCATTTTTCCGGTGTTAATAGATAGTTCAAGCTCAGCTTATATGGGAGATGTTTACCCTGAGTTAATCAGAGCCAAAAGCTTAATAGAAATGACGTTAAAATCAGAAGAAGAGAACTTTAAAGATACTTTAGTAAAAGGTATTAATCTTTTGGAAAAATTTACTGCAGATTTAAAACCAGGCGATACTCTATCAGGAAAATCAGCATTTAAGTTATATGACACTTATGGATTCCCTTTAGATATCACACTCGATCTTCTAAAAGAAAGAAAAATAAATTTCGACCAAAAAGGTTTTAATAATGCAATGGAAGAACAGAAAAAAAGGGCACGTGTTAAATGGATAGAATCCAGTGAAAAGTCAATTAAGCAAACATGGGTTGATTTGATTAATAAATTTAACAAAACAGAATTCATTGGTTATACTTCTAATGAAGCAAAGGATGCAAAAGTACTAGCCATAATCTCCCCTAAAAACAAAGTTATTGATTCTGCACAAAAAGGAGAAAAGATAACTATCATACTTGATAAAACACCTTTTTATGGCGAGTCAGGTGGACAAGCAGGGGATATTGGAGAGTTACTTATTACCATTCCAGTGTCAAGCACTAAGATTCAAAAAAAAAACAACCAATCATGCACTACAAATTATATTACTCAAGGTATAGTTACAGTAGAAAATACCAACAAAATTAAAGACTTATATTTACACAGGTGCATAGTTAAATCTGGCTCAATTTATAAAGGTGACATAGTTACAGCAACTATTGATAAAGGAAGAAGGCAAAGCTTGAGAAGAAACCACTCAGCCACACATCTTCTACACTTTGCACTTAGAAAAACCTTAGGTGATCAAATTACCCAAAAAGGCTCCTTAGCTGCATCAGATAGATTAAGATTCGACTTTAGTCATAACACTCAAATCACTCAAAATCAGCTATTTTTAATAGAAGATATGATAAACTCCTTAATAAGAGAAGACCTCTCCACATTTACAAAAATTCAGAACATAAATCAGGCAATGAACGAAGGAGCTATTGCGTTGTTTGGCAAAAAATACGATAATCAGGTTAGAGTTGTAAACATTGGAGATTCGAAAGAATTATGTGGTGGAACGCACGTGAAACGCACTGGAGAAATTGGTTTGTTTAAAATAGTAACAGAATATTCCATTGCATCTGGAATAAGAAGAATTGAAGCTTTAACTGGCCAAGAGGCAATTAATTATGTACGTAATAATGAAATTAATTTAAAAAAAGTTGCAAAATCCATAAAAGCGCCAACAAGTGAGATAATAAACCGATTAAATATTCTAAATCAAGAATATAAAGAATCCAAAGCTAAAATAAAAAGCCTTTATAAAAAACTCATAGAAGCAGAAAACATAAAAAGCACTAAAATAAATGGAATATATTTTATAAGTCATGCTTTTACTGACATTCCAGTAAACATAATAAGAGAATTTGTCCTGCAACAACAAAAACCAAAAACAATAATAGCTTTTATAGCAACTGGAAAAAACAAAACACTTTTACAATCCTCCATCATTCCAGCTACACGCACTGAAATAATGCCAAGTGAAGTTGCTAATTTCTCACTAAACAAGAAGCCCAATAAAACAGTTCTGATTGTAAAAATAAGTAAAGACCTAACTGATAAAATCAGTGCAAAAGAGTTAGTATCTACCATAACTGGAAAAGACTGTGGTGGAAATGTTGAACTTGCTCAAACAAGCTGTAATAGTAGTAGTGATATTATCACAGCTATTTCTAACTACTTAGCAAGATAGTGTATTATATGGTAGAGCTTGTTGNNNNTTGTACTCCTATGTTACAAAGTTCACTCAATTTGGTTCTTACCGTCTCTTCTGCTTCTCGATAGATGTTCTTACCTTCATTAATCAGTGTAAACTCAATATCCTTAAAAAATCTATTCCACATACTACATAAATGCTCTTTTATTTGAGGCCATATGTTTTTTTTAAAGGTCTCTCCATCATCAGAAAATACATTACCTAATAAAGCTCCTACTTTCTCATAACTTGATTCAAAATATTGAAGCAATGTCTCCACCTCCTTATAAGTACTATGTGCCGAATCTAACGCTTTTCCTTCTACACTATTTTTATCTCCGATAGCTGATAACCCAAGCTTATTATAATTCAAAGCAATCTGCGCAGGTTTTATCACCTTTCTATATACCCAACTCCAACCTTGATCTAACAAATTATTTTTATAATCTTTTGATATATTTTTTGGTACATTATTTACTATACTTTCCATTAAAATACCTATCAAAGGAGACAATAAAGCCTGACAAAAATGTTTGATATTATCTTTTGTTTTAATCACAGGATACTTGATACATTTTTCTGCCAAACAGCATTCAAGCTCCGCTCTTTCTAATAACTTCTTGATTTCCTCTTCATTAAAAGCCTCTTGCTTACATACCTTCAATAAATCGTCTTCTATTACTGCAAATCTTATTTTTTCGCGAGACGTTAGTTCTTCCCTGTAATCATTTTCTGTTTTCTCANTTATCAATAACCCCTCTTTCTCTAATCCCAATCGTTCTAATGTTTCTAGAATTTCTTGATTATTTTTCAAGCATAACTCCACTAACTCTATACTTAAAGATTCCTTCTCTTTACTATTTTTCTCACTACCCAAACTCTCATTCTGCTTTTCTATCACCTTCTTCAATTCTACAGGTTGCGTTAAATATTTTCCTATCTCTTCTCGATAAGAAACTATCCTCTTTACTAAAAGTTCTTCATCTTTTTCATCAAATAGCATGAATGCGCCAGTATTATCTTCTATGTCCCTTATACTCTTCCCTTGCTCTTGAAATAAACTTTGAGTTTTACATTTCGCTATTTCTGAATACATTTTCTCTACCAAAAGGTTTACTTTGTGATAAGAACACATATTTATATTCAAGTCGCAGAATTCACTAAGTAGACCCTGCTTTACATCAATTGTTAAATCTGATTGATTTAATATAACTTCAGCTTTTTTTATTTTCGATTTTATTAATTCTCGATAAACGTATTGATTAGCAGGTTCAAATTTAAAAATGTCCTCAAGTTTTTTTCTTAGGTTATTGCTTACTGAATTACTATTCTTTCTCAAGGCTTTATATATCTTTGGGTACATCATCTCTAATTCCTCTTTTATCTCATAATATTTTCGTTCTCCTTTTTCTTTCAACCCTGCAATCAAATTTCCAGCCTTAGAGACAGCTTTCTTTGTTTCCTGAGGATATATCTCACTATAAACACCAATTATCCCACCAGCCACACGCTGTTTCCACTTTGCTCTAAACAAAGGAAGTGCACCATTTCTTAAGTTGTTTGATATTTTTAAATCCTTTATTATCATCTCTTTCTCAGTCGGTAACTCCTTACCTTGACTTTTCAATTCCTGTTCTACTAATATTTCTCTCAGTCTTTCTTCTATATTTAACCCTCCTCTTTTTTCTCTTTCCCTTTGTGCGATTTTGATTGCCTGTATAAAGGCAACTTTATAAGCATCCTGTATTAAGTAACTTGTCAACTTAAAATCTACACTATCCACCACCTTCAATCTAAACTCATTCAACAACTTTCTTAGCTTATCATACGTAATATCCTTTTTTTCCAGTTTTACCAGTTTTTCAATATTCTTTGCAAATTCTTGAATTGACTTCGCAATCACATTCCTAATCTCATTATACAAACGTACAAGACCATTTTTTAAATGGATATTGGCTGACAGCTTCAGTATAGTACTATGCTCTGCATCTTGTGTAACAAACAGATTACCATTTTCATCTTCATATAAATCTTTAAGCAACTGTTCAAATTGTGGTGGGAACTTAATCTCCACATTCCACACAATGTTCGGATTAAAAACTTCTATCTCATGATTTGTTTCATGAAAAGATACTCTAATATTTCGGTGCTTATTATGACACAACCCAATTCTTATTCTAAGAACAGCAATCAAAGAATGAGATAATTCTCTATTTAAAAAATAAAAAGTCGCTAAAGCGAACATTGCAGGAATAATTAATGCCATAAGCACAGCCATATTAACAAGAATCACTACCATAATAAGAACACCATATGCCAATCTCTTTGGTACACTTTTACTTATTTCACTTTTTTTTGTTTTATTCTTCCTAAAACTGACCTGTGTTTTATCGTCTACCTTAAATCTGTTATACATGACCAATACTAATGCAACAGAAGCAACATAAGGAAGCATCAAAACCGACAAAGCTAAATTTAATATTCGTTTTTCTGGGCAAGCACTGCTTATTTCTTTAAATATTTCACTTGATACATTATACCAAGAAGTAAAAAAATCAGAGTTATAACCTTTATAATGAAATATACTCAGCGGGATACTAAAATCAATAACATTATCCTTCTTCTTCAAATTACCCTGCTCTCCTAAAGTAACAACAGACTCTTTTTTATCTAAACTACCGCCATTATAGTCATTTAAGTTATCAACTTTAACAGCTATATTCATACCGTAACCTCATTCGAAGCAACTTAAGTGTTGCATAAATAATGATAATTTTCAACTACTTAATAATTTAATCTGACACCAACTATTAAATTTTGATATTCCTTAAAATAGAAATCGGCTTCTATTTCTACACTAACCTCTAAAGATGAGGCAAGAGTTTGCTCTTTTATATACCCACTCCATGTATCTACCGCTTTTTTAATTCCCTCATCCTTTGTTTTGACTATTACTCTAATTCTATCAGATATATGAAAACCAGCTTGTTTTCTAGTTTCCTGAATAAGCCTCACTACATCTCTCGCAAGTCCTTCTAGAATTAATTCATCATTTAGTTCAGTGTTTAAGATAACAACCCCTTTGTTGTTATCAAATACAGCAGAATATTTTCTATTTACTTTTAGTAACAGTTCATACTCACCTTTTCTTATAACATAGTTTTCTAACTTATCTCCTAAAAATATTTGTTCACCTTCAATCTGCCTCCATTTTCCCTCTTTAACATATTGAACTAGCTTCTTGATTTTGTTTGGAATCTTCTTTCCAAGTAGTGAAAAATTTAGTTTTAACTCTAATGATGCAATATCTTCAAGCCTATTTACTAATTCTAAGCTCTTTATATTCACCTCATCCTTTATCATCTCCTGATAATTATCTTCAAAAAAACTACAAAAAAATTGATGATAAATTATCATGCTGCTAAGTGGTTGCCTGATACGTATATTAAAAGTATTTCTGATAGAAAGTGCAGCATTGCACACCTCTCTTACCAAATCCATTTTGATAATAAATTTACTATCATACTTCTCTAACTGTGGAAAATCAGCTAAATGAACAGATGTTTCTTTATACCTAAGCCCCTGCCATATAGTCTCTGTTATAAACGGCAATAAAGGAGCCGCGGCTTTTAATATATAATAAAAAACCGTATATAAGACATTATAAGCATCAATTTTATTCTGATCTAGACCACTTTTCCAAAAACGCCTACGATTGCGACGAATATACCAGTTATTTAGCACTTCAAAAAAATCTATCAGAACTTTGCAAGCTCCTTGAGAATTATAGTTGTTCATAGAAATTTGGATGCTTTCTATAGCTTCAAAACACTTAGAGATCATGTAACAATCGATAGTACTTTGATAATCTTTACAAACTTCAGCTTTAATTTCATCTGCATTCGCATACATAGTAAAGAAGTGATAACTACTCCAAATAGGTTTTATCACGTTTCTTAAGACATCTCGTATCAAGTTTCCTTCTTTATCAAGTAGTAAATCACCACCACAGACAATGGAATTAGACAGCATAAGAAAACGCAGCGCATCAGAACCATACCTATCAAAAACCTCCATTGGGTCTACATAATTATTCAAACGCTTAGATAATTTCTGTCCTTTTATATCCAGAACTACACCGTGACATATGCAATTCTTAAATGGTTCGCTGTCAAACAAAGCAGTGGATAACACAAAAAGCGTATAGAACCACCCTCTTGTTTGCGCTATATATTCGGTTATAAAATCTGCAGGGAAATTATCTCTAAACCATTTCTCATTTTCAAACGGATAGTGGACTTGTGCAAACGGCATTGAGCCAGACTCAAACCAGCAGTCAAACACGTCGGATATACGGCGCATAACTGACTTTTTCGTTGGATCATCAGGATTTGGTCTTGTTAAAGAATCGACAAATGGTCTGTGTAAATCATCTATTTTAACATTAAAATCTCGCTCCAGTTCTGCTATTGAACCATACACATCCACTCTTGGATACCTTGCATCATCCGATTTCCATACAGGAATTGGTGTACCCCAAAACCGATTACGTGAAATTGACCAATCATGTGCTCCTTCAAGCCATTTTCCAAATTGACCATCTCTTATATGATTTGGTATCCAATTAACTCTTTTGTTTAGCTCCATCATCCTCCTCTTAAACTTTGTCACAGCAACATACCAAGAGGGCATAGCACGATAGATTAAAGGAGTATCAGTTCTCCAGCAGTGTGGATAATTGTGAATATATTGCTCAGTTTTGAACCAGTTTCCTTGTTCTTTCAATTTCCTTATTACCATATCGCTGGCATCAAAAACATGAACTCCAGCTAAATCTGGAACTTCAACAGTAAATTTACCACTATCATCAATTGGACAAACGGCTGGAATATTATGACCCTGGCAAAGGTAAAAGTCTTCTTCACCAAATCCAGGAGCAGTGTGCACAACACCAGTACCATCTTCTCCTATAACATAATCAGCNGNAATAAAAATGCGAAACGCATTTTTTGTACCCTTAAAGTAATCAAACAGTGGTTTATAAGAAAGACCTACAAGATCATTTGCTTTAAGCTTTATATTACAGTTTTTATATGTAATATTATTTTTTTCACAATAATCGATAAATCTTTCTAAGTAGCTTTTAGCAAAGATATATATCTCATCACCCACTAAATTTCCTTTATTACTCTCTATTGTCATCATAGTGTCTTCCATAGTCTTAGCACCTCGACACTGAAATCCAGAAGTAGATTCCAGTGTCACATCCTGGAATGACACTAAGGAACGAACTAATACCGCACAATATTCAATATCTTTCCCTATTGCTAAAGCTAAGTTACTTGGTAACGTCCAAGGAGTTGTAGTCCAAGCAAGCAACTTACATTTTTGCTTCAATTGCTGTGGATTCTCCAAAAGCTCAAATGCAACAGTGACAGCCTTGCTAGTCCTTTCTTTGTAAGAGTTATCAAGCCTTGTTTCAAAATTGGATAATGGAGTTTCACATGCCCAGCTATATGGAACAACGCGTACTGATTCATACACTAAACCTCTATCATAAAGCTGCTTAAACGCCCACATAACCGACTCCATGAACGATTTATCCATGGTTTTATAGCCATTACAAAAATCTACCCACCTTGCTTGCCTATTTACGTACCTCTTCCATTTTAAGGAAAATTTCATCACAGAAGCACGACAATGGTTATTGAATTTCTCAATACCGAATTTTTCCACTTCAGTTCTGCCGGATATTCCAAGTTCCTTTTCTGCACCTATCTCAGCTGGTAGCCCATGGCAATCCCAACCAAATCTACGTTCAACTCTCTTTTGCAGCATAGTTTGATATTTTGCAAATGCATCCTTTATAAAACCAGTAAGTAAATGTCCATAATGGGGGAGTCCATTTGCAAATGGAGGTCCATCATAAAAGACAAAACAATTATCCTTAGAACGTTCTTCAACCGATCTCTCAAAAATTTTGTTCTCCTGCCAAAATTTTATGATTGCGTTTTCTAATAAAGAAAAATTAGGGCTACTAGTTGTACCAGGATAATGCTTCATGCTCGTTTTACCAAATAAAGCTTAAAGAGTATAGAGCTTTACAAAAAATTACAAATCCAAAAAAAATGCAAATCATATCTCTATAAGAGTTAATTTATTGATAAATATTAATATACCAAATATATTTATTTAAATTTAAGGAAATAATTATACCTAAAAGTAATAACAAAAGACAATCTTATCAGGAATTTCATAATGCTAATAAAAGCATCAGCATGAAAAATCTAACTTAGAATTTACATTTTTATGAGAACAATAATTCCAGAGAAATCCAGGGAACATATCATAAATGCAAAAAGAAAAAAATTAATAATAACCTAAAAGTACCCTATATGAAGCTTCATATATTGGCATAACAAAGAATTACAATTACTATAGTATCCAAAAATAATTGACTAGAGGTAAACGAAAAAAAGTACCTCTCTTATTTTAGAGCAGTTCTTTCCTTCAAGCAAAAGAATAATTTTCCAACAAATGGCTAATAGAACTAATCACTAAAACCTACTCCTAATAAACTATTCTGCCAAGCTTCCAGTACTTTCACATTTACTATTTTATCTCTATATTTACCTTCAGGATCACTCACACACACTGATTGCATATATGGGCTTTTACCAATAATTTGGTTTTGGTGTTTACCTTTTTTATCACTAAATAAAACAGGTATAGCTTTACCTACCATGCTCTGGTTAAACTCAAGCTGTTGCTTATTAATTAACTTCCGTAAACAAAGAAGACGTTCTGTTTTAACTTCTTCTGGCACTTGATCTTCCTTTTCTGCTCCTGGCGTACCTGGTCTTGGACTATATTTAAAGCTATAAGCTTGAGCATACCCTACTTTTTCCACTAACTTTATAGTTTCCTCAAAATCTCTTTCAGTCTCTCCAGGAAAACCAACAATAAAATCAGAAGAAAATTCAATTTCAGGTTTCAACTTGCGAAACCTATTTATTATTTCTAAATACTCCTCTACAGTATACTTCCTATTCATTGCACGCAATATTTTATTTGAACCTGACTGCACAGGCAGGTGAATAAATGGCATGAGTTTTGGTTCTTCTGCATGCGCCAAGTAAAGGGATTCATGCACATCTCTTGGGTGAGAAGTCGTATAGCGGATTCTTTCTAGCTTTTCAATCTTGGCGATACAACTAATCAATTTCCCTAAATCCCACACATCCCCTTCGAATTCTCCACGATAAGCATTAACATTTTGACCGAGCAAATTGATTTCCTTCGTTCCATTTGCAACTAATTTCAGCGCTTCACGAAATATTTCATTCGCTGGTCGTGAATATTCAACCCCACGAGTATAAGGTACTACACAAAACGTACAAAACTTATCACAACCCTCTTGTATGGAAAGAAATGCGGAAGATCCTTGACTATTACCATAGCATTCACCTGGCAATTTATCAAATTTTGCAATTTCAGGAAAATCAGTGTTTACTACATGGTTTTTATCTCTACTTGCCTTAACTATCAGCTCTGGTAAGGTAGCAATACTCTGTGGACCAACAACAGCATACACGAACGGAGCTCTCCTGAACACTTCTTTTCCTTCTGCTTGTGCTACACACCCAGCTACCACTATAATAACTTCCTTATTCTTTCGCGATGAATAAATCTTCCCAAGCTCTGAATAAAGCTTTTCTACCGCTTTTTCTCTAATGTAACAAGTATTTAGTATTACTAAATCAGCCTTTCCTACATCGCTAACAACGTTGAACCCTAAAGGCTTAATCATATTTTCTATTAAAACGGAGTCATAAACATTCATCTGACAGCCGTAAGTCTTGATATACAAACCTTTCATCTCACACTTCTTGCAAGTCTGCACATACTCTGATATATGAAGTGCAACCGCGTAAGCACTGCTATTTAAGGCATCAAAAAAGCCACCACTAAGCAACTAACGCTAGAGATTTAACAAGCGGTTACACAATGAAAACTCAACTTCAATATTGATACTAACACAACATCATTTCCACTACAACCTTCATATAAGAAGGAATTATACTAAAAACTAAGTCACTTGTCAAGCATTTAGATAACAGAATTTATAGTTACTATTCAAGTAGCTCAACACTAAAATCCAGAAAAAAGAAATATAGATTTTAGCATCACGTGCTGAAATAACACCATTTATTGTAAAAACAAATGGTTGCACACGAATTGCCTTAATATCTAAGAAATCTACTAAGTAAAAAAAAGACAAGAGAAACTTTAGCACTATCTATTTTTTAGTATAGGTGTTTTTGAAAAATATTAAACATTTTATAAGTGTATTCCCAGCCTGCATAGACAAAAACTCAGAAATTTAGGTAAAATTTATAAAGATATAAAGCACATATAGTACAAAAAGTTAAACGTAAGACACAAGATACGTAATATTTCCATCACTTACCTTGTACAAGTTAAAGATAATTGAAATACCTTCACTATCACAATAAGAAGACTGCAAAGTCTATTAAATAGTTTTGCTTCGTATCTCTATTAGCTACTTAAACTCTTTTAGTAAACAAAGTATTTACACAAACTTAAATTGCTTTTCTTGCTTTAGTTGCATATTTATATAAAATTGAAAAAAGCTAGAGATATAAATGCTAACAAGATTCGCCCCAAGCCCAACTGGCTATCTTCATGTAGGGAATATTCGCACTGCACTTATCTGCTGGATGTATACACGCAGTCAAAACGGAAAATTTCTGCTTCGTTTTGACGATACTGACTTCCAGCGTTCAGATATCAAGTATATAAATAGCATCATACAAGACTTGCAATGGGTTAATATAGATTGGGATTTAAACTTTAAGCAATCAGAGCGCTTTGAGCGCTACAACGAGGTGTTTTTGCAGTTAGTAAAAGAAGGGCATATTTATACATGCTATGAAACAAGAAAGGAGTTAGACATTAAACGCAAACTGCAACTAAAACGTGGACTTCCTCCCATTTACGATAGAAGTGCACTATTTCTAACTGAGCAGGAGAGAGCTAGTTATGAGCAAGAAGGAAGAAAACCATATTTTAGATTTAAGTTGGATAGAAATGAAATCGTTAAATGGGACGATGAAATTAAAGGTAAAATAAATATTGCAACCAGTCACATCAGTGATCCTATAGTAAGAAGAGAAGACGGAATTTATACATATATGCTACCCTCTGTCATCGATGACATTGATTTTAATATAACCCATATCATACGTGGGGAAGATCATATACCTAACACTGTAGCGCAAATACAAATAATACTAGCATTAAAAACAAAAGCTCCAACGTTTGCTCACCTTTCTCTGCTACATTTTAATGATAACAAGATATCAAAGCGAAAAGGTGGATTGGACATCAGACTTATCAAAAAAAGTGAAATTGAACCAATTACGCTCGTTAGCTATTTAGCAAAGCTTGGAACATCAGATCCTATTAAGGTTCATGTTGATATGCAATCTTTGATTGACTCATTTGACATTAAAAAATTCAGCTCAGCATCTACCCAATTTAGTCTGAGTGAAGTATATAAGCTAAATAGCAAAGCTCTGCAGAAGATGCCATTTAAAGCGGTGAAAGAGCGTCTAAATCAAATCAGAGTAAACTCTTCGGAGTTTTGGTATTTTATAAGAAGCAATATAGAAAAGTTTTCGGAAGTAGCAAAGTGGTGGCAAATATGCAAATCCGATATAGAACCTGTGATTTTTGATAAGGAGATTATAAAAATTGCGCTCAATGTATTGCCGCAAGGTGATTGTAATGAAAACACATTATCAGAATGGGTTAAAGCTATTCGAAAGGTAGTCGATACAAAAACAAAAGACTTATTTATGCAGCTTCGCTTAGCTTTAACAGGCACAAAAACAGGTCCTGAACTTGCTAAGTTGTTAGTTTTTATTGGTAGAGAAAGGATCGTTGCAAGATTAAAAAAAGTAAAGGATAAGTAGTAGCAAAAACTATGAAAAGAAAGTATACGGAATCCTAGAATGATATCTAAGGATCATATNGTNANAGAGTCAGTGTTTTTACACAGCATTTAATACTCACAATAAAATTATCAAGCTCAAAAAAGTTATAAATTAACATAAAAATGAAAGTTTTATATAGCTATACAAGTAAGCTTTCTGTGAAAAAAATCATTCGTGTGAATATACGGTTTTGCCGGATACAATAGTGCGCACCGTGTACCCTTTTACCTTGCGTCTATCGAAAGGAGAATTTTTTGATTTACTAGCAAAACTATCAATCTTAATTTCCCATTCATGATTCAGGTCAACTAAAATTAAGTCTGCAGCGAGGTTCTTTTGTATACGACCGCGTGGTACATGTATTATATTCGCAGGCTTATATGTAAGCTTTGCTAATACATCAAACAAACTCATTTGCCCACTGTGATAAAGTTCAAGTGAAAGGGGAAGAATTGTTTCAAGGCCAACAATGCCAANTGCAGCGTTTTCTAGCGGTAAATCTTTAGAATCACGATCATGAGGTGCGTGATCAGTTGCAATACAATCAATCACACCTGTTTTTAAACCTTCGACCATAGCCAAACGATCTTCTTCAGTACGAAGTGGGGGGTTCACTTTTGCGATTGTTCCATGTTGTTTTACTATATCCTCAGTTAAAGTGAAGTGATGAGGAGTCACCTCACACGTGACATTTAACCCTAAATCTTTTGCACGTTTAATTACATCAAGCGAATCCTTTGAGGAGATATGCAAAACGTGATAGTGCACGTTTTCCATATCTTTCATGAGCAGTATATCACGACTTACCATGATCGATTCTGACGTACTTAAAATTCCCTTTACTCCCAATTCCTCAGAAATCTTACCTGCATTGATCGCTCCACCTGCCGATAAATTTAGATCTTCTGCATGTTGAGCAATAGGAACGTTCAGCATACTTGAATAAAGCAGTGCTTGTCTCATAACCATTGGATTCATAACTGGCATACCATCGTCNAGTAAATCCAACTGCACCTGCTTCTTTTAAAAGTGCCATTTCAGTTAACCTTTCCTCCGAAGTGGTAATTTTAGCGTAGAATTCAACGTTTACATGTGAAGTTTCAAGCGCTCTACATTTCAAATACTTAGCCAAAACAACACTATCTATTGCTGGAACAGTATTAGGCTGACAAACTACAGTTGTCACACCTCCCGCAGCTGCAGATTTGCTACCTGTATATATAGTTTCTTTATGCTCTTGGCCTGGTTCACGAAAATGTACATGAACATCAATAAGACCTGGCATTAGAACAAGTCCTTTGCAGTCTACCATCTCGTCAATTCCACTTGGAATTCCACCTAAAAGCAATGATTCACCAAAATCAACTATCTTACTCCCTTCAGTTAGCAGTGAGCCTTTTATATCAAGTTTAGTCTCTGGGTCAATAATACGAGCATTTGTATATGCTACTTTATAATTTTCCTTCTGCCCTACTTGCAATAAACTCCAAGTTTCAGTCATAGGTTTACACATATTAATTATTCATTAAATTTAAAGTTTTTTTTAATAAAACACAATCAAATTAAAATATAAGCTATATGGATAAAGTCTTATCTTTATCTTTTTGACCTTTTTGAAAACAACTTAAGCTAAAGTAATTTTGAAACCCACCTTAGCTGGGTTCATTCTTTTTTAAGATTAAAAGGTTAAAATAGCAGTGAACATTAAAATGGGGTTTATAGCTACGATGACAAATCTTCTAATAAAAACTAATTTTCTACTTTTCTACCTTATTTTGATTATACATACAACATTTAGCTAATTTAACTTAACTTTTTGTTATTATTTTCAACAAAATAAGCTTCCGTACTGATAACTAAATAGCTTTGATATTGAGGATTTACATGGGTATAGACATAAATATACTAATTACTAATACGAATAAATTAGAAGAATACATAGATAAAAATGAAAGGCGAGAGCAGGAAAAAAAAGACAAGCTATCATATAGTGCTATAGAGAGAAAGGTAAAAAAAGAAGAGTACAACCGCGAAAAACCAAGAAGTCAAGATAGAACTATCAAGAAGGGCAAAAGGCTAATCAAAAAAGGTGCTAGCCCTGAAGTATTGACTAGATTAAGAGAATCACTTAGAGAACAAGAAAAATATTATATATACTATATCCGGAGCTTTCTTCTAGCATTAAATAGAAAAATATCGAAAGAACTAGACCCTATAAAAAAGGAGAAAATAAGACAAGTAATTTCTGAAATTACTTGCAATAGCAAACATTGCTTTAATAGTACTGCTACCCACAAGCAAAACAATCACAAGAATAGTGAAAATAGTGAACTAGAAAGTGGCTACGGCAGCGATATTGAAGATGATCATAAAGTAGAAACAAACAACATAATAGTAAGTAATAGTACTCAATTATTGAAAGCAATTAAAAATCAAAATGATAAAAAATTTAAAAAAAATCTAAAAAATTGTATGGATATTAGCAGCATAAAAGATAAGGAAGAAAAGAATACTTTATACTTCATTGCATTCTTAAAAAGAAAACAGAAACTTAAGTTCCTAGGTACCCTAATTAAAACGGTCAGCAGCAGAGAGAACTCAGCACAGTTCATTTGTAGCAAAGATGATGGAAAGACTCCTATTCAGAAGATATTAATCAACAAGATAACAGAAGAAAAACATGAATCCAATATAGTCCAGAATAACAATAACACGCTTAAGTTCTTCGCAAAATTGTTAAAACATAAAACTAACTATAGTAATTTAGAATTATCTACAGAAGAATTACAAGGCTTAAAAGAAAAGCAAAAGGCATACTATCGTAATTTCTTAGAAAAATTAACAGAATTAATAAAACAACCTAAATCAGAGCAAAAACCTGATATAGAAAAAAAAATTAAAGATATTATAATACGTACTATAAATAGTGTAAATATTAATAGTAATTATTTATTACATTCAGCAATTAATAATTACGATAAAAAACTTTTTAAAGAACTGTTACAAAAAGGGTTGGATATTAGCTTTAAAGACACAAATGGCAACAACGCCCTACATCTAATAATTTCAAAATTGAAAAAAGAACAAAAGCTCGAATTCCTCAATATATTACTAAAAGTAGGTCAAAAAGAACAATTTATCGATGCCATAAATAATAGAAAGAATCAAGAAGGGCAAACACCTTTTCATAAACTACTCCAGTACATACAAAAAAAGAGTGAAAAATCTTCACTGACAAGTTTTGAGAACACTAAAAGATATAAAGCCTTAAAACTACTATTAGAAAATGGTGCTGACATCACTATTAAAGATAGTAATAAAAGGAATGCTCTACACTATATTGCTTCACTTAAAGGAGAACAAAAGGTTGTATGCTTGGATTTAGTAGTAAAAAGCACAAATATACCTGAGAATAAGCTAAGTCAAGCTATCAACGCTAGTAATGGTAAAAAACAAACACCGATACAAGTAGCGTTAATTTCTAAGGCAGTAAAAAGTAGACATAATCTTCCCAATCCTAGAAATCGTGATAACACAATCAAGTTCTGTGTAAAATTACTGCAAAATGGCGCTGACCAAAAACAATTAATATTGCCTAAACTATTATGGAATAGAGAGTATTATCAAACTATAAAAGGAATAGAGAAGTCAATAGGTAAATTACTTATTCCAGATAACATGAGAACTAACTTAAAACTTAATTTTGGTAAGAAATTTAAAGCACGTGATATTGTGAAGCGTGTTAACAATGTTGCCTATAAAGTAATGATAACACTTATATTTGCTGCTCTAACCTGTGCAGTAGTATTCAGTGCTGCTCAGGGAAGTATTACAATTACTACTACATCATCTACTATAGCAGCTATAGGAATTTGTTACCTAATCTGTTTGAATTTAGAAAACATTTATGAAAAATTTAAAAAAGCTAAAAGGAAATTTACTGGAGAAAAACAAATTATACCTCAAGGTAAGATACCAAAAAATGATATACAATACAATAATTCTTCCAAAAGAATAGAAAATATGCTTAATGGTTTAGAAGAACAAAAAACACAAGAACTACAAGAGAAGTCAAAATATATTGAAAGCCCACCTAGTTTTAAAATAGAAGGCATATCAATATCCCAATTTACCAAGGAACTATTAGAATCCAACAATCAATTTAATAAATCCTCTCTTCTGGCGCTATGAAGTCAATCTCATCACTCAAAGTTTTTTCAGCAACTTTTTTATAATCAATTTTCACATTAATTTCGCCTTCCTCTTCTTCAAGCCATGCCATAGTGTGCTTCATCCAATTTTTGTCATCACGTTTAGGAAAATCCTCACGAGCATGAGCACCTCTGCTTTCTTCGCGGTTAGCTGCGCATTCCATAGTAATAACTGCTTGTGGAACCATATTAGCAAGTTCTAGTGCTTCAACTAAATCGCTGTTCCATATCATACTGCGATCTTCAATTACAATATCAAGCATCATTTTTGCTACTTCTTTTATAGCTTTCTTACCTTCTTCTAAAACTTTAGCAACGCGAAATATAGATGCATATCTTTGCATAGTGTTCTGCATTTTATTGCGTATTTTCGCTACTCTAAGCCCTCCAGAAGCAAATCTCATCTTGTTGAACCTATCTACTATCCAATCTGTACAATCTGAGTGCAATTTTCTATGTGGTGTATTGAGCTTTAATTTTTCCTTTGCTCTTAGCGCTGTAGCTCTACCAAAAACTATAAGATCGAGAAGTGAGTTAGAACCAAGTCGATTTGCACCGTGTACAGAAACACATGCTGCTTCTCCAATTGCAAATAATCCTTCTACTATTTCCTCCTTACCTTTCTTCAACGTGATCACTTCTCCATGATAATTAGTTGGAATACCACCCATATTATAGTGAACAGTTGGAATAACCGGTATTGGATCTTTGGTAACATCAACTCCTGCAAAAGCCTTTGCGGTTTCGCTAATTCCTGGAAGCCTCAGTTTTATTACTTCTGGATCAAGGTGTGCTATAACTAAATATATGTGATCTTTCTTTGGTCCAACTCCTCTTCCCTCTCTAATTTCAATTGTTATTGCACGACTTACCACATCGCGAGAAGCTAAGTCCTTTGCCTTAGAAGCGTAGCGCTCCATGAACCTCTCACCTTGAGAATTAATAAGGTACCCACCTTCTCCTCGACATCCTTCTGTCATCAAGCATCCTGAGCCATATATTCCTGTTGGATGAAATTGCACAAACTCCATATCTTCAAGTGGCAATCCGGCTCTCACTACCATACCATTACCATCACCTGTGCAGGTGTGTGCACTTGTTGCAGAAAAGTAAATACGCCCATATCCACCTGTTGCTATCACCACCGCATGTGCACGAAACTTATGCAGTGTACCATCGCATAGTGACCAGGCAAAAACTCCACAGCACATTCCAGTTTTATTATCCATGATTAAATCAATCACAAAGTATTCAACAAAAAATTTAACATTAAACTTAAGACACTGCTGATATAGAGTGTGAAGAATTGCATGCCCAGTTTTATCTGCTGCTGCACAAGTACGCTGAGCTGATTTTCCTTTACCAAAATGAGTTGTCATCCCTCCAAAAGAACGCTGGTATATTGTGCCTTTTTCCGTACGAGAAAAAGGCACACCAAAATTTTCAAGTTCAATAACAGCCCTAGCAGCATTTTTACACATATATTCTATTGCATCTTGATCACCAAGCCAATCTGATCCTTTTATTGTATCATACGCATGCCAGCGCCAATCGTCCTCAGCAATATTCCCTAAAGCTGCACTGATTCCACCCTGCGCTGCAACTGTATGACTGCGCGTAGGAAAGATTTTAGAGATGCAAGCAACTGAAAAATTAGTGGCAGCGATTTCAAGTGCTGTTCTGAGTCCTGCTCCACCTGCACCTACTACCACTACGTCATACTCATGTTCTATAATCACGTACGCTAACTTATTCATATTTGCTCATTCATAACTACAGACTTATAATATCACAGGAGCAGAAAAAATCTATATTAGTTTTCTAGTATCCGTAGATAAAATTAATTGAGAGTTGAGACCACTGCAGAACTTAGAAAACGAGTTATTTAGGTACTTAATTTATTGTAACTAGCATATGTTATATCAAGGTCTTCGTGCCACTGGGTTCTTTTGCAAAACTTTCGTCACCAAATTACTTAGTTTTATATGCCTATGAAAAAAACTTAGAATCATGCAACAAACACATTCCATGTGTTTTAACCTGTTCATAAGCNNNACTAAAGAAATACATAGCCAATCCAACACTAAGAAAAAACTGAGTACAATACCAATCAACCACCACTACCACTACATCCATCTTTTTCCTTCTCTAATTTAGCTTAGTCTGTCCATACTACCACAAATGTGGCTCTTGCTTTTCCTCGAGCTAAATAACCCAATAGAACTTAGCCTTTCTTATTCTAAAAGTTTATGTAAGTATAAAGTCCTTAATCCCAATTCCCTCATTAAGCTATTTACATAACCATTTATTGCTTATTTTAAATACTTCATCACATCTTCTAGTGGTTATTTATCAGGATTTTACATAAAATGAAGCAAAATTTTGTGTACTACCACTTCTCTTGATATCTTCGTGTTATAAAGCGCTGAAAATATAGCACATATTTCTTATATGTGAACCACTTACCCATTAAAATCTATAACAAGTAACAAACTCTATTTCATCATTATCAATAAAGTTTATTATTAAACCAATACTTTTCTCGTTACTAGCCTAACAAATTTTTACAATTAACTTAATCATACGTACCCTTATTCTGATCACATCAATAACATAATAAATTCTGTTAAAATTCAAGAATTTAGCTAAAAAATTAATATATCTTATGAAGTTTCTATGAATATTATAGAACTAACTGCAGACTAAAGGAAACATTATCCAATTTTGATCAACATTTTGTAACAAATCTGTTAAAAAAAACTTACAGGATCAACATCTACTGTAACTGTGGTACTTAAATTTAAGTTACAGCTTTGAATCCAATATTTCAGCTTCTTTTGTACGGATAAACAATGTTTATTATGTATCTTTAGTAAGATCCTATACCGATACTTCTTATTTAAGAAATTTACTGCTGCTGGCGATGGACCAAGAATTTCAAACTCTTTTTCCGGTATCACGCACTGAAATGGCAATAAAGAAGAAGCAGTAGTTAAACATTGATTATGCAAAAAGCTGGCTATTTTGCTTGCTGCTTTTTGTGTTGCAATCTGATCTTTACCACAAACTATAAGTGCTATCAATCTGCTAAATGGTGGCATTTGAGCTTTAGATCTCAACTCAAGTTCAAGTTCATAAAATAAGTCCCTTTTTTGATGCTGCAATGCTTTTATTATCAAACTTTCAGGATTATTTGTCTGCACTATCACCATTCCTTTTTCGTTAAACCTTCCAGATCTTCCTGCAACTTGGTGCAATAACTGATACATTTTTTCTGCTGCTCTTAGATCAGAATTCTCANGACTTAAATCTGCATTTATTACCCCAACTAAAGTTAATTTAGGAAAATTGTGTCCCTTAGCAATTATCTGTGTACCGATTATAACATTCACTTCTTCCTTCAATACTAAGTCAATAACATTACTCACTGACTTCTGATCACTACTTACGATCACAGTTTTTGCGTTTGGTATTAATTTTACTATTTCCTCAAGCAATCTTTCAATCCCTACACCATAAAGAAACAATGGCTGTTCACTTTCGCAATTAGGACATTTTTCTGGAAGCATTAATTGATAAGAGCAATGATGACATAAAAGAACATTCTTTTTTTTGTAATACGTAAGCCAAACAGAACAATTTAAGCAGGAAATCTTGTATCCGCACTTTTTACAAACTGCAAGCTGAGCATACCCTCGGCGATTTAAAAAAAGCATAACCTGCTGATTTCTTTTTATGGCTCGTTCTATGCCCTCAAAAAGCTGATTGGAAATCCACTGCTTATTATTTCTCATGTCTACTACTCTAATCAGTGGCAATTCTGCATCACCAAACCGCTTAGCTAACCTTACATAATTATAATTACCATTTTTAACATGATGAATGGTTTCAAGCAATGGAGTTGCTGACGATAAAATTATTGGAATATTTTCAATTTTAGCTAAGACTATTGCCATATCTCGAGCATTGTATATAGTTCCTTGCTCCTGTTTAAAAGATGAATCATGCTCTTCATCAACAATAATTAATCTTAGATTCTTATAAGGCAAAAAAAGTGCTGACCTCGTCCCTACAATTACCTGCACATTTCCACTCGCTATATTAAGCCAACTATTGCGACGAGTTTTTGGAGTGAGCTCTGAATGCCACTGAGCTAAATTTCTTGATACTTGATTGCAGATACGATTTATCAATTGCGAAGTTAAAATAATTTCAGGTAGAAGAATTAAAACTTGTGCATTACGTTCTCCAGATGTCATTTCAACATTTTCTGACGTCATCCTAGTATCAGGCACTAGAACCCAGTCTTTATTATATAACTGCCTAGCATGCTCATTTACAATGAAGCTTTCTAGATTACAGCATCTTGATATTGAAGTAACATCATTTTTGTTAGAAAGCAACCTTATATTATAACATTCATACAATTGCATACTTGACACTAATTTTCTTTCCTGAATTCCAACGTCTGCACACTGAAATGACAAAGTCTGAGCAGCACCTAGAACGGTAGATGGACTACTATAACTCTTAATCAATTGCGCAACTACAGAGAGATAAACTTCTGTTTTTCCAGATCCGGTTTCACCATCAAGTAAAGTTACTGAATACCCATTCAAGTTGCTTATTATTTTATCACTAGCTGTTTGCTGCTCGGCACTTAATCGGCAGCTTATATTACTTATTTCCTGTTTCTGCTCAGAACAAACCAATTTGTTTACTTGGTCCACTTTTAACACTCTCCCCATTATCATTTTGGCAAGCATACCGATAGGTATTAAATTATATCGTGCAACCCACTCTGCAAATTCAATCAATTTTGGTCTAATGTTTGGTAAATCAATCTTTTGCTCAATAAATTTCAATTCTCGATTGCCTTTGCCGCCATATTTCCAAACTATGCCGATTAAGCGTTTCTTGCCAAATGGCACTACTACATAATCCCCAATTAAAATTTCAGTATTTTCCTTAATTGCATATGAAAATAACTGGTCAATTGGAAGTGGTAGCAGTACGTCAACCGTTCTTATCATAGCAACCTAATTTTAGCACTATTTTGAGAGCTTTTGCTTAATTTTTATGAGCAAATTAATTTCAACTAATGTTATGTAAGTTTGTTTAGCTAAGATGATAAAAACATACAAGAAACTCATATATAGAAATCAATAGAACTTTCTGAACTTCATAAAAATTTTATGCAGAACAGAAAATTAAGCAAACCGAAAAAACAATTATTTGAAATGAATGAGAATTTGAAGAAAATACTTCAAAACCAGATTAAATATACGTAGCAATATGATTAATAAGAGAATTCTTGTTACACGCAGTACCAATTGCTTGGATGCTCAGTATTTGCTTTTATATATGGCTAAATTACTATCAAAAAATGAAAGTAAGAAGAATATCTGTTATTGCAGGCAAATTAATATATGAAAACAAGCACAGCTCAATTTTCTGTTATCTAAATAAAATAAACCAAAATGGTATATCAACTTGAAAGATATATTTGCTTAATATATCTGACTATTCTGAGATGAAAATAAAATTGCTACAATTATGATTATTATGACTTTCAGTGAGGAGCATCTCAGTCAAGACCAGAAAAATGTAAACAAAAATATTATAGGAAAAGCAGAGTATTTTAGAGTAATAAAGAAATATGTAGAAAACATACAAAAGGTTATCCACTTTCCAGTGGTCATAGAAAATTGGAATAATAGTGTNNGTAACTTCAAAGAAGCATTTCAAGGTGAATTATCTTTCAGTTTCTCTAATCAGTTCGAGTTCGATATATAAAAAACAGAAAAGATAAACCCGAAGTACCTACTATCATTATAACTTACTACCAAAATCTAAACCTAACTTTAAAAACAATAATTGATGATTTAGGTTACCGTATTGTAATATTTACCAAATCATTTCAATCAAAAGTGGGTAGCAATTTAAACCATCAACTGCAATGATAAGCGGACTTAAGAATAACTCACTATAAACAATATCGCTGCACGATTATCCGTTTTAATTTCCACATAACAAAAATAACTAGTAAATAGGAGCTTATAGATATTCATAAGTAAAGTAACTTCACATTCAACACATTTCAAAAAAACACACACAAATAGAAATAATAAATTGAAACAAAAAAACAAAGCACTCAGCAACTATTTCGCAGTAAAAACAATAAAATGTATAATTCTCGTAAAAACAGTCTTTAGAAACCTCTGCAAGGTAATGAATAAAACAGACCTAATTACTATTAGATGCTGCAGGTACACACTAGACACAATGAGAATCGTATCTAAAATCACTCCTATCAAAGTAATTACAACAGTTGTATTTTTAGAAAATCACAGGTACAACATTAGGTATGTATAGTATATATGGTATCTTACAAACATAACAATAAACAACTTTCATACCGAAGCCGCTACAGAAGTGACATACTACAAAAAGCTTATCTACAACAAACTGGACTCAGTTTTTTTTAATAATTGCATGCTATCAATTATATATAAATTCCCATTTTCTAAAGCAAAAGATGATTTATAAAAATTTAAAGGCAGTTTATATAGAATATTGCCGATTACTTCTGATTTTCAATTTTAAGTACACACAAATAGAACATTTACTGTTAGCGTTAACTAAAGATGTGATTGCAAATTATGTCCATTTAAGCATCAAAATTGATGAAATCATCAATATAAACAATATTCTATCAAGATATAGTGTCAAAATTAATAGCTATTGCTATTATGGTAATAACATAAAAGGTCCTCTAGAAGACACTTTTGAAATGATCATCAATAAAACTAGGCCTGATTCATTATTTCAACGCATAAATACATATAGTCGTAATATAAGCTTGTAGCCTAGAAAGAAAAAATAAATAGTAAATATTCTAGTAGAAATTTATCTGAACAGACCTATATACTGAAAATCTATTGCAGAAATAAAATACAAAGAATTCTAATTTGGTTTATCACATATCTAATATAAAATGTTCAAATGATATATATGAACACACTACTAATCATAAAGAAAAATTTAATAAAAATAACGATATCTCTACTATAGTAAATAAAGGTAAGCTATTATAAAGATGAAAAAGCTCTACAAAGTTATTGTAAAAATTTAAATGATTATGCAAAGAAGTAAGAAAAATAGACTATGTTATCGTTCGTGGTTATGAATTAGAACGTACTATAGAAATCTTATTAAAACATAAAAAATAATTTTCTATATTTCATGGACTAGGTATTGGCAAAACTATAATAGTTGAAGAAGATTTAGCACTAGGTAGTGCCTCCAATACGCTGAAGTCCAGCATAATTTATGCTTTAGATTTAGGTTCATTCCTTGCAAGAACTCTCTATAGAGGAGACTTTAAAGAGAAAATAAAATCTATAATAAAAACAATCAAGATAAAACCTGGTGCATCCTTTTCATCGATGAAATACACACACTATTATTGAAGCAGGTTCAACAAGTGGTAACTTTCTTGATGTTACTGGTAATCCATTCAAACCTGTACACATATTGCATCGTATAGGTACAACTACATACAGAGAATACAACAATAGTTTTAAAAAGGACAAGGCATTAGTAAGAAGGTTTCAAAAGATTAATATGAAAGAATCTTTTGTTAACAAGACAATAAAAATACTAAACCGTACAAAGCCCTACTATGAAAGTAGTAGTATATTATACAAAACACGCCATTAAGTCTGCAATTAAACTTTCATATAAATATATTAGTGGTGTAGACATTACCTGATGAAGCATAGGCATATTACAATTTACAAAAGAAAACAGACGAAAAATTGCAAACAGCAAAGATATCAAGAAACTATCACTAGGATCACAAACATATTTTATAGATCTGAATTTGATAACATACAAAAGTCAAACCTCTAAAAGAGAATCTCGAGAAGGATAATTTTTGGTCAAGGGTAAGCGATAGAACCTCTTGTTAATTTCATTAAAATTGCTAAATTCGAGCTGAAAAATTATAATAAACCTTTAACTAATTATCTCTTTACAGACCAACAAGTATAGGTAAAACTGAACTTATGAAAACAGCTAGCAAAAATATGAATATGAATCTTGTACATTTTGACATGTCCAAATATAAAGTATCTTATTCAATATCTAGAATAATTGGTTTCCCTATGGATATATTATAAGTTATAACCAAGGTAGATTNTTTACAGAAAATGTATCTAACAGTCAATATAATGTCATACTTCCTAATGAAATCGAGAAAGCTCACAAGCAATGTTTATTAATATATTACTATAAATTATAGATTATAATTGTATTATAAGCACCTACAGGCATAAAGTTTTAACTTTACTAATATAATTTTAATTACGATAACCAACATAGAGACATTTGAACGCAGTAAAAACTCCATTAGTTTTAGATATAAGGATTTTAACATTGGTGATAGCAAAAAAGCAATAGAGGCAGGTTTTTAGTAACGAATTCCATAATCGTCTCGATGTTGTTATTTCTTTCTCTGACTTAAATATAGATATAATCCTGCATATTATGGATAAATTCGCTCATGAACTAAAAACACAGCTCATGCAAAAAGACATAATCTGCTCAATGAAGGAAGAAGTAAAATTTTGCCTTGTACAAACTGGCTACAGTAAGGAAATGGGAGCAAATTTAATAAAAAAACCGATTGGAGAAGAAATAAAAAATTACTTAATTAAGAAAGATACTGAATTAGTAATTAATTAAAGGAGAAAATCAAGGATTTATATGAATAAACAAGTAAATAAAATTACTTTTAATATCGTTTATAAAACTCTTGTACTAAGCTTTACCCTTGTTATAATTTAAAATTAATTTGAGTTATAGTAACAATGAGTGACAAAGTAAAACAAATTCTAAGTTACTACGAAAGTGAAAACCCTGGGGTAAAAGCAAACCTCATCCGTATTCTCATGCATGGAAAACTTGGCGGAACTGGTAGATTAGTAATTCTCCCTGTAGACCAAGGGTTTGAGCACGGACCAATCAAAAGCTTTGAAGTTAACCCTAATGCTTATGATCCGCATTATCATTTTCAACTTGCAATTGATTCAGGAGTCAACGCATACGCCGCCCCGCTTGGTATGATTGAAGCTGGTGTTTCAACTTATGCCGGAATGCTGCCACTTATCCTAAAACTCAATAGCTCGAACTCTTTACATTCTAAAAGTTTAACTTCTGATCAGGCGATCACTGCTTCNGTAAAAGATGCACTGCGTTTAGGCTGTACAGCTGTTGGATTCACCATATATCCCGGTTCTGCTAAGTGCTTTGATATGATAGAAGAAGCCTGTGAAATCATATCTGAGGCTAAATCTTGTGGACTCGCAGTAGTACTATGGTCTTATCCACGCGGTGAAGGAATTTCCAAAGAAGGTGAAACAGCAGTTGACGTTATTTCCTATGCTGCACACGTAGCAGCTTTGCTTGGTGCCAACATAATAAAAGTAAAACTTCCAACTATCCACTTAGAAAAAGAAAAAATAAAGGTTGAAAATATTGATTCCTTATCTAAAAGGATTAAATATGTCAGAAAATCTTGCTTTGCAGGAAAAAGAATAATAGTTTTTTCTGGTGGTGAGTCAAAATCAGCAAATGATATATATAATGAGGCAAAGGAAATTAAGCATGGTGGTGGTAATGGTTCAATCATTGGTCGCAACTCTTTTCAAAGAAAAAGAGAAGAGGCTTTATCTATGCTAAAAGATATAATGGATATCTACGCATAAAAATCGGCTAGGTGGCAGAATGGCTTATGCGGAGGATTGCAAATCCTTTTATACCGGTTCAATTCCGGTCCTGGCCTTTCTCGTTTTCTATATCTTGAAAAACTACTTAATTTAACAGTATTTTTAGTAACTAACTTACCTTAACAAACCTAAGTCTACCTGGTTATGTATTGAGTTCAAAATCTCAATTCCTTTAGCAAGTTAACAATCTTGCCCCAGTTTTAGTTGTAACTACCAAATCCTGTATTACACCCATTATAAGTTCCCAAAATGTAAGATAATATACTTACTCGTTGCACTAACTACACCACTATTTTCAACAGAGAAATTGCTTGCTCAAAAGCTTTACTATATGACCTAAATTCAATAATTTCAGCGCATTTACTATTTTGCAAAGCATTAGCAACAACTACTTTAAACGGTTAATTTTTCATTAATCAACGCCATTTACAGGCAATTCAAAAAGTATGTCTCCCCTGCTCATACTATAATGTTTTTNCTTTACTTCCTAAAGTAACTATCTCGCACCATTAAGAAAACTATAACATATCAACACTGCTTAAGAAAAATAATCCGCCATGATTTTACAACCAGAAATCACACCTTTTATAACATAATTACTTTCTTAAACACCAAGCCTTGGTTTCCAAAAAGATAGCCAGTGTTTCTATTAAATTCAGAAATTTTAATACCAAGCTATACCGCCTCATAATCTCAATTAAAGCATACTGAACAACTTAAGTGCTCAGAGCCAAATTTTTTGAAGTCTCTCACTATCGAAATAAGAAGAAGAATAAGATAATAGCAATAATAAACTTCGTGAAAAAAGCTTTTACCCATTATTTACAAATAAAATCAATGAGAACGCCTTTTTAAAAATTACGGCTATGCTTCCACAGTATTTTATGATAGAAAATAAGCTGAAGAGTATCACTATAGAATGACACTACATAACTTACTGCTTTTGTTACCACCTGAAATTGCCCATTCCTTGGTAATCATGATTCTAAAAAAGATACCTTACAAAAAACCCATAGAACACCTACCTGAGTCTTTAAACGTAAACTTCTTTGATAATAAACTTAAGAGCCCTGTAGGTCTTGCTGCAGGTTTTGACAAGAATGCGGAAGTTATAAGCTCCATGCTCTCATTTGGTTTTGGGTTTATTGAAGCTGGAACTGTAACTAAATACCCCCAATATGGAAACAAAAAGCCGAGAATCTTCCGGTTAACCCAAGATGAAGGAATAATCAATAGATTGGGATTTAACAATAAAGGAATAGGTTACTTTCTCAAACAAATAAATAAAATTAGGTTTAATAATTATATTTTTGGAATCAATATAGGGAAAAATAGCATATCACAAAACAAAATCAGTGATTATGTTGACCTAATAAAGATGGTACATGGAAAAAGCAACTATATAGTGCTGAACATTTCATCTCCAAACACACCCAATTTACGCAACTTGCACAATAAACAAGAATTATCAGAATTACTGAAATCCATAACTCTAACCAGGCAGTCAATTAACAGTTCTAAATCTACTCCTATAATGCTAAAAATCTCACCAGATATAGACCAACAAACGAAAGAAAACATTGCTGAGCTTGCGTTAGAACATAAAATTGATGGCTTGGTAGTAAGCAACACTACAGTTAGTCGAGATAATCTGTACTTTCATTATAATGAGAGTGGTGGACTGAGTGGCAGGCCGTTGTTCAAACTTTCAACTGAGTTATTGAGTGATATGTATAAACTTACCAAAGGCAAAATGTTATTGATAGGATGCGGAGGGATTTCAAGTGGTATTGATGCATACAAAAAAATAAAGGCAGGAGCATCTTTAGTACAACTATATACTGCTCTCATATATCACGGACCTCAAATCGTGAATAAAATCAATCTGGAGCTTGCAGAGCTAATAAGAAGAGATGGACTTAGTAACATCAGTGAGGCAGTGGGTTGTGATTGTGAGTTTTAGCAACTTTATTTTAATAGAATAAAACTGATTTTCTGATATAAAGGTATAAAATAGGAAGTGTTTCTTTCCAAGATAACAAACATGCAAAACTTAAACGATACTATATCCGAAATTATTAACTATAGGTTTAAAAACTATTCTATTCTAAAAGAAGCATTAACTCATCCAAGCTTAAATAAACGAAACAGCAAAAATCAAATTGAAAATTACGAAAGACTAGAGTTTCTAGGTGACAGTATTCTAAATATGGTTGTGTCTACCATACTATTTAAACTCTTTCCTAAAGAAAAAGAAGGAAGGTTGGCAAAACGAAAAACGGACTTAGTCTGTGGTAGTACTATTGCTAATGTTGCCAAAGTGATAAAATTGGGTGATTTTATTATCATGGATAACAGTGAGCGATGTAATGGAGGAAAATGCAACCTAAAAAATTTAGAAAACGCACTTGAAGCACTAATAGGTGCGATTTATATTGACGGNGGATTTAGAAATGTTGAAAGATTTATCACCCAACATTGGGAAAAGCTAGCTAAATATATGCTCAACCCTCCTCAAGACCCTAAAACCTCTCTACAAGAATGGACACAGAAAAATAAACTACCCTTACCAAAGTATGAACTTAAAAAACAGACTGGACCAGCACACAATCCAGAATTTACTATATCAGTTTACATAAAAAATCATGGCAGAGTTTCTGCATGTGCTTCTAGCAAAAAGGTTGCCGAACAAAAAGCTGCTGAGTTAATGATAGAAAAAATTAATAATAGTAAGAAAACCAATTTAACTTAAGCAATCAACCTAAATATCAAAGAAGCCAAAAACAAGAAATAAAAGCTTTCTGGTCAANAAATAAAGCATTTCATTGCTTCTAGATATGACACCCACCATACTAGTTAGCCCAATGTGACTCTTACGGGATTTGAACCCGTGTTACCACCGTGAAAGAGTGATGTCCTAACCACTAGACGAAAGAGTCAATATGCAATTGACTAAGTTATATTGATTACTCATATAAAGTCAATTCAATTGTTTTATAGCAAAACAAAGAGTAAAGACTACTTTTACAAGCTAACCTTGCTTTGTTGCATAGTAAGTTAACTTATAGCTAAGATTATAAAACCTATTGAAAATTCTTTCTTCTACAATCAATTTAGTCAAACTTAAGAATAGTAATTCACTATTTACATTAGTGGATTTAATTATATTAAAATAAAAATGGCTAATAAATTCTAAATTTTAACAACAAACACTATATTATTCCAATTCTAAGAAGCTTGGAACACTGTGTTCTGATGTGGAACTATCAAACCACAATATTCATATGATATACATTAAAATGATACTTCAAAAGTATGCTATCAACTTTAATTATAAACTCATTTTGGTAATCCAAGTTACCTTAATTACATTTCTAGCTATAACTACAAATGTATAGACCATTTATCCTATTGTTGTTATAATTAATGTTTTGCTAAAAATTGAATATTAATGAATGAACTAAGAAAGTTAAGCATTACAGAGATGCGTGATGGGCTCAATCGAAAAGATTTTTCCGCTGTTGAACTTACAGAGGTACATATCAATGCAATTGAAGATGAGAAACTAAATGCATTTGTAACAAAAACTCCAGAAATAGCAATAAAAGCCGCTAAAGCAGCAGATGAACATTTTTCAAAACAGAAAGACGATATAACTCCACCACTCATGGGCATACCAGTTGGGGTCAAAGATTTATTCTGCACAAAAGGAATAAAAACAACAGCATGTTCAAAAATGCTAGAAAACTTCGTTCCTACTTACGAATCTACAGTATCTAAATTGCTTTTAAAAAGCGGAGCAGCCATGCTCGGTAAGCTTAACATGGATGAATTTGCTATGGGCTCTGCAAACACAAACAGCTGGTTTGGTCCTGTTGAAAATGTTTGGACTAGGAAAAGTGATGGAGAAAAGGTTGTACCTGGTGGATCATCTGGCGGATCTGCATCAGCAGTTGCCGGATTCTTATGCGCTGGAGCACTCGGAAGTGACACCGGTGGATCTGTACGCCAACCAGCAGCTTATTGTGGAGTAGTTGGAATAAAACCAACCTATGGGAGGTGTTCACGTTTTGGCATGATCGCATTTGCAAGTTCTTTAGATCAAGCAGGAGTTATAACCCGTTCTGTCTCTGACTCAGCATTAATGCTGGAAACAATTTGTGGCTATGATAATAAAGACTCAACATCAAGCGAAAGGCTAGTACCTAAGTTTTCTAGCCTTATAAGTGGTGATATTAAGGGTAAAAGCATTGGTATACCAAAAGAATATAGAATGGATGGAATTTCAGAAGAAATCGTCCATTATTGGGAAAAAGTTTCTTCCAATTTAAAAGAAAGCGGTGCTGAAGTCGTTGATATTGCCTTGCCATACACTAAATATGCAATACCAGTCTACTATTTAATCTGCTCTGCTGAAGCTTCATCTAATCTTGCTCGCTACGATGGTGTGCATTACGGATTCAGAGCTAATGCTGATACCCTTGAAGAAATGTACTCACTAACAAGAGCAGAAGGTTTTGGGAAAGAAGTAAAAAGAAGAATCCTCATCGGTGCTTACGCACTTTCTTCAGGTCATTATAATGAATATTATGAAAAAGCACAATGTATTAGAGCATTAATCAGGAATGATTTTATAAAAGCATTCGAGAAAGTAGATTACATACTTGTTCCATCGGCTCCAACAGAAGCTTTTGGCTTAAATGAAAAGCCAGATCCAATAATTATGTGCATCAATGATGTTTTTACTGTACCAGCAAGTCTAGCTGGCCTACCTGCTATTTCTATTCCTGTTGGACTTTCTAGTGAAGGGCTACCACTTGCTTTACAAGTAATTGGAAACTATTATGATGAAGCGGGAATATTGAATGTAGCAAATGTAATCGAGCAAAATTGTGGTAGGATAATTGAACTACGTAGCTTAGTTTAATATAAGACCATATTCAATAAGTAGCCAGTGTACATATAACATTACACTGTCCAAGTTTCTAATCAAAAAGGAATAAGTTTAGCAAAAAATAATGATATCATTAGTGGAACGTAAAACAGTCCCACTGTGGTACTTATGAGAAGTAATAAAGTAGCTCTATCTGGTTGATAATTTAAAATATTAGCAAGTACCACACTAGATCCGGAAACTGGAATAATAGCTAGCAACATCAGTGCTTTATATATACTCTCGTCGTATATACCTATAATATGTTTGTCTATCATAACAATTCCTAAAACAAATAATGGCCAGAACACGTACTTTGCTGTAATAGTGGTTAAAGCAAGCTTCCAATCTATTTTAAAATTTGTAATTTGTACAATACTCACTCCAAACAGCACCATTCCTAATGTAATAAATGTACTTCTAATATTCATCATAACATCTATCAAAAAAGCAGGTATTTGCACATTGCATATACTTAAAAAAAAGCCTAAAATCATCGCATAAGATGAAGGAAGCTTGAACAATCTTAACATACATTCTTTCGCAGTATATATACCATTTGCAGCTATATAAAATCCTAAGCTATTTTCAAACAGCGCCATTCCTATATAACAGACAACATATACAGACACTGAATCTTCATCAAATAAAGTCATAGCAATTGGCAAGCCAAAATAACCCATGCTTGTACTGCCTGAGCTAAATGCTAATATATTTTTCGTGTTATCTTTAAATAGAAAAGAAGAAAGATAATAAACCGATAAGGACATAGTACTACCTATGAACCATATTAAAATCGGCAAAGAAATTACCTTTAAATTAACCTCTGTATGAGATACTCCATATAGAATCACTATTGGATTAGCTATATAAAAAAGTATTTGAGATATAGTATTTTTATCAACTTTAAGGTATTTCCCTGCCAAACAACCAATCAGTATTGTAATATAAACAGGCAATATTTTAAGAAAAAGGGTAAAAAACATATTAGCCTAAATTACAATCCTTTTTGATATTTTTACTGATAAAGTGACATTAGATCTTAAGATATTGTAAAAGTAAATAAAATTTATTCCTCAACTTATCTAGGTTACAATCGACTAAAAAAGCTTCTTGAATATCTTTCAATAACAATAAGCTTACTGAAAAGTAAAATTTATTTCCACCTAAACTTCACTATGCACTTTTAGATGGTATAAGATAGAAAATTTATAAAAAATAACTACTCTATAAAATAAGAGAACTCTATGTTTGTATATTTTAGCTATAAACAATTCCAGTAAAAAATTGAATTATACTTGTCCAAAGATAAGTGATGCGTTAGTGCCGCCAAAGCCAAATGAATTAGAAAGTACATATTGAATTTTGTGTTCTTGAGCCTTAAATGGTACAAAATTTAAATCACATCCTTCTGAAGGCTTATGTAAATTTAAAGTTGGTGGAATAATTCCGTTATTTAATGCAAGGATGCTAAATATTGCTTCAACGCTCCCTGCAGCGCCAAGTAAGTGCCCTATAGAAGACTTAGTGGAAGAAACCGGTACTTTATAGGCATGTTCACCAAATAACTGTTTTATTGCTATCACTTCAATTTTATCTCCAAGTGGTGTTGAAGTGCCATGTGCATTAATATATCCAATTTGATTTGGGTTAATTTGCGCACTCTTTAAGGCAATTTGCATTGCTTTAAATGCACCCCTTCCTTCTAAATGTGGCGATGTGATATGATGTGCATCCCCTGTTAGTCCATATCCAACCAATTCAGCATATACTTTTGCTTCTCTTTTCCTTGCATGTTCATATTCTTCTAAAACTAATACACCTGCTCCTTCACCCATAACAAATCCATCACGTTCTTTATCCCATGGTCTTGAAGCTTCTTCAGGTTTATCATTAAATTTAGTTGATAATGCCTTCATAGATGCAAAACCCGCAATTCCCACTCTACACAGAGCACTTTCTGATCCACCTGCAATCATTACATCTGCTTCGCCAAGTTTTATAGTTCTTGCTGAGTTTATTATTGCATGTGCACCTGTCGCACATGCAGTTACTGCTGAATCGTTTGGGCCCATAAATTTATATTTAATAGAGATATGACCAGATATCAAATTTATTAAACTTGCAGGAACAAAAAATGGACTAACACGTCTAGGTCCTTTTTCCTGCATAGTAATTACATTTTCTTGAATTGATGGAAGGCCACCTATACCGGAACCAACAGTAACACCAATACGTTCCCGATTAATATTCTGGCTTTCTAAAATTAGTGAATCGTCTACTGCCTGAACAGCAGCAGCAATACCATAGTGAATAAAACGATCTGTCCTTTTTAGGTCTTTTTTAGAAATATAATCTAATGAATTAAAGCAGTGATCAATATTATCATGTTGTAAGGGAACTTGTCCTGCAACTTTACAAGCAAGATCAGAAGCATTAAACCTGCTGATCACTCTTACACCAGACTTACCATCTATTAACTTAAGCCAAGTATTTCTAACATCTGTTGCCAGTGGAGTAATTAAGCCAACACCAGTAACTATTACTCTTCTGTTCATTTACCACTAACTATTTGNTTTTTTACTACATAATCAACTATTTGCTCCATAGTTTCCATTATTTGAGCATCTTCATCAGGAATTTCTATTCCAAACTCTTCTTCTGCTGCCATAATTATCTCAACTGCATCTAAACTATCTGCTCCATGCTCCGAAAGTTTCGAAGAACTATCAAACTTCTCTACATCTTTACTAATGTGTTCTAACACAATCTTTTTTACTTTTTCTTCTATGTCTTCTCTAGTACTTTTTGCTAGTTCGCTATCCATTTTTTACCAAAAAATAACCTATCCTTTGATGTTATAAAAAATCTTTATGTTTGCAATACCTTTTATGATTGATAAACTATCACAAAGCTTTTTACTGCCCCAGCTAAGGCATATTTTAGTATCATACGCTAAAAAACTAATAAATTCAAAAATGTTAGACAAGTTAATAAAAAGTTTACTTATCGCAGAAATAGATAAAATTTTATCTAAAGGTAGCCAAAACAAGCTTATATTAGCAATACGCTACGTACTTTTCGCTCCCACAAAACACATGATACGTCCACTTTTAATTACAGTTTTGTCACAAGTGTTCAATTTAGAAGCAATATCAATTGCCGTAGCAGTTAAATGTGTTCACACCGACTCCCTGATTCAGGATGATTTGCCATATATAGACAATAGCAATAATAATAGCAAAAATCAGCTAAGCTGCTGCTATAAGAAATTTGACGAAGCAACAGCAGTGCTTGTTGCTGAAGATGCACCTCTTACTCTCGCTTCTGAAATATTATCTTCACCAAATGAGGATAGTAATAAGCACTATGAAATCATAAAATCACCATCTCAGATGATAGGAACTAAAGGAATGGTAAGAGAGCAAGTTTTAGATTCTGATAAAGACTTTGGCAAAATAAAAAAAATTCATCTGATGAAAACCGCAAAACTACTTGCAGCTCCATGTGAAATGGGTGCTACAGTAGGAGATACACCGGATAAACAACGTAGAGCATTATATAACTATAGGATAAATCTTGGGCTCATCTTTCAAGCTGAAGATGATACTGAAAACTACGAACAAGCTTTAAACAATCTAAACAAACTCCGAGGTAAACACTGGTCATACCTATATGACTTATTGAATCAAGCAAAAAAAGATGGCTAAAAAAATTGTATTACAGTTAATTGTTTCCATGATAATAATTTTTACCTTAACTTCCGCTTTTGTATTTATTATAGTACACATAAATAAAGGCAAACCAGAAAAAAAGGACAAGCTTTATGAGATAAGTACTACGCATGATAGCTTAGTGCAGACGATAGCATACTATTTAGTGAAACCAATACTTGAATCAGCATTTGACCGTTATATTAAAAAGTATGGAATAACAGAATATTTAGAAGAAATAACACAGCAAAAAAGAGAGGAAAATATGATAAGCTTTTATGAAATCACAGAAGGCAACGGCAGCAAAGCTTTATGCGGTCAGGAAGTCCTATTACAAGTGTATAAAATATCTAACAATCTAGCAATACCACTTTTGAATCAAGTCTCTAATGTCACTTTTAAAATAGGTCAAAACAACTGGAAAGAGTTAAGTTTAGGAACAATAGGTATGAAGGAAGGAGGAGAACGTGTAGTTACTGTAAACAGTACTACTAATAATACCGAAGCAAGCATTAGTTCTTATTATGTCAAACTACTTGAAGTAAAAGATAGATATCCAGATCTAGTAAATAATATGATGATTTTTGATGATCTAATTGACAAAACTGGAAAACAAGTAAAGTGCGGTGACGAAATATCGATTAAATATAGCGTAATGAGGCATGATGGTAAATATATAATCAAAAATCAAACAACACAGTTGAAGGTTGGTGATAAAAAAGTACCACTTGCCATAGAGCTTGGAGTTATAGGAATGAGAGGTTTTAATAAAAGAACTATCATTTCTCCACCAGAACTCTTAAATATTACTGATAGCATGTCAATCAAAGATATAGGTTTCGACAAAGAACATATTTCGATAATTAATCTAAATCTAGATACCAACTCACAGTAGAATTAAAGTTCTAAAGCAAAAAGACAGATACTTTAAAATATTACTTGATAACTAAAGAAAATAACAAAAGTACATATCGCAGTAATAACCGGTGGTAAAACTAGAAAAATAGGTGTTTTTTTAATGAAAAACCTTTGGGAAGGTTTTAAGAAAAAAGCATTGTAAATTATTGGCAAAAAGTACATAGCATTGAGTATAGTGCTTACAATCAACAGAAGAATCACAAATATAATAAGTGATAAGTCACCGGAGTCAGAGACAGCTTGGAAAATGAGAAATTTACCCCAAAAAGTTGGAGCAGGTGGCACCCCTATCATAGATAACGCACCTATAGTAAACGCTATCATGGCAATTGGCATACTACGTCCTATGCCATGAATTCTATCCACATATTTCTCACCTGTTTTCGTTATTATGCTACCTGCAACAAAAAATAAAGTGATTTTTGCAAACGCATGACAAACTAACTGAAAAATCGCAACCTTTGCACTGAAGTCGCTAAGAATTGAAGCGGATAGTATAATATATGATAACTGAGAAACGGTAGAGTAAGCAAGCAATTTTTTTAATTCTTTCTGCTTAAGTGCAATCAGCGAGGCAGCAACAATGGTAAATCCCGCAACATATGGCAGCCATCCTCCAGCAAACCAATTTTGTTGTGCAAAGCGTTGCAGATTACCGATACCGAAAACACACAATATAACTTTTATAATGATAAAAGCTCCGGACTTCACAACAACAACGGCATGCAGCAGAGCGCTCACGGGAGTTGGTGCAACCATTGCTTTGGGCAACCAAAAATGCATTGGCATTAGTGCAGCTTTACCTATTCCATAAATCAGCATAGTAAAACATACTGCAGTAAAAGTAATGAGTGAAGTGTCAAATTTAAATATTCCATCGCTGACAAAGTCTAAAGTATGAAATTCACTGTATAAGAAACCAAGAACTGGAAAAAATAGTACTAAGGAAGAAAAAAACAGTACGCCAAAATAATAGCGTCCAGCTATCACTGATTCATTTGTGGCATTATAGGTAACAAGAGGGTAGGTACTGATAGTTAAAAGCTCATAAAAAACAAATGTAGTAAGCAAATCTCCGGAAAAAGCAATAAACATCGCACAGCTAATCGAGACTGAAAAAAAACATAAGAAACTTGAGTGATTACTACCAGGATAGTTACTCTTCATATAGCATACTGCATATATACTGGTTAATATCCATAAAAATGATATTAATAAACTAAATATTATTCCTGTAGACTCTAGTTTTAAACTAATATGTAAATTATTACCAAAATCAATGAGGATAAATTGAAAATAATCACTATATGCCCAATATAAAGTGCATAGACACGTATACGTAAATAGAAGTACAGAAGAGACAACAGTAATACTGTTACTTATTCTAGGCCATCTACCAGCAAAAAAGATAATTACTGCACCAAGCATCGGAATCAATGCAGTAATTAACAAATAATTTTCAGTAATAAAAAGCGGTAGGGAAAGAGATGTTAAAATATAGTCCATTAAATGATTCATCTTTCTGCTTAGGCAAAGCTAGAATTATACTCAAATTACAGAAAAGTGCCACTTTTTTAGTAAATTAGTTTTATATATTATGATATTTATCATACGGATGAAATAAGAGACGGGTACCAACTACTCTCTTATATAACTTAACCCAACCTAGATAAGTTTTTCTAATTTGTCATATATATCTTACACATTGTAAAATTAAACAATGTGCTATCAAATCATCAACTATTTTTCAATAGCTTTAGCTTTATCCCTATCTTCACTTTTTCATATGGCTTTTAGAAGCACTACTAGTAATAGTCTTCTGCTTAAATTTATATTTTTCTTTATAGCTTCCTCCTATAGAGTTAAAATTCACACCTATTTTTTTATAAATTACGTCTCAACAACATTAATACCTTTTGTTCCAGCTGGTTGCCTTTATAACTACTTATAAGATCTTTGATCTTTTACCTTCTTTTTCATAACCAGACCTACGGCGTCAATAGCATACTTTTATTTTAGAAATTTACATTGGTTTATTTCCTTTGACAGTAACTTCACTTTTCCTCTATTACACTATTGCCTTGCTTTTCGATTTTCGTTATTATTTTCTTTCGAAGAAATTACAAGTAGTATCTATTATTTTTTGAATAACAATCTCTAAAAAACCCTTAGTTACCTTGAACTTGTGCTAAGAGAAATAATTTAGAATACGTATTCATTTTCCACTTAGTGATAATTCCTCAGGTAGATTTTATTTGCTTGACAGGTCAAGTACCACTGCATAATGTTTTGAGTGCATTAGCCTTATTTATCCTTCAGACAATAATATACTTTTAACATCCTTTTTTTATTCCTAATCATCAACAACTATACCAGTACTTGATTCCTTATTTCTTAATAAGAAATAATAGTAATAACTTTTTTAACAATGACTATGAATACCTAAAATTTCAGTATATAGGTTCTTACATAGGTTGCATTAATAAATTCTTGTACTTTTTAGATAATTAACACCTCTTACCATTTTACCATTTTCATTCATAGTGCCTGCCACCCTTCAAATTTCACCTTTTGTATTTCTTTATTTAATACTCAGCCTACTTTTTTCAAGCCATTCCTCTCTTTTACTTACTAATTTAATAATTCTATTAATTTTCTTTATACTTCTACACTATTATTAACCAAAACAGATCTTTAGTAACTTCATGCTTGTTTTTATGTTTCACAATTACCTTATAGATAGCGTAAATCTTCTCTAACTTAACTCTGTTGTTCTATGAGTTTTTTTGAAAACATAATATAATAATTCTCTTAGAAATCACTAAACATAAAAATACCAACTGCTTGCTCCTTAAACAAATTTAAATAATCTTCAGTTATTCTCTTTCATAGCATATTTGGGTACCATATGACAATACAATATTGACCTTTACTCTACTTAAAAGTAGCAGATTACAGTACAGGTTTCAGCCTTTTTTTATTTCACCTTCATCCTTTAAAAACCCTCCTATGTCATTATTAGATACTCCACTTTTTAAATCATAATCTCTCTCCATTTACTAGTGAAACAACTATACATGCATCCATTAGTAACAGTATTACCAAAATTCAATATTAATAAAGTATCATCTCCTTTAGCCATATCTTCACCTCATAATTTCATCAGTCAAGAATAAAAAAGCCAATACCTAACAGGTTAATTATCTATTATAACAATTTCAAAATCAATAATAAGAAAAAAAAGCTAACAGCATGAAGAAAAAACTTAAGAAGAAACAAGGTTACAAAATGACGGTATTTCACTAACCCAGTTACTCCTTTCCTGATTTAGTCTATCATTCAATATCGCTTGTCTTATTGATTTCATCAGTTCATTCATAAAGAAAATATTGTGAATAGTAATAAGAGTGTAGGCTAGCAGTTCTTTAGCTTTTAACAAATGGTATATATAAGCTCTTGAATGCTTTCTGCAAGTGAAACATAAACAGTCACTTGCAATTGGACCATTATCCAGTTTAAATTGTTGATTTCGTAAATTAATATGCTCTTTGCACTTCGAAATAATAGAATTCCTATTTTTCACTTTAATAAGCGCACCACCATGTCTTGCTAAACGAGTAGGATGTACACAATCAAACGTATCGATTCCAAGCCCTACTGCATGAAAGATATCCACAATTCCACCAATACCAAGCAAATGAGTAGGTCTCGTTCTTTTTAAATGTTCCATAGTAAAAGAAACTACATCATGCATTTGCTCCTTACTCTGACCAAGAGATCCACCTATTGCTTGACCAAAAAATGGTAAATCATTAATAAAATCACAATTCTCTCTACGCAAATCTTGATACACTCCGCCTTGACTAATTCCATATAGTGCTTGTTTACCATTATTATTTCTTTTAAACTCATTCAAAGAACGCTCAGCCCATTTATGGCTCATAAGCATTGATTTTTGTGTATATTCTTTGCTAACGTGAAACGGGGTACATTCATCCAAAACTAAGATTAAATCTGCACCTAACTTTTGTTGAATTTGAATAGACTTTTCAGGAGTTAAACAATAACTTTTACCATTGATGTAAGAACGAAAAACTGCTCCATACTCATCAACTTTGACTAGAGTTTTTTGTTTTTTTCTTATTCCCTTTATTTCTTCTGAAACTGATCCGTGTCCTAAGCTAAATATCTGGTATCCACCAGAATCAGTTAGTATCGGCCCGTTCCATCCTATCATCTTGTGCAACCCACCAAGTTTTTCTACAGTATCCTCTCCTGGTTGAAGCATTAGGTGATATGTGTTAGACAGTATTACTTGAGTGCCAGCTTCGCTGACTCTTTCTATGTCTGAAACTTTAATTGCAGCCTTTGTCGCACAAAATATAAATGCCGGTGTTTCTATATTTCCACTTGGAGTTTCAATAATACCAACTCTTGCAGAACCTGATTGCTTAGTTATTTTAAATGAAAACTTTCCTTTCATCTACTTATTTGAAAGTTCTACTACAATGTTCTCTACTTTTTGAGGAGTAAGATTTTCATAAAAATCATTATTGATCTGTACAACAGGAGCACTAACACATGCACCAAGACATTCAACTTCCTTTAAAGTAAACAGATTGTCTTTAGTGGTCTCACCAACATCAATTCCTAGTTTCTTTTTAAAGGTATCCAGAACTTCTTCACTACTGCATAACCAGCAAGGAGTTGTTCTGCAAATTTGTACAAGATATTTACCCACTGGTTTTAAATTATACATAGTATAAAAATTTGCTACCTCGTACACACGAATATGTGGAATACAAAGCATATCAGCAATGTAGCACATTGCAGATCTAGGAACCCATCCACATTGTTCTTGAATCAGGTATAGCAAAGGCATAACAGCACTACCTTCTCTCCCTTTTGGGTACATCTCTATAAACTTTTTTGCCTTCTCAAGATTTTCTGATGTAAAACTAAATTGCCTTTCTTTTNCTTTCATCTATAAAGATTACATAAGTCTCAACAGATTATATATTTGAATGATCAATAATTGCAATTAAACTTCTTGTATAACCTAGAAAGAAGTAGATATTTTAAATATCGTATTTTCTACAACACTGCGATTCAGCTGTTCTTAAATTCACTTAATAATGAAATATCAAAAGCTTTAATAAGCAGAAAAAGGCAGAAGAAATCCTCATGTAGACAGTTATTTATTATTCTCTAATCCTATAAATTGATGTTCTCACTGTTTTTAACATTCTATAAGTGCACTTCAGCTTGTATAGATAAAAACTAAAATCTAGTAAAGACATAAAGCCATATAGTACAAAAAATAAAATATAAGACACTAACTTCGTAATACCTCCATCACTTGACCTGCAAAGGTTGAAGATAATTCAATACCTTTATCAGTATAATAATAGAGTTAGCAAGAGATTTGTTAAAGAATTTTTCTATAGTTATTCCAAGAAGCACAGCTACACGCTCTGCCTTTAAACAGAGATAAAAGCACAATTACTACAAACAACACTCCACCAATAACTGATATAGCTCCACCTGCGATAAAGCAGGTACGTGCTAATATTGATGAAATACTTGGCAAACCCGCAACTTTTCTTAAGGCACTGTATCCACCAAGCCAAACAAGACCAGTAATATGAAGAAAATGTCCAAAGCCATAAGCATAAATTTGCAATTTTACCACAAAGTTTTCTACCTCTTTACAGTTCAGTTTTGGTAATAACCAATAAACAAAATTCATAAAAGCTATAGTGATGCCAATTACAGAACCGTGATAATGAGCAGGAATGGTAACATTTCCTTCAACAGTTAGTACTCCAAGTATGCCTCCATAAGTGAACAACACAAATGAGTGTAATAAATAACTGTTCTTATCATTAAGTAAGCTTTTTATACTACGACACACTAATATTGTCAAAAAAAACGGCAAAATTGCTCCAGCAGTTCTCATATGCCAAGTAAAAAACTGCATCAATTCAACACTATTCACCGAGTAAATAGAATATATAAATGGTCCACATACAGCCAAGATCATATTTATAAATAGTGGCAAAATAGCAATTTTATTGTTTGAAGCTAGATTGACATTGGAACTCAACATTATCAAATAAACTAAAAACATTCCTTGAGTAAAAGCAAATTGCAGCAAATGTCCACTTCCCCAAAAGAGATATTCGTAAAATAAATTTTTATCTGAGTGATATAANTCTACAGGCATGTTTTTGTGAGCTAGAACAAAGCAAAGGAACGACGATACAAATATAATAACTAGCCCAACTTGCCCAATGAAAAAGCATGAGACTTGCCTGTTTAACATACAGGTAAAAGCTGCATTTATCAATATGCTGATAATAAACAAACTAAGCCCAAACAAAAATAATTTGTTTTGTAATATGGGAATATAGTTGCTCTTAATAACTTCAGTACCTGGAACAAATGCTGATACAAATATCAGTAGCATGGAAAGGCTTGATAGAACCCATAAAAAGCTAAGCCAATTATTAGTGTTTTGTAAATTTATAATAAAAAGTAAAGATATTATAGAGCACATCCATACCAAAATTGATAGATTCACATGTATCACTAGTGCATTATCAAAGATATATTGTGCAGAGGGAATGAGAGAGAAAACAAAAGGCAACCGCAGGAAAACAATAATTATCGACAGTAGCCCAGAACAAGCAAGAGCGCATACTGCCAAAAATATCCATCGTTTGCAAAGTGGAATGTTATCTTGTATAAGCACAGCTATTTCCCCTTTTTATTTTTTGATCGATAAGGTACTATAACATTAATATAGAGTAATTTTTCGATGATTAATATAACTCTATATCAGTTCGTTCCACTAATAATTTAAGTGAAATACAAATAATATCACAACAAAGTAGGTTGTATCTTTCATCATGAAAATACCGTATCCACCTTTGGTTAATACTACAATAGCGTTGCTATTAGCATTAGTCTGGGCCGTAGATATTTCCTTTTAGCAGCCCATGCTTAGCATATTTAATAATAAAAATTATTGTAGATTGTGCTTTATAACATCAAATGTAGTTAACTCTTTTCATAAAACAGCAATTCCCTTCATATTCTATATATACTAATATCATGCTCACTTAAATGAATTATCAAATTACACAACTATTTTTGAAATTAAGATAGGTTACACCTTCGTAAAAATATTGTTGAATTAAGTATTACTATATTATTAAAGCAAGGTAATAGTTACTATAAAAATAACTCCTATAGCAGTTTTATTAATAAGGTTAACAATTTGATAAACTATGTTCTAAATATTGTACAAATTATAACTAATAGCTTTAAGCCGCATGCTAGTACTTTATATCAAAGTTTATTTTTTTGTAAGCAAATATCAGCTTTATTTTACAGATACATAATTAGAACTTGGCTCAAGTACTTACTGGCAAAATGATAGATGTATTCTTAAATANNATCTTTATAAGATAATTTTCAAATAGATACCAGGAAAAACCATCTTTATGGATCCTCATAGCAAAATTATTAAAGCAAAACAGAGGACCTTAATAGCTAGGCATGCCAATTTTCACTTTCTATGCCTTCTCATTTATAACTGTACAAATACTTAATTTATTATTTTCTAACTAGAGAAAGAGTTAAGGATCAATGACTACCGAATACTTTTTTCCTTTATTTGATAATTAACATAGCAATAGCTAATTCCCTTTGGATGATAGCAAAAAACTTTTTATGATTTTCCAATCGGAAGTAAGAATTACTCAAGCTCTAAGAACAATTACTTCCACTCATAAAATTTAAGATCAGCCAAATATTATAGGTCTAGCCATTAAAAAAAACAAAATTACTTTTGATAAAATTCATTTCCATTATGAATAATGCAATACTAATATTTAGAAACAAGCTCATGATAATTGAATCTGACCAAAAAGTAGAACCTGTTGATTATTCGGGCAAAGGCAAATCAACATTCTGTAAACCTAACCTCTCAGGTTTTACGATGTAAAGTCTAGAAAATTTCAATTAACGGCAAGATATTTCCAACATAACCCAGAGTTCTTTACACAAAAGAGCAAAAACGATTCCACAAGATTCATCACTTTTTCATATAACTCTGTTAAAAATACTCATTATGACAAAATATAGGCTAGTGATGATGAAGTTGTAGAGGCTATTAAATGTCCACACGCCGATGGATTTATTTTAAAATTGCCTCAAGGTTACGAGTCACTTGTTGAGAGAAGAGGTGTAAAATTTTTGGATTGGTAGAGGCAACGCATTACAATTGTAAGAGCAATTTTTTTAATTGCACCTATATTAATTCTAGATTAGACAACATCACAACTCAATTCTGCAAGTGAAAATAATATCCAAAAATTTCTATATGAATCATATGTAAGATGAAGTTTATCATAGTAATAACACATCTCCTATCTATGTTTTTGCATATAGACCTCATTTCAGTACTTAATTACTTAATTATATGACAAGATTATAGAAAACTGCATGAACTAAAAATTTCTTGATAAAGATGGAATGTATAAAACTCTATAGGATGCATAAATTGAAGATTTTTACCAAATAAAAAGAGAAATGAAAAGTGAATATGTATAGCGCTAAAAAAAGTATACTAAAAAGTAAAAGTAAGACATTTTAATTTGGATAATGTCTACTACGTCCATAAACTGTGTAGTGGATTTATCAAATGAAGCTGGACTAAGACATAATCTTAGACCTGTGTGGAAGAGGTCATTTTCTTTGATCAACACATCCAAGACTTAAAATTTAGATATAAGAGGATTGAGTACTTGCGAAAATATTGTATCATTACTAACATTTTTAAAATTAATTTTTTATGGCTTTATAAAATTCCTCGATCCAAAACTTGATTATATGCTACAGCAATAGACAGAGCAATGTTCGTGAGAACTTTCATTGAAGATGAAAGAGGATTTTTTTTTAAATTAATTTTTAGGAGCAGGTTTTAAACTACCTTAAGTGGTTCTACTTAATAGATATGGTCATAAGCGTTAAGGGAAAATTAACACAAGACGCTAACTTGTCCAATAATATGGAAGCATGCCACTGCTATTCTTTCACTTCTTTCAATAGAACCCAACTTTTCTGCAGCTGTTGTTTTTATATTTACAAATTTACAATCAATATAAGGCAATATTTTAGGCTCTTCACAAACTATAGTAATTGTTTAAATTAGATACACGATCCTCTTTCTTTAGCCCTTGTAGCAGCAAAGCTTATAGGAAATAAGATGAGTCACAATCTTTCCAACTAGCAAAATTAGAAGGAAAACCCCTATATCATCATATTCTAGCGTTCCCAATATTGCATCAAATATTGCATGTATTATCGCATCACCATCGCGAATATACTTCTATTACCATAATGACAAAATCATGGTTCATTTCTTTTGCAAACTCTCAAGTCCCAATTTAACTGAGTTTTACCTAATTTCTCACCCATATACTGGGCTCAGAATTTAGTATCTATAATTGATGATATAGCTTTCTTATAGAAATTTTCATAATTTTCGTTAATGACCACTATTACATAATCTATATCCTGGTTAGCTAAGAATTTTCTGACTGTATGAGATAAAATAGGTTTACCTGTAGTNNTATACACTGCTTAGAAACTGCACTATTTTGCATTTATTGCTCCTCCCGCTGCAATTATTAATGCTGCTATTTTGTACTCCTTAAATCTGTTAGTATGTATACAGATTTCCTAATTACTGATTTCAGAATTGTAGGTTTCTTCAACTTGTTGTATAATTTTATAAAAGTAATCAAAATCTAGGCTTGCACTACCAATTAAAACTCCTGATAAATTTGAGATCCTAAGCAAACTTCCTATATTTTCCAAACTAACTGAACCACCATATATAACCTGTTTTTCACCAATACAGGATTTTATTACCTCTATTACCTCAGCAATTTCATCATTGCTTGGTACATACCCTGTACCTATTGCCCACAACGGTTCGTATGCTACAGTATATTCACTATGTGTTAATAAGCGGTTTTTGCATTGATATACTATTACTTCCTTTGTTCTCCTACTCTTATAATTTTCTGCATTTTCACCTACACAAATAATTGGGTGTAGACCAGACTCTATTGCTATTTCTGACTTAAGTTTTATTTCACTATCTGTTTCGTTGATTCTTTCAGAATGTCCAAGTATTACATAAGTACATTCTAATTCTTTTAACATCCTTGCACTAACCTCACCTGTGTAAGATCCATATTTTTTATGATGGCAATTCTGTGCTCCTATATTAATATTATCGCTTAGCTCTATGGCATCTGGCAATGATGTAAAAGGTGGACAAACCACGATCTTAGAGGTAATTCCATTGCTCTTATTGTTAAGTTTATTTATAAAGTCAACAAACAAAGACCGCGTTCCATTCATTTTCCAATTTGCTACAATTAAGAAAGACATCAACTTTACTTATATAGATAACGAACAATATTAAAGCTAACTTTCCTCATGCTTAATTGTTAATTTAACGAAATTGACTATACGTAAGGTGTAACCTCATTACCTTTACTTATAATTAAAGGCATATACTTAGTTATATAAAGTAACAAAAACAAATCAAGTCTATTAAATAGAATTAAGTCAACAAAAAATTTTTTACCATTACTCACTTTTACTAAATTTTTCTTTCATTGGAGCTTTCCTGAATTCCACTTATCCAACTTGTAACCCATTCAGCCTCTGTCTCCACTCTTTAAACAGTTATTTTAACAGAGCTTCCCATTATCCAAAACTACCGGTGATTGCAAGAGAAATAAGTACCAACATCATAGAGTAAACAATTAGAAAAGAGTATGAATTTACAGAGCTCTTTTATGGATTCTCATAAGAAGACATTTCATTAGCATAATGAGCTATACAAAAAAGGAAAAGAAGCCTATATGAAAAAAAGAAAGTCACTACGCTTGCAAATAAGGTATTGAAAAATATAGAAAGGACAATGATAGCAGTAGAGAGTTTTTTGGTGTATGGATAAGCTAAGTACAGATAAGAAACTAAAAAAAGAGGTATTTTAATATCTCCTGATGGGATAAGGTTAATATGGAAATAAGTATAATCTTGAAACTTTTACAAAAAAATCAAAAAGCACTTAAAGCAAAAACAGTTCAAGGTGAGCTTTTTAAAAACTTAACAGAAGACAATTTGCTATTCTAGAAATAACTAAAGTACAAAAAGAAGCATAAGGAAAATTGAGATAAAATATTCAAAATATTTAGCAATCAAGATACTTCATGCAGGTAATACCAAGTGCACTCGACCAATTTATCAGCAGACATTTATTGATACTTATTCATAACTTAAACTTACCAAATTGTATATAAACAAAACAGCTATTATATGGCTATAGATTTTCTCGACGACAGAGTCATTTCACTTTTCAATGAGCATAAAATTTCATTATTATAAACTCTAACTGATTAGAAGTATAAAATATTGTAGCAAGCCTAAAAACCATATTTTATCAGCTATATTTGGAACTAGAAACATTAACCATTTTAGTACAAAGCCAATTCCACATAAATAAATGGTATGTGTATAAGATTCCGTGAAACTATGTAAGATAAGTGTTACCACATTCTTTTCAGAGAAAACTAATTCACAATTCTTTAGAAAATTTATAAGTAAATGTTGATCAGGTGCTATATTCTTATAATGAGACAACTGCTTTCCTTAAGAAAAAATATTGTTATGAAGAATATCCATGCAGACTTTTCTAGATACTAAGCACATTACTTTTTAAAAAAAACATCTCTATTCAGAGATGTAATAAAAAAAAACTAAACAAGCACAATTGTTAAAATAGGTAGGCTAAACTTAGAAAAAATGTAATCACTTCTTAATATTTTATAAAATCCAATAAGAAAAATAGACTTCTGAAACTATAACATGTTTTTTAGCCATACTCANAATACGGTTCTCTACCTTTTTTCAGTTTCGATAAACCATCTTATAAAGAACAATTAATCCATTGACAAAAATTTTACAAAAAATTCAATCACAAGATCATTAAGATCTTAATGTACTCATTATAATAAATTAAGTAGCTTATTCTTAAATTCTTTAAAAGTCTTAAATGACATACCCTCAGTCAAATCATTGTTTAATGTTCTTCAAAAGAGCTCCATCTTATTATTTTCTTGCAACCTATATGACTTTACATATCAATACTTTGTCTTCATTTAAATCAACATTCTTTCAAAAGGATGCTCATTCATATTACTTCTAATACAAGTTTTGAACTACTACTCGTCATTACTTCATCAAGCATATGCTGTAATTTTGTTTTATGTAATTAAAATACCTCAACACTATATAAGTATCCTTTTACAACTTCCTCTACACTATGCAGCTTATATTGTCTATTTATAAATGCTTAATTTTGTCTCTATTTACCATCATATTTTTACTCAAATAAAAATATAATGCTAACCTTCACCTTTTTTTACTAAAAGCTATTTCTCTAATTATTTTTCTTTTTTACTTTCTCTTATACTCTATATTAGAGCTTTAAAAAAATTATATATACTACCGCTAACATGTGTTCCATTATACCACTTTTTAAGTACAAATTTCGTTATCTATTTATACCCTTCTTTCGTCCTTATAACTGAATTTCCTATTCCAATTTCTGCTTTCTTACTCTGTTACCTTAGCTTTCTTTTTTTTAGCAAGAAGCTTTTTTTCATTCTACTGTTTTATATTTATTATTCTACTCATAGAATATTCGTTTACTTATACTATTTTTATATAATAAAATCACCGACAAATTCATACAACACATGCCTTTTTACTCTTGTTTNGCCCATATCCTCTAAACAAAAGTCCATTTATTCTGACAATCCCTTTCTAAAGTTTTATCCTCTATACTTCTCCTTACTTCTTGCGTCCAAAAGAAACCTAACTTAGAGTAAAACCTTTGTCAAAAAACTACTTAACTTTTACATCGATCAAGAGTTTTTTTCTTGAAGCGGTTAAAAAAGACTTTCCATTAGAAGCGATAAGTGATAAATTGTTAATAACAGATTATTGCTAGTAAGGTTATGTGCTTTTGGTTACCTAATATAAACAGAGAAGGTTACTTATTTATAGCAATTTCTTTTATAGTGACGTGTATAGCATTCTCTTTATCTTGGGGGGGTGGTATTACATGCTTATTTCCAACATTACTATGCATCTACTTCTTTCGTGATCCAACAAGGGTCGTGCCAAGCAATAGAGATCTTATACTAAGTCCTGCCGATGGTGTAATTTCAAAAATCGAAGAAGCAAGTTATCCTTTACCAACGGAAAATGAAGAGGGGAAAAAATTCATACTTATTAGTATATTCTTGAGCATTTTGGATGTACATGTGAATCGCATACCAATATCTGGTACAGTAAAAGAAGTGCACTACAAAAAAGGCAAATTTATGTTTGCAACAAGTAATAGATCTAGCAATGAAAATGAAAAACAAGTTATTGTAATCGAATACGAAAAGGAAAAAGAAATTATTGTAGAACAAATAGCTGGGCTAGTTGCACGCCGTATCGTTTGTAACCTAAAAGTTCTCCAGGCTGTAAAAGCAGGTGAAAGGTTTGGAATTATAAGGTTTGGAAGTAGAGTAAATATCTATGTACCTGTTGATGCAGAAATAAGAGTCTCAAAAGGACAAACTGTTATCAGTGGTGAAACAATTATAGCAAATTTAAATAAGAAAAATACTCAAGAAAAGCTTACTTTTGATATTATATGAACAATAATGGTAATAACAATAGTTTTCTGCCTGTTGCTAAATTATTTCCAAATTTTATAACTTTATTAGGTCTATGTTCTGGTCTTACTTCACTTAAATTCACATTTAATGAACAGTGGGAGTTTGCAGTAATTTTTATCATCATTGCAGCAATTATAGATGGAATGGATGGCAAAATAGCCAGAATCTTAAAATTAACTAGCAATTTTGGAGCACAACTTGATTCCTTTGCGGATTTTCTGAACTTCGGTGCAGCACCTGCATTTCTTTTATACTTTTGGAAATTAAAAGAAATCAAAGTTATAGGATGGATATTGGTAATGATATATGTAATCTGCATCTCGATAAGACTTGCAAGGTTTAATATATCATTAAACGTAGAGCAATTTGACTGGGAAAAGTTTTTCTTTTCTGGAGTACCAGCACCAATATGTGCTTTACTTTCCTTGTTACCAATAATTGGTACCTTTCACTCTCAAGAAAGTGAACATTTACTTCTTATAGAGCAGTTTTTCAACATAAGGAACACTGCTTGTTACTTTTTTGCTATCTCATTTTTCTCAGTCAGTCATATTCCAACTTTTTCCGCAAAATATATTTATATTCCCAGAAACTTATCTTATATATTTGTATCGCTTTTTGGAGTGTTTATTGTATTTTTTGTCAGCAAGCCTTGGGTTACTTTACCAATTTTAGGCATGGTGTACGCACTTACCATTCCAATAAGTACTGGATTTTATATATATTATACCTATAAAGCTCGCTAGCTGTAAATTACAATAAAAAGCAGTAAGTGGTAGAGCATAATTCAAAAATAAGTAAACTTTTGAGTTCATTTCTGTATACAAAGATATCTTAGTTCCGTTTTACTTATTTAAGTAATTGCAACTGGATTCTTTTATGTCTAATTTAATTTTACTAACTTTAGCTCAGTTAAGCATGGAATACAGACGCTATCTAANACCTAAAATGTATAATTATAACAACATATAATCATTCATAGGTATTTGTAGCAGCAATTTCGGAAACAGTTGGTCTTAGGACTTAGAATAATACCAAGAAGTTGCGATTGTTGTGCAATAAACTCACGTGCAATTTTTAGATAATAGTCATCGTAATGCTTAGTATGCTACAAGGTTTGCCAAAGTAGTGCTTGTATTCACTTATCGTTCTGAAAATTTAAAACTGGCAAATCTCTTTATAACATAAAATATGAACTTGCAAAAATTAGATTTATAAAAACTGGTAAATTACCTGCATTTACCTATTTAATTAACCTACTTACTGCAATGATTTCATATGATATACTACTTCAAACAAACTAAATGCCCTCTTCAAACACAACATGTCTTTTATCATATTTGACGCTTGTTCTAATTGTAATACTGAGGAAAGCAAAACAAATTGCTTTTAATTCAATAGTTTTACTACCCACTATTGATAATTCTGTATACAGGTATGCTTGCGTATTTAACCTATGTAGACGGAGATAATTCATTGAATATTTTACTCTACAACATTCCAAAATATCTCTAACAAATTAGCTATAGAGGCAAAGTATTAAATAGATTAATAGTACGTGAGAAGTTATTATTTACTAATAAAGCAGGCACCGGAACAACAGTATAACACATTCAGTTGTATATGATAATATACTGGTATTCAATAGCACCATGACAAGGGGTAATATCGCGTTGTTAACTCAGCGTTTCCAACAGTCTTACCTTTATTTAACAAGTCAGTTCCTTCACTAATAATGTTTTCTTTTGCATTCCCCACAACAATAGCTTATTATTGCTACATAAAATAGCACTTATTTGGTAATAAAAAGTACTAGTGTTACTTCAAATTTTTGCAGTAGTTTCAGTGTATATCAAAAGGTACAAAACTTATATCTTATCTAGGCAATGATTTGTTTATGTGCTTTATGGTTCCAAATGCTATTACAATATATCTCCTAAGAAGGAAAGCCATAAATACAATAATAGATTCTTATTACAATTCTAAGAGGTATTAAACATGATTTATAGGTTACTGTATGTAGTACTATTTTGCCTATTATTTAATGACGCATATGCTACTTCGGGTCTTTATAAAAGCTACGATGCTGTATTAGACGGAGTAAATAACTTCATGAATAAAGTATTGTTTTTTAAAATTTTCTACATACCATTTACAATTTTCCTAGTGGCCTTCAGTTACGTGTTTCTAACATTACGTTTTAAATTTCTCAATATAAAAATGTTTAAGCATGCATTTGCTATCCTATGTGGGAAGTATGACACAGATCACCACGATGGTCACATTACGCATTTTCAGGCATTTATAACTGCACTCTCAAGTACAGTAGGGCTTGGAACTGTTGCTGGCGTTGCAATTGCAATTTCAACTGGAGGACCAGGAGCAGTGCCTTGGATGATGATTACAGGTCTTTTCGGCATGTCAGCGAAGTTTGCTGAAGTAACTTTAGCGTTCAGACATAGAACAGAAGGTCAGAAACAGTTATTTAGTGGTCCATTTCAATATATTAGAAACGGACTGGAGGAATTTGGATTTAAGAAACTCGGTATTATCTTAGCTGCAGTATACGCAGTATTTTTCGTATTATCTGGTCTTGGTGGAAGTGTAGCATTTCAAACTAACCAGATGGTTTCAATATTGTCTGGCCATTCAAATTGGGTAGATAGTCACCTCTGGTTAATCTCTTCCATAATTTCTGTGTTGCTTGCTTTGGTAATTATCGGTGGAATTAGAAGAATAGCTATAGTATCCTCTGCATTAGTGCCCGTCATGTCGCTTATATATATTTTCAGTTGTATCACAATTATTGCATTTAATATTAACAATCTTGGTAATGCACTTAAAATATTATTTTCTAATATGATAGACTTCAATGCCGCTGGTGGAGGAGTAGTAGGAGCATTTGTTAGCGGAATTCAAAGAGCAATTTTTGCTAGTGAAGCAGGTATTGGCTCTGCCTCAATTACGCATGCAGCGGCTAAAGATGAGGAACCAGTTAGAACTGGATTAGTTGCAATGATAGAACCATGTTTTGATACAATGTTAATTTGTTGTTTAACAGGAATAACAATAGTAATAACAGGTGCATACCAAACCGGCGTTGGTGAGGGAATACTGATTACTCAAAAAGCATTTGAAACAGTTTCTTTTTGGTTTCCTATACTCTTAACTATAGCTGCACCTTTATTTGCATTTTCTTCAATAATTTCTTTTGTGTATTGCTGTGAAATGGGATGGCTATATTTGTTTGGTACAAAAAGTATAGTAATATACCGCATAGCGGTAATAATTGTGGCGTTTTTCTCTGGTCTTTCTAAAGATATAATGACTATTGCCAATATTGGTGGAACTTTATTCTCTTGTTTAGCTCTTATTAATATGACAGCACTTATACTATTCAGTAATCAGATTAACGATGAAGCTCAATATTACCTAAAAAGATTAAAGGATAATAAAATTAATTAGGTTCCTCTTTAGTATGCAGCCATATCAGGTAAACACAAGCCGCTATCACTTCAGTACTTGGTGCTTGAATCTATACTTATTTTTTCTGAAGTTTAGTACTTACTACGTATTAAGGATAGCACCAAAGATGTAAGCGTAATGGAGAAATATATAGTCCTTATATCATCATATGTATTGGGTTCAATACCATTTAGTTCAATTATTACAAAGATAAAAGGAATAAATTTAAGAGAAGTAGGTTCTGGAAATATTGGTGCTACAAATATTGCAAGAACAGGAAATAAAGAGCTTGCTGCTCTGGCATTGTTTCTGGACTCTTTGAAAGGGTTTATTGCAGTTTACGCAGCGCAACAATTTTTCAATAATGGCATTATTATATATACATCTGCAATCTTAGCAGTTCTAGGACATATGTTCCCTATCTGGCTAAAGTTCAATGGAGGAAAGGGAGTTGCAACAACTTTAGGAATTTTAATAGCACTTAATAACCGTGTGGCGCTGCTGTTCGTACTTATTTGGCTAGTAGCATTTTCTACTCTTCGATATTCTTCCCTTGCTTCTTTAACTTCTATTACAGTAGCTGTTATAGCAACTTTCTTTTTTCAAAGAGAGCTATTTTTTGTACTATTAATTGTAGCAATATTAATTTTCTTAAAGCACCACAAAAACATCGCAAATCTTCTACAAAGCAAGGAATACAAGTTTTTTAAACAGTAAACATCTATATTCTATAGCTAATGCAGAAAGGATTATGTGGTGCAAAATAGGTTAAAATGACATAATAAGTATTAGAGACCTAAACCCTAGATTAAAAAAGAATAGAAAAGATAGAAAACAAGATAAACCTAGTTAATATTGAGAAACCAAATTTAAATAAGTTATCCATAAATTAAAGATACAATGAAGCTATTTTTGCTTAGTTGATGATTTCTGTAAATTTATAGAAGAAAAATTTGTAAATGAACTACTATCTATCAAATGGTAGAAAGCCCATAGGACATATGGACAAAATTTTAGAGAAGCCAAACAAAAGCATAACAACAAGAAAATCCATAAAAACCTCAACAGTTTTACTAAATCTAGAAAAAATATATTCGATTTTACCGAAAAAACACTTAACTAAACGACTCTTTTTACAGATATGCTCACTGTAAACCTCTACCCTTTTCTAATAAATTTTGACAGAATAACTACTATATATCCCTTGCCTTTAACACTTGTAATAAAAACATTATACCGAGTTCTTGTCAGCTGCTAGATATCAGAGTTACAAATACCTCAATTAATCAGGTAACTGCATTTCCTTAATCAGGAATAAAAGTAAATTTAAGTGAATTCTTATTACTAGTTTAGCCATAGATGTAATTTTATATCCTTGATAACATTCCACTTGTCTCTTGAAATAATCTTGAGAAAACTTTACTTATAAAAGTAATAGAATCACCTATACTTTTGCAAACTTTATAGCTAAATATATAGCCACTTTTCTTAACACTCTTAACTACGGGCACCTCTAAAACACCTTCTTCTTCTAAGAAACAGCTTTTACTTAAACTTGATCTATTTTTNAACTTACTAAACTTTGCTTTGTTTTTATCACTAACTTCTACCTTTATTTTTTTATTATCTTTCCTAATTTAATAAAAGATATCTCAATACCAACTTATGCAAGACATCATATAATTTCTTTTTCCCTTTCTTATTTTCAATTTTTACTACACTTTTCTCTATTTAAAGTAGGCTAATTCTTATATTTAAATCTTAAGCTTCTTTATTGTTCAAAATTTTCATAGGTTTAATAGTACTATCTTATAGGTATTTTACATAAAAATACCCATTATCTATTTCTACTTTTTTTAGCTCCCTTCTTGAGTTTATTCTCTACTTACAATACCTTTATATACTATACTTTTAGTTCTTCTTCTCTACTCTAACATTGTTTACTAAGGTTATTTAAACAATCAAAGTTATAATACTCGTTTTGTAAGCTTGATATCACTGAAGAAAAATCCTTATCATATTCCACTCTTTAACAACAGATTACTCATGCTCCCTTTATGATCTAGCCTAAAGCCTTACATTCGTCACCACCACTTTTATCAACATAATAGAACACATTAAGCATTACGGCTTGAAGAGAATAAATTTATATAAAGCTGAATAATAGCTCTTTCCATTTCTTTTAATATTAATTAATTAAAGTTTTTCCACAATAACTACAATATAAACTCAGTCTTGTTTCTTTTCTTTAAGAAATCCTTTACCTTTTTCTCAATGTTTCCTAAAACACTTTTCTCAGACTTCTTATCTATTGTAATTAATGCTATTTTTAGCTCCACCGAAAGTGAGTTTTTTAGAAAAAGATAATCCACTTGAACTACAGTTCAAATCCTCATCTTCTAAGCTAAAATTACTTAATCTATCAAAAATCACCTTGCCATTACTATCAGAGCCATACATTAGATCATCATAAAGTACCTAATTGCTACAGGTAATGTAACCATTTTCTGACTTTAGATTAGTGAAAAAAGCGTCCTGAATAGACCAAAAGCACTTATTTTTAGTAATATATTTCAACTGAAACCTTCACTCCGATCTTGCACATTTGAATCAGATCCTGTCTTTAGAAAAGGAATTATATATTTAGCATAATTAAAATTACCTAATGATGCATGTCGGTCACTAACTCATTTAAAACATCAAGCAATCTTTTATCTAAACTGTATTGATTATCACTTTCACCAACTTTTTGCTAGTACTTCACCATAAATAGCAGGTAAGTTGACAAAAAAATTTCACATTTCTTTATCATGAACATCTATCTCACCGTCTCACATACTGCAGTTATTGTGATGATTTTATACCGTTGAGTAAGTATGGCTTAAGATATCTACCTGTAATACTCTCTGGTATATCTATTATACTTTCCGGAGTGCCTGTAGCAACCACTTTTCCACCTTTTATTCCGCCTTCTGGTCCAATATCTACTATATAATCTGCAGTTTTTATAACGTGTAAATTATGCTCTATAACTATAACAGTGTTTTCTAAATCGACTAATTTATGAAGCACTTTCAATAAGTTATTTACATCTTCAAAGTGCAATCCAGTTGTTGGCTCATCGAGAATATATAATGTCTTACCAGTAAATCGTTTTGACAGCTCTTTAGATAGCTTTATTCGCTGTGCTTCTCCCCCAGACAACGTTGTTGATGGTTGCCCGAGTTTTACATAGCCAAGCCCTATTTCCTGCAAAGAAACTAACTTTTCTTTTATCATTGGAAGATTTCCAAAAAAATCACAAGCTTGATCTATTGTCATATCAAGCACATCAGAAATTGATTTACCTTTATAGGTAATCTCTAATGTTTCCCGGTTATACCGTTGACCTTTACATTGCTCACACTTTACATAAACATCCGGTAGAAAATGCATTTCTATCTTTAAATATCCATCACCTTTACACGCTTCGCACCTTCCTCCCTTAATATTAAATGAAAATCGGCCTATACTGTAACCTCGTGCTCTTGATTCTGGAAGACCTGCAAACCAATTCCTTATATGAGTAAAAATACCTATATATGTTGCTGGATTTGATGCAGGAATCTTACCGATTGGTGATTGGTCGACTTCTATAACTTTATCTATATACTCAAGGCCTTCTATTTTATCACACTTACCATACTTTGCAGATGAACGATATATTTTATATGCTGAGTATTTATATAGTATTTCTACAACTAAACTTGATTTTCCTCCCCCTGATATCCCAGTAACACAAATAAAATTCCCTATAGGAAACTCAACGCTTATATTCTTTAAATTGTTCTCATACGCATTAATTACCCTTATAAACTGAGTTGTTTGTTTTCTCCTCTTCTTCGGAATCAAAATCTGTTTCTTTCTGCTTAAATATTGTCCTGTTACGCTTTCTAAGCTTTTTCGCACCTGACCTGGTGTTCCTTCTGCAACAATTCTTCCTCCATTTACACCAGCTCCAGAACCAAGATCGATTACATAATCAGCAGCCATTATTGTATCTTCATCATGCTCAACAACAATTACAGTATTGCCTATATCTCTCAAGTTTTTGAGTGTAGCAATTAATCGATAATTATCACACTGATGAAGACCTATCGAAGGTTCATCAAGCACATACAGCACACCTGTTAAACCAGAACCTATTTGTGAAGCAAGCCTAATTCTTTGGCTCTCACCACCAGAGAGAGTGCTGGACTCACGATCAAGTGTAAGATAATTCAATCCTACATTCTTTAAAAATGTTAATCTCTTAACTATTTCATTTAGTATTCTAATTGAGATTTGCTTCTGTTGTTCCGTAAGTTTATTTGGCAAATCTCCAAACCATTTAAGAGATTCATCAATGTCAAGCTTAGATATTTCACCTATGTGTTTTTCATCAATTTTCACTGTAAGTGCTTCTTCTCTTAATCTGTAGCCATTACATTCTTTACAGTGAGTAACAGAACAATATCGCTCAATAAGTGTTTCATCATAATCTATTTGATTTTCCAATATATTGACCAAACCTTGAAATTTCATTTCTCTAGAACCAAAGAGTACCATATCTTTTACTTTTCGATCCATGTCCTTCCATGGAAGATCAAGACTAAATTTAAAATTTTCAGCCAATGATAGTATTGCATTTTTTATAAACCCATAATTTACGTGCATTTGATGGAATACTGACCCTACTGGCTTTAAAGCGCCTTCAGATATTGAAAGTGTTTCATCCGGCACTATTAGCTTTACATCAATACTTAGTTTCTTACCAAGCCCATTACATGATCCACATGCACCGTAAGGACTGTTGAAAGAAAAGAATCTTGGTTCTATTTCTTCAAGAGTGAAGCCGGATTCCGGACATGCAAAACTCTCAGAAAANGTTAGGATATGACCACTTTTATAATTGGAATCATGATTGTTAGGCAAGCCTATTATCTCTGCATACATTAACCCGTGACCAAGCCTCAATGCTGACTCTATACTGCTTGGCAATCGATTTCCTATATCATCTGATATTAATATCTTATCTGTAACCACAAAGATATCATGTCTTCTGCCCTTGTCAAGCTTTGGTAAGTTATTTATATCATATATTTTGCCATCTATTTTTAGTCTTACATAACCTTGCCTTTTAATTTCCAATATCTCTTTAAGATGTTCCCCCTTTCTACCACGTACAATAGGAGCAAGTATATATACTTCAGTTTCCAAAGGTAGCGCCACTATAGTATCTACAATTTGAGACATAGTCTGTTTCCTTATCGGTAATCCAGTTACAGGTGAGTAAGGAACTCCTATTCTGGAATATATTAAGCGCAGATAGTCATAAATTTCAGTAATGGTCCCAACTGTTGATCTTGGATTTTTTGAGATCGATTTCTGATCAATGGATATTGTTGGAGAGAGGCCTGTAATTGACTCAACATCTGGTTTATCTTTTACGTTAAGAAATTGACGTGCGTAGGTTGATAGGCTTTCAATGTAGCGGCGTTGACCCTCTGCATAAATTGTGTCAAATGCAAGGCTGGATTTACCAGAACCACTTAGTCCAGTTATAACAACTAGATTATTTTTTGGTATATCAACATCTATACCTTGTAGATTATGTTCTCTCGCACCCTTAACTCTAATAAAATTTTCCATAAACCAAGCATTTTTAAGTATTATAGCCTCNAAATACATGAATTTACAGTAACTTTTTACAAATTTTTAATTATTATGGAAAATAATATGAATATAGGCTTACAAGAAAAATATCACACAAATAGCTAATGCATTCAGACTTTTCCAGCCACAGAAATAAAAAAACATTTAACAAACTTTTTAGCTCTCTTCTTACAATACTGAGGATGTTTAATTGTCTTCAACCCATGTAAGGTTAAAACGATTGGTGATTCTATATAGTTGATGTCTTATGTTTAATTTCTCGTACTATGTGTGCCTATATCTTTATTAATTTTATCTAAATTCTTAACTTCTTAAATTGAGAGTGCTTATAAAGTTTTTTAAGCACAGCATAGCGTAGAACATCAATTTGAGAAAGTAAACAATTATTTATCATGGTCCCTTGCCTTTTTTCTGTTTAGTAAATTTCTTAAAAATTAAAGCAATCACTAAACTAGCAAGCAAAGTATTACCTGAGTAACCTAGAGAAGTGTTATTTTATGTGTGACATTAGAATCTAGTCTTTATTATACAAGCCATTTAGTTAAAATCAAGTTTTCTAGATCTTAACGTCAGATACTTTCATAACACCACATAGACATTAGAATGACAACCATAAAAAACCAGGAGATGATATCATAAAAAATTAAAATAATATTGAAAGGACACTTAAATAACTAAATAACAAGGAAGAATACTAAAATAATAAAACAAGAATTGGACTTCCTGGGACCAAAACTTGACCTAGTATCCAGAAGTTTTTAAACTAAACTCTAGACAGACTAAAAATGATAGGAAATTTAAATGGAACAGTCGATAAAATTTAGAGCAACCATATAATATTGAATGCAAAGGATGTTGCTATATAGTAGCTTTCATCTAAAGCCTTAAATAAAGGCTTCCATTGAAGGTAAAATCAAATTGTTTATTGAAACTATGTGAATAATAGAGAGAACATTATTCAGCTATATGCTTTTATAAGCAAAGAGGAGCAGCAAGTTTGCTAGTTGTAATATAAGCTGTGTTAGCTATAGAACTGCAACATAATTTTGAGCAAATTAACTCCAAAACAGATGTTTTAGCAATTATGAGCGAGGAGAAAGTTGCACTCAAAATAAGTGAACTCGGTTTGAAGCTCATAAATCAAATTATTACTAAACTGAGTAGCAAAGTGAATAAATCGAAAATAAATAACAATAACTTTCATCCGATTAAAGAAGATTACGTTTCAGCTTTGATAGATCTTGGATATAAAAAAAANGAAAGCCTACGATATAATAAAAAACACAAGACAAATCCCTAAACCTGAATATCAAGGACATTATTTGTATGGCGCTTAAGGAACTTTCAACATTATAAAAATAATACTATTTAATAAAGAATATACTGAAGGTATACGGAATTTAAATATTAGAGCCAAGCGGCTTAATGATTTTGTCTAACAAAAAGAATTAATACAAAATTTAAGAGTGTTTATAAATGCTACACACAGACAAGAACTGAAGCTTTGGATCACATTCTATTGTATGGTCTCCCCAGGAATTGGAAAAACAACTTTAGCATAAATTGTTTCTAAAAAATTAAGAGTCAGCTTTCGTGCAACTTTTCACCTTGCGCACTCTAAAAATAGACCTACCACCATTTTATGTTGATTGGAGCAATAACACGCCTTAGACTACTTTCCGCATCGTTGAAAGAACGTTTTGGCATCCTTTTGCATCTCGAATTCATCCTTTTGAAAAGCTAGTTAACATTATAATAAAGAGGCGCAAGAGTTCTTCCTGATGAAATCAGGAAGGGTACAATACAGGAAATTGCTTATCGTGTACGTGGCACTCCAGAATTGCTTTGAGATTACTCAGAAGAACAAAAAATTTCGTCGAAATGAAAGATGATAAAAAAATACTCACGAAATTTCTCACTCCGCGCTATCAAAAATTAAGCATAGATAAAATGAGACTAAATAAATTAGATATGAATTATTTAAGGTAATATTCCAGAAGCATTGAAATTAACACCATACCCACTGCGTTATCTGAAAATAGCGGTATATTAAAGAAATGATAGAGCTTTATTTGATAAAAATCACTTTTATAAAGTGCATACCATGGGAACATGTTCTAACTAACTAAGCAGAAAAGTATTTTAGCCTTCAAGATTAAACAGCTTAAATATTGACTAACTGATATATGCTCTTATACTAGTTATATGTCAATATTAATGGAGGAGTATATGTTAGACAAGATTAGAAAACTTTGGAAAGCTATCTGTTCTACAATTAAGGGCAAAGTCGAAAGTCCTTATGCACTTATGGTAGAAGAACCTTCTTTTAATGAGACAGATTTAAAACCAAACAANNAAAAAAACAAGAGGAGCATCTTATTTTTCTGAATAAGAAAGTAAGGGGAGATGATAATCCTGATATAACTGTGAAAGAAGAACTTTCTGGTAATTCGAGCAATCAAAATATACCTAAATCAATATTAGATAAAGGCGAGCATAGTATCACTCTTGATGATGACGAAGCATGGAATAAGTTTTTTTCATTACAAAATAACCTTTCCACCAATATCACAAACTCAAAACCCTTCGCTCGTGGTAAAAATAAGTATAATGGCAGAGATATTACAGGCAAAATATCTGAACAAATCAAAAAGGAGATATCCAAAAATATAGTAAATAACACTATAGAATCTATAAGACTCAAAGAAGCGAAAAGGGAAAACGATATCGTTTACCCTTCTATAAGAGTTGTGTTAAATGATAGTGAAAAAGAAGTAAATGTAACCAAACTTCTAAGTGGCAACATATGTAGAAAATACAATGTAAAAACAATCACATTTTGCTACCCTAATCAAAAAAAGACAAGAGGAGCATGTTGCTATATTAATGATAATGGAAAAAGAGTTTATGAAGTAATTAATGGATCATATCAAATGACTATAAAATGGTATGCCGGAGAAAAAGAATGTAACATTAAAATTAACATTAACGACGATGGCTCCATAAAGCTTATCAAAGATAATGGCATTACTGAAGAACAATTACGTGCAAATAAAGAAGTAAAAATAGGCAAGAAATGTGAAGCAAAATTTTTACATGAAGCATTAGCATCACAATTACAACAAAAAAGCTCTGAATTAATCAAAGTTTTGCAACATCCTTCAACAAATGTGACAGGTATAGATAAACCACAAGAACATCAAGCTCCTGTTTCCCAGAGATGTATATACCCTCTTAATTAAATAGGGAAACAAAAACATTATAATGAATAATATAATACTACCAAGAAATTTCTATGAACAGCCAACTTTAATTGTTGCCGGAGAGTTGTTAGGAAAAACATTAAAGTTTTCCAGCTTTAGTGGGATAATAACTGAAGTTGAAGCCTATATAGGAACGGACGATCCAGCTTGTCACGCAGCACAAGGCTATAC
>NZ_JABUMP010000001.1:24163-36495 GCF_029169405.1 Wolbachia endosymbiont of Onchocerca gibsoni | reverse complement strand
AAATTTCTCACTCCGCGCTATCAAAAATTAAGCATAGATAAAATGAGACTAAATAAATTAGATATGAATTATTTAAGGTAATATTCCAGAAGCATTGAAATTAACACCATACCCACTGCGTTATCTGAAAATAGCGGTATATTAAAGAAATGATAGAGCTTTATTTGATAAAAATCACTTTTATAAAGTGCATACCATGGGAACATGTTCTAACTAACTAAGCAGAAAAGTATTTTAGCCTTCAAGATTAAACAGCTTAAATATTGACTAACTGATATATGCTCTTATACTAGTTATATGTCAATATTAATGGAGGAGTATATGTTAGACAAGATTAGAAAACTTTGGAAAGCTATCTGTTCTACAATTAAGGGCAAAGTCGAAAGTCCTTATGCACTTATGGTAGAAGAACCTTCTTTTAATGAGACAGATTTAAAACCAAACAAAAAAAAACAAGAGGAGCATCTTATTTTTCTGAATAAGAAAGTAAGGGGAGATGATAATCCTGATATAACTGTGAAAGAAGAACTTTCTGGTAATTCGAGCAATCAAAATATACCTAAATCAATATTAGATAAAGGCGAGCATAGTATCACTCTTGATGATGACGAAGCATGGAATAAGTTTTTTTCATTACAAAATAACCTTTCCACCAATATCACAAACTCAAAACCCTTCGCTCGTGGTAAAAATAAGTATAATGGCAGAGATATTACAGGCAAAATATCTGAACAAATCAAAAAGGAGATATCCAAAAATATAGTAAATAACACTATAGAATCTATAAGACTCAAAGAAGCGAAAAGGGAAAACGATATCGTTTACCCTTCTATAAGAGTTGTGTTAAATGATAGTGAAAAAGAAGTAAATGTAACCAAACTTCTAAGTGGCAACATATGTAGAAAATACAATGTAAAAACAATCACATTTTGCTACCCTAATCAAAAAANAGACAAGAGGAGCATGTTGCTATATTAATGATAATGGAAAAAGAGTTTATGAAGTAATTAATGGATCATATCAAATGACTATAAAATGGTATGCCGGAGAAAAAGAATGTAACATTAAAATTAACATTAACGACGATGGCTCCATAAAGCTTATCAAAGATAATGGCATTACTGAAGAACAATTACGTGCAAATAAAGAAGTAAAAATAGGCAAGAAATGTGAAGCAAAATTTTTACATGAAGCATTAGCATCACAATTACAACAAAAAAGCTCTGAATTAATCAAAGTTTTGCAACATCCTTCAACAAATGTGACAGGTATAGATAAACCACAAGAACATCAAGCTCCTGTTTCCCAGAGATGTATATACCCTCTTAATTAAATAGGGAAACAAAAACATTATAATGAATAATATAATACTACCAAGAAATTTCTATGAACAGCCAACTTTAATTGTTGCCGGAGAGTTGTTAGGAAAAACATTAAAGTTTTCCAGCTTTAGTGGGATAATAACTGAAGTTGAAGCCTATATAGGAACGGACGATCCAGCTTGTCACGCAGCACAAGGCTATACTAACCGAACTTCAGTAATGTTTGGCATGCCTGGATTTTCATACGTGTATTTTATATATGGAATGTATTACTGTTTAAATATCGTAACAGAAACAGAAGGATTTCCAGCTGCAGTATTAATACGAGGATTGAAGCTTATTAAACCGCTCGAAATAAATCTAGATGGACCAGGAATACTATGCAAAAGACTGAATATTACAAGAGAATATAATAAACGAGATCTCACTATAAGTCATGAATTTTGTGTTTACGAATCCCATCTCAAGCCAGATTACGTCTGCACTCCAAGAATTGGAATTAGTAAAGGCAAAGAGAAATTTTGGCGATTCAAGGTTTTTTAACTTTAGCGTTATTTCTATGGTTTAGCCACGGAAATAACATGTAAAATACCTTAGTGAAATTTAACAAGCTTATCTATAGTTTTAGTAATAATTCTTGGAGTATCAGGAGAAACCTCTAAGCTTAGCTTATTTAGCTGCTCTATAGTAAATTCACTATTCTCATTTATTACAAAACTAGATAAAATCTTTTCTATACCTTTAGTAATATTTTCATACTTTTTCAAAGGATGGTTGTGTGGATATCTATTTATGGTTTTAATGCTGGAGTACTCACCAAACACTTGATCCTTAAAAGCAAGTTGTTCTAATCTCTTTTTGAATTTCACTTCTTCCTCTTGTGCTAAAAAATAAGATTTTATTAGTAATTTTACAATTGAATTTATGACCTGATATACTCCAAAATATACTACTATACTAATAGTATTCTCTTTCACTACACAATCATACATACTTTCCTCACGCTTTAATAACTCTATAAACATTCTACTATTTTGTGAATCTAACTCTAAATTCTCTTCATTCATAGGAGTTATTATGAAAATGTTTTTATTTACTCTAATATTAAATTGTGGAGAACCATCAAAAAGGGAAAATGCTACATCCTTAGCTTCAAGTTTACTATTATATGCAGAAAAGAGAGTACATGCTACAACGTCGCTTGGTACCTCCATCCCATGTCTATTCAAGTGAAGTAATATATTTTCAACATCATGATATATAAAACCTGAACTCTTTAGCAAATGAACAACCTCTATGTTGTCATGTTGTTCATACTCTATTCTCACTTCTTCTGTAAAAAGTGTTTTTGCTGCTACATGTTTATTAAGCACTGTAAAAATCTTAATGAAATTTTCTAAATCTTGTTTATTAACTAGTTCAACACTAATCAAATTCTTATCAACAATTAAAATATTCCTTGTCATTTCTGCCCACTAAAAAACTTACCAAGTGAATTGTATTTTTAATGGATTAAAAATTACTTAAGCGAGTATACTAATTTTTCACTTGTAAATTGAAAAACAATGAAAACGAGATAAGAAACTACATAAAATTATCATCTGGTGGTATAACATATTCTTCACATTCACAATTGCTATCTGTATAGGCAGTAACACCAACATAATCTTTATTATTGTTTAATATATAATCCAACTTTCCTTCTCTTTCAAGATTTATCAATTTATCACAACCAGCAATATGGTACATATAATTACCATTTTCATCATTAACAAAGATTTGTGGAACTGTTCCAACATTATATTTCAATTTTATATCATCAAACAAATCTGAGTTTTCAATCACATCGATTTCTTTATACTCCACCCCTTTCTTGTCTAGCAGCTCTTTTGCTTCTTTGCAGAATGGACAATACTGCCTTACGTATATTACAACCTTTTCTTTAGCATTTTTCACGATTTACCTCGGTAGTTTATAAAACATACCTATTATATATAGAAATATTTATAAAATATCAAGCTATATGAAAGTTGTTTATGACTGTAAACAAGAGATAAAAAGTAGCGTAGCATTAAACTTTCGTAAATCTTGATGGCGTGCATTTAGGATATGAATTTGCAATTTCTTCTTTAAAGAAAATAGCTCAGAAAAGAAAACTACTCTCTGTAATTCTAACTTTTGAGCCTCACCCATCAACTGTTTTATTTAACAGAAATAATTTCAGCTTAATAAGCCAAAAACAGAAAAAAGAGCTAATCAGCAACTACGGCATAGATTACTTATATAATATTAATTTTAATGAAGGTTTTGCTCAAGTAAGCTTTAATAATTTCATTAGCAAGATTTTAATAAATAGATATGGCGCAAAATACATAATTGTTGGAGAAAGTTGCACTTTCGGTTATAAACGATTGGGTAACACATTAATTAAAAAAAAATGTTCTGAAATATATGGATACTCTTTAGCTAAATTAGAACCATTGATGATTAATGAAAAAGCTTGTTCCTCCTCTCTAATCAGAGAACACATACAAAAAGGTGAAATAGAAACTGCTAATAAGTTACTTGGTAGGCCTTACCAAGTTTCTGGTATCGTAATAAAGGGTGCATGTAGAGGTAGGAAAATAGGATTCCCAACTATAAACATTACGATAGAAGATTGCATGATAAAACCCAAGTTTGGTACATATTGTGCTAAAGCAGCATTCTCTGATATCAATCCAAATTGGCTATATGGAGTAGTTAATATTGGTATGAGACCTACGTTCAAGGACTTGAAAAAGCCTATAGTAGAAATGCATATATTTGATTTTAATGAAGATGTATATGGTTGTAACGTTAATATACAACTTTTTAAATTTATCAGATCAGAAAAAAGATTTCATAGTATTGATGAATTAACAAAACAAATAAATCAAGATATACTTAAAGCTTATCAATTAATGGCAAACTTATGAAAAAACTATATTTAATTGCCATACTAATTATGGCATCATCTGATCAGATGAGCAAATTATACGTAAATTCATTAATTGATGAAGGAAAGTCAATCGAAGTTTCTAGCTTCATAAAATTAGTTAAAGTATGGAATACAGGGATTAGTTTTGGAATGTTCAGCACTTTACCTTATAGTGACTTTTTTTTTTCAATATCTTCAATACTAATAATTAGCATACTCATATATTTAATACACAAATCTAATGATAAACTAACTTATTTTAGTTTATCCCTTATGCTCAGTGGAGCAATTGGAAATGTAGCTGACAGAATCTACTGGGGAGCTGTATACGATTTTATATATTTTCATATTGGCAATTGGTACTGGCCAGCCTTTAATTTAGCAGATATATATATAGCCTGTGGAACGTTTATATTGTTATATAGATGGTACATACACGACAGATTCATTTCAAAATAGAGCGAGGAATAAGGTCATAGTCTTAAAAGTTAAATTATATTAGGTTAGAGTAATGCTTTACAAGTTTTTTAGTTTCTTTATATTACCCATGCTTTTTTTTATCTATTCAATTCCCTTGAAAGCCATAAGTACAGAATACAACATAAAATATGCTAAACTTAGCAATAAAATGGATATCTATGTCGTACCTAACCATCGAATTCCAGCTGTTTTACACGCAGTAATATATAAAGTTGGAGGAATGGATGATCCAATTGGCAAAGCAGGATTAGCTCACTATTTTGAACATTTAATGTTTAAAACTACGGGAAAATTTAAAGATATAGAATCAACCATGAGTAGCATTGGAGCGCAATTTAATGCATTTACTACTAGGGAATATACCTGTTACTATGAATTAGCTCTCAAAAAAGACTTACCATTAGTAATGGAAGTTGAAGCAGACAGAATGGGCAACTTTAACATTACTCAAGATAAAATAGATAGAGAAAAAAACATTGTATTAGAAGAAAGAAAGATGAGATTCGATAATCATCCTAACAATTTATTGTGGGAAGAAATGAACAGTGCATTTTACCGTACTGGCTACGGAAGATCCGTTATTGGATGGGAGAGTGATATCAAAACTTACAATCAAGATGATATAATAAGGTTTCATAACAACTATTATCACCCAAACAATGCAATACTAATGATTGTTGGAGATGTAGAGTTCGATGAAGTAGTAAGATTAGCAGAAGAAAAATATGGGAGAATTAAAGCTAAGCCTGTAATTAGATATTACCCAAATCAAGATCCAACACATAATGCAAATCTGTTGGTAACTTTAGAAAGTACTGAAGTAAAAGAACCTGTTTTATACTTTCGCTACCGTGTTCCTTTATTTAAGCGTATAGATGAAATCTTTGTTGTTGATTTAGCAGTTGATATTTTAGGAGGTGGTAAGTCCAGTAAGCTATATGAGAATTTAGTTTTAGATAAAGGTATCGCAGTTTCAACAAATGCCCACTATAATGGTTTAGCTTTTAGTGACGGCTATATTGATATCGAAATAATTCCAAAAAGCGGAATGAAGTTGGACGTTATTGAAAGAGAGTTAGATAACGCCATCAACAACTTTATCTCTGAAGGAATAACAAGTAGAGAGTTGAAAAGTGCAAAGTCAAAATACAAATCAGCACAATTTGATAAGCTATCTGACTTAACTAATACAGCAATATTTTATATACCATATTTAGCACTTGGTATCCCACTTAATGAAATAGACATTTCATACAGCAAGATTAACAACATTGATTTAGATACTGTAAATAGTAAAATCCGTACTATCTTTTCTACTGATAAGTTAATCGGTCGTTTGCTACCAAAAGGAGGTAATTATGAAAATAAGTAAACTTGTATTTCTACTTTTTTTCTGTCTAGGCTTTAACTTACAAGCAAGTAGTAACCTAATAAATATAGAAGAGGTCACTACCTGTAAAGGATTTAAGTTTTTATTTGTTAAAAACTGTGATCTACCGAAGGTTTCACTGAATATATCGTTCAAGAATGCAGGTTATGCGTATGAGAACAAAGAAAAACAGGGACTCACTTGGCTTACTTCTCTTGTAATTCAAGAAGGAGCAGGAAAAAATGATTCCAAAGATTTTGCAAAAAAGCTTGAAGATAAAGGAATAAATCTAAGCTTCAGCACCAGCCTAGAAGCATTTAAAGTTTCATTAAACACTTTATCTAGCAACTTAGAAGACGCAATTTCGCTATTAAGCGACGCTATAATGCGTCCTAAAATCGACCCTGAAGGGTTAAATAGAATTTTTGAAAAAGCTAAAGTTAATTTTAATAATCTTGAAAAAAAACCTCACTTTGTTGCTACCAAGAAATTAGACATGCTTTTGTTTAAAAAGCACCCTTACTCAAAAAGTGAATATGGAACTTTTAACACTATAATGAGCATTACTAAAGAAGATATTCTAACATACATAAAGCGTAATTTTACTAAAGACAACATAGTTATCAGTGTTGCTGGTTGTGTAACAAAAGAAGAAATTAGTGCACTACTGGATAAATATTTATTTAAGCTACCACCTAAAAGATCGATAATTAAAAAAATACCTGTAAAAAATGATTTCGGCCCTGCAGAAAGCGAGAGCATTTTTATGGATATACCACAAAGTATAATACTTTTTGCTCAGAAAGGTATAACTTATGAAGACCCTAATTATTACAACGCTATTGTCTTAATTAATGCTCTTGGCGGCATGGAGCTAAATTCAATAATGATGAAAGAGTTAAGGCAAAATTTGGGTATTACTTACAGTGCTAATATGAGTATTATTTCCAATAAACATGGAAACGCTATAATTGGCTTTATAAGCACTGATAGCTCCACTGCTAGCAAAGCTATATCAGCAGTGAAAGATACATTGAGCAGGATAAAAAAGGAAGGAATTGATAAGCAATTGTTCAAGGATGTAAAAATCAGATTAATAAATAATCTTACCTTTTTCCTATTCAATAATACAAACATAGCAATGTTGCTTAATGACACACAAATAAATGATCATGATATCAATCGTATAAATAATTATGCAAACATCATTAATAACGTTAAATTAGAAGAAGTAAACAAATTAGCAAACTCTTTACTGGATCCTGAAAATTTGTTTTTTGTTAAAGTTGGAAGAAGTACCTAAGGTTAATGATTAATATTTTCTGCTATCAACCTTATTGCTTCCACGTAACACTTATGCTCTTCAGCAAGAATGCGTTCTGAAAGGCTTTGAATATTATCATTTGGTAACACTGGCACAGCAGTTTGAGCGATTATGCTTCCAGCATCAACCTCAGGAGTAACGTAATGCACGGTACAACCTGTAATTTTGACACCTGCCTTTAGAGCTTGCTCCTGAGCACTTAAACCCTTAAAAGATGGAAGTAAAGAAGGATGAATATTTACAACTTTATTATGCCATTTAGTCAGAAAGTCAGCTTTTAAAATCCTCATAAACCCTGCGAGGCAAATTAAATGAACTTTATGTTGAACAAGTATTTCGTGAATTCTATCAGCATCAAGTGGGTTATTCTCAACAATAAATGCTGAGATACCTGCTTGTTTTGCTATTTTCAAACCAGCTGCCTTATTGTTATTTGTAATAACACATACAACTTCTGCAGGGAAACTGCAATCTTGGCCTGCCTTTATTAGAGCCTGCATATTTGACCCCCTACCTGAAATCAGTACTCCGAGTTTTATCTTTTCCACTGATATAATTAATTTAGAACTTATGTGAAAGTCAATATTAATAAAATAGCTAACGATAGAAAACCTATTTTATAAAGAATAGAACAACATTATATTAACAAATTTTCTCTGTTATAGATGGAAAAACTTTTCACTTTATGTTTTATGCTGTTCAGCAAAGCATAAAACATCATATACATAGCTAAAATTAGCTATAACGCTCATTAATATTAAACCATTTGTATATAAATACACCAACAACACAGCTAGTAGCATTTGTAATCGCGTTATCATTTATTTAAAAAAGTACTAGTATAATCTAATTACTAGACCAAATACAAATAGAGAAAACCGAATGAGTAAATTATCGCATAACACAAAAATGAGTAAACTTCAGGTTACTCAGTGGGAAATAATAAAAAATTGTAAATATGCTGATAACTGCCTGTCAAAAGCAACAACCTTATACATGAATAGCTCAATTGTCTAACCTTTATACAAATAATGAACCTGAAATTAATACTATCTTGATAAGAGTAAATGTAACAAGTAAAAATGTTTTCTTAGATAGAGCTATTACTATTAAAATTATGGAAAATATTTTTCCATAAAAATTCAACAATGAGAAAAAATAACATATTAAAATTAGAAAATTTATATAATAATTACCCTTTATTGTTGGTAATAGCCTTCCAAAAGAAATGTTTGAAAGCCTAGTAAGAGAATATGATGATGCTACTAATCTATTTAAAGCAATTACTTAATTAAATATAGTAACCTTAAAACTTCGTTCTCTATTTTATAAACGCCACTCTTAAAGCTTTCATCCATCAAACATATAGTAGACAGATATATTTGCTGTTTTCTTGCAACATCGATAGTCAAAGTACCAGGAGTGATCGTGACCGAATTTGCAAATAATGCAATACTTTTATTGTTATGTCCTTCGCATTTCTTTACAATGATTATTGGCTTGAGTTTAAGTTTAGTTTGTAAAACTTTCTTTGTTACATAAATGCTTGATAAAATAATCTGATATGTTAACCACGGCATATAATTTACTAGTAAATTATAAAACGATAATTTACTTGCACCATTTAAGATCTGACTGAAAGCACTTTCAGCATTTATCAATCGTTTAAAGATAAATAATGTGAACACAGAAGAAAATACCCCACAAAGAACAAAAAACGTCTCAAAATAACCAGATAACATAGTCCATAAAGAAAACAAAATTATAAATGATAGAGAAAAAAACTTAATTTTTTGCTTAAGATTCATGATTTGCAGTATAATTCAAGTAACTTCTTAAGAAAAGACAATAATAAATAACAACTGATATGAATTTACATATTAATAATGATCTGATTTTAGGCTATAGAAAGAAAATTCAAATTTACCAATAAATTGTTAGTCCACTACAACATACTAGCAACTAAGGCCACAATGCTATAGTGCAGAGAAACTTGACCTGCACTAACCTCTGCTTTGTCCAAGCAGAAATTACTTAATCTTTACATATCTACTGTAGAATAGAATAGCTGAATCTGAAATGAAAATGTTAGCTGAAGCTCAAACTTTACTAATGCTTACATTACTTGAAACTACACTTAACATAGATAATTTGATCTTTATTTCTTTATCTCTAGATAAGATACCAAATAGACTAAAAGAAAGAATACGCCTTGCAGGTCTTGGATTAGCACTGTTAATGCGTCTTGTAACGCTGTTTTTTACATCATGCATATTATCAATGCAAAAACCTATATTTCATCCTGCATCGCTAAATATTTCAGTAAAAGATTTACTTATGATAACAGGAGGATTATTTCTCATTATTAAAAGTGTCATAGAGTTACAGAATGACATTTTTTTATGCAAGCAATCTGAAAAAAAAATAGATATTAAACCACAACCATTCTTAGTTATATTACAAATCACATTAATAGACTTAATCTTCTCAGTTGACTCTCTATTAACTGCTATAGTATTAACTCACAACGTGGCTATAATTGCTATAGCGTGTACATTTTCTATATTAGTAATGATATTCTTATCGAGTTATACCGTTCAGTTAATTAAATCTAGTACAAGACTAAAAACAATTGCCATCTTATTTATTTTGCTTGTTGGTGTATACCTAATACTTGAAGGGATTAATATAGAATTACCAAAAGGATACTTATACTCTTCATTGATATTTGCATTGCTTGTAGAAGCTGCAAACAATATAAAAAAAAGTATGCTGTATGAAAAAGAGAAAAAACAACTTTAGATTTTATTCCCACTCAATAGTTGCTGGTGGTTTAGAAGTTAAGTCATATACAACTCTATTTACCCCGGAAACATTGTTAACGATTATGCTGCTGACATCTTGTAAAAAACTCCAAAATATTGATGAATATTGACTTTTATCTTCAAATGGAAATGCATCAGCTGTCATACCATCAGAAGATGTCACGGCTCTCAAAGCACAAACATATCCGTACGTACGACTATCTCCCATGACACCTACAGTTCTTATTGGCAACAGTACAGCAAAAGCCTGCCATATTTGATCATATAAATTATGATTTCTCATTACATTAATATATATTTCATCCACTTCCTGTAATATTCGTACCTTTTCTTCATTGATCTCACCTATGATCCTTACTGCAAGCCCAGGTCCAGGAAACGGATGTTGAAATAATATTTTGTCTGAAAGACCAATTTCTCTTCCAAGTATTCTTACCTCATCTTTAAATAGGTAGCGTAAGGGTTCCATCAACTTTAGATTCATCTTTTCTGGCAATCCACCAACATTATGATGAGATTTAATTGTACTAGCATATCCTGAAGCGTGTCCTGATTCAACTACGTCAGAATAGATGGTGCCTTGCATCAAAAAGGCTACATTACCTATTTCCTTTGCTTTTTCTTCAAACACTTCGATAAAAGTGCTACCAATAATTTTTCGCTTTTCTTCTGGATTAATTATTCCCTTCAATCTATTCAAAAACAAACTCGATCTATCAACATAGTTCACAGGAATTTCTTTCAACATAGTGATAATCTGGCTCTTGTGTAATAATCCAGTATCGATAAAAATACAATTCAATTGTTTCCCTATAGCTTTATATGTGAGAGTTGCTGCAACACTCGAATCAACTCCACCACTTACCGCAGCGATTACTTTCTTATTACCTACTAAATTCCTGATTCTTCTCTTCTGTTTTTCAACAAGTGATTTCATCGTCCAATCTCTTTTACAATTCGTAATATCCAAGAAATTAGAAAGCAACTTACTACCATTTGTCGTAGGCTTAACCTCAGGATGGAACTGAGTACAATATATCTTACGTTGTTCGTTGACAATTATTGCAATTGTTTGATTTATTACACCTGATGCAATAACAGTAAACCCTTGTGGTATAGTTTCAACACTATCTACATGATTCATTAATACATCTACTTCAGAATTAATATTCCATGTACCTTTTATAATAGGAGATTCTTTTAGTATTTTAATCTTAATTTTACCAAATTCCTGCTTGAATTCCCTTCTTACCTTTGCCCCAAAATGATGACAAATAATTTGTTGTCCATAGCATATCCCAAGTATAGGAACACTCGTTGCCTCGTTAAACTTTATAATCTCATGTGCTACTCCATTTATATCAGAATAACTATCATTGACAGATTGCGGTCCTCCAGAGAAAATAAATCCATTGCATTTTGACATTACTTCAAAAGTAATGTTGCTTTGGAATATCTCACAATAAACACCCATTTCTCTGATTTGTTTTGCAATAAGCTGTGTAAATTGTGAACCAAAATCAATAATAGCAATCACTGATAACGTGCTCCTCTATATCATATTATTCAAAGCAATACTCAATAATAAAGAAAATGATAGAGTAAGTAAATTGAGATCTCCTCGAAAACTCTAATATATGGTGTAGACTAACTTAATTTAGCTTAAGTTGACAGAAATTCTACATAATGTAATTTAACTTTCTTACCCTTTCTTCTTAAGGTTAGACATATTTTAAGTTTTTCCTTAACCATTATAATTTCCCCTCAATAACAAAAATAATGCTATTACCTATGTATAAGATGTGTATAAAGACTTAGCTCAAATTATTTCCCGGTTTCACTGTTTATAAACTTTTTCCACTTTAATTCCATATTTCTACCACTTTTGGAGTAACTAACACAAGCATTTTTCCTAAATATAAATAAAGCATCATAGATAAACTCTTCATTTTATACTCCAGTATATTCATACTTAACTACCTTTTAGGCTTATCTACCCTTAAATATATCTAATGCTCACTACCTACCATATTATTCAATACCTTACACAGTA
>NZ_JABUMP010000001.1:20939-24157 GCF_029169405.1 Wolbachia endosymbiont of Onchocerca gibsoni | reverse complement strand
TAGTCTTTAACTCTTTCTACCCTTTTTTACCTAAATATTTTTCTATTCCACTAAAAACACACATTCCTAAAATGTTAAGAAAGTTTCATAAGTTGAATAAAATTAATTTAGATGCTTTTATAAATTTTTCCCCAATTTCATTGCCACTTCAATAATGTATCTAGCACACCAAAATACACTTAAGAAAAACAATCAAAACTCCTGACTTTAATCTTTAATATACAGCATATACTAACTACCAATGTCGTACCTGAAAAATCCTCCTGGCCATCGCAGAAAATTTAACGCCGAATATACTTTATTTTTAGCTTCCTCTAAAGTACTCCCCTCTCCTACTACATTTAATACTCTTCCACCATCAGAAATCCAATTACCACTTTTATCCAATTTAGTACCAGCATGAAACACCAATATACCAGGAATGCTTTCAATTTCATCCAATCCTTTAATTACTTCTCCTGTTTGATAATTACCTGGATAGCCCTTACTTGCAACAACTACACAAATTATAGTTTTGTTGGTGAGTTCCACTATTTTGGAACTTAATTTTCCTTCTGCAACTGATAACATCAATTTTAACAAATCACAATTTTTATCAAATCTAGGCAAAATAGATTGTATTTCTGGATCACCAAATCTAACATTATACTCAAGAAGTTTTGGGTCATTTTTACAAATCATCAAACCAGCAAAAAGCACTCCACGATAAGGGGTTCCCATATTAGCCAGTGCTTGAATTGTCGGGTATATTATTCTTTGGATAATTTTTTGTTCCATATCCTTACTTATAATCGAAGGTGATGAGTATGATCCCATACCTCCAGTATTCTGGCTATCATTACTCTCATCAGCCCTTTTATAATCTTTCGCACATCCAAGAGTTACTACTTTCAACCCATCAACAAGAACAAAAAAACTTATCTCTTCCCCAACTAAAAATTCCTCTATAACTATTTCCTCACCTGATTCACCAAATTTCTTTTCTACCAGCATCGAATCTATTGCTACAAAAGCTTCGCTTTCTCTATTACATATTATCACACCTTTCCCTGCAGCAATCCCATTTGCTTTTACCACAAGTGGAAATTTTATTTTATTGCTGAGTATAAAGTTTTTAGCTAATCCCTCATCAATAAAACACTCATACTTAGCAGTTGGTATACCATATTGCTTGCACAGCATCTTGGTAAAGGATTTTGACGCTTCAAGTTTCGCAGCAGCTTGACTTGGAGCAAAAACATTTATTCCCTCTGCAACTAAGTTGTTAGCAAGACCATCAATTATTGGTTGTTCTGGGCCAATGATAACTAACTTTATATTTTCTCTTTTGCAAAATCGTGTAACATCAATTGGGTTTTTAATATTTATGTTTACAAGAACCCCAAGATTTCTCACAGCTGCTCGCCCAGGAGCGACATACAACCCAGTTAAGATAGGAGACTTTTTGAGAGCCCAAAGCAAAGCGTGCTCACGTCCACCAGAACCCACAACCAGAACCTTCATCTTTAATTTCCTCGTTTTTCCACATATTTAAACCATTACTTGTCTATAACAGTATCATTACTCATATACTTTTGCAACACGCTTGGTATTGCAATCGACCCGTTAGAATTCTGATAATTTTCCATTATAGCAATAATCGTCCTTCCTATAGCTAAGGCTGAGCCGTTCAAAGTATGAACGTATTTTTTCACCCTTTTATCAGCTTCTAAAGAATATTTAGTATTCATTCTTCTTGACTGAAATGTACCACAACTGGAGCAACTTGATATTTCTCTGTACTTATTTTGTCCAGGCAACCATATTTCTATGTCATAAGTCTTTTGCACAGCAAAACCCATATCACCACTACATAGCAGCATCACTCTATATGGTAATTCTAATCTTTTTAATATCTCCTCAGCAATACTTGTCATGCGTTCAAGTTCGTCGTTTGATTGGCTTTCAGTTGTGATACTTACCAATTCTACTTTACCAAATTGGTGTTGTCTTATCATACCTCTTGTATCCCGCCCTGCACTGCCAGCTTCTTTACGAAAGCACTCTGAATACGCAGCAAAACGAATAGGCAGTTCCTTTTCTTCTATTATTTTACCAGCAACTAAATTTGTTAAAACAACTTCACCTGTAGGAATCAATCTTAACTCATCGGTAGTTAAATATGAATCATCAGAAAATTTAGGCAGCTGGCCAACGTTATACATCGCCTCATTCTTCACTAAAATTGGATGATATACTTCAGTATAGCCAAATTCATTAACATGCATTTCAAGCATAAAATTTATTAATGCTCGTCCAAGCTTGGCTAATTTCCCTTTCAACACTACAAACCTTGACCTAGAAATTTTCGTCGCTTGTTCGAAATCCATCAAATTCAACCCTTCCCCGAGTTCATAATGAGACTTTGCTATAAAACCAAATTGTCTTTTTTCTCCATACTTTCTCATCTCTAAATTAGAACTCTCACCTTCACCCATTGGTATATCTTGCATAGGAATATTTGGTAAACTAAATAAGATATCCACCAACCTGTCATTCTCTANTTGCTCCTTTAAGCTAATCACCTTTATTTCACTTGTAATACTTCTTGACAATTTTATTTGCTTTTCGCAAGGGCTATTGCTCATTTTAAGTTTTTTTATTTCCTCTGTAACTTCATTAAGTTGCCTATTTAAATCTTGTAATTTAGTAGTCAATAATCTTTTTTCTTGATCAATTTCTAATACCTCTCTTACAGTAAACTCTTTAATTCCTCTTTCCCTCATAATCTTCTCAAATTCTTCAGGTTTTTTTCGTATATATCTTATGTCATGCATATATTGCATTACTACCAACATTGTTACTGTACCTCAAAAGCCTTTAATACTCAATGTCCTTACTTATATCACTAATAAACGTTAAGATCAGTACAATTGACTTTATTTTCAAAATTCATTAAAATTTAGTTAGTGTCCGTAGAACTAATATGTTATCCATAACAAAAAGATACAATAAGTTCAAAGGAAGCACTCATAAAAGATGAACAATAGAAGGAAGATTTGAAAAATGGGCTGTTATGTGAGCTCATACCGGAAACACAAATATCCTTATATTCTACTTCAAAAAAGGAAAAGAAAAGTTGGTATAGCATTATGTTATTATGAAAAAGAACCTTATACCTCTTCAAATAGGAAATTTAATAATCAATTCTCCGGTAATTTTGGCACCAATGTCTGGGG
>NZ_JABUMP010000001.1:20132-20929 GCF_029169405.1 Wolbachia endosymbiont of Onchocerca gibsoni | reverse complement strand
CAGAATTTTTGTTAAAACTTAGTTAATTAGTGTCTATAGAACTAATATGTTAGCCGTAACAAAAAGATACAATAAGTTCAAACGAAGCACTCATTTCCTAAGCTCAAAATTGCTGGGAGATTTGCTATCTACGATTTTGGTACATATCTGGCAGTTACATTTCTTATTGATTGTCTGAGATCGATAATAGAATTTCCTCTCTTAACTTTACCATTTATTGTGCTAATTTCTCATCCTGTAATTTGGGTTATGTAGGTTATGNAATTTAGTTCTTACAGTAACATGCAAGACACAGTAACATTAAGACTTTATACAGCTTAATGATAGGTTTTATTAGTAAAAAAGAAGCAAATCAAAATGAGCTAAAAGTTCTAGATGGAAATAGTGGTGTTATAACAGGTAATGAACATAACTCGGAGAACCAGTATTTTGTAGAAATTTCATTGCTTTAAAAGACAATGATTTAGATGGTAAAGGACATTATGAAAATTTACCAACGCTTGTATCATATTTTCGTAAGACTTGCGATTTTTTCCGAGCGGAAACTGTTTCCGGAAGACGAACAATTTGCTTCCCGGTAGATAGAGTAAGCTGAGATACCATCGTAATAACCCTAAAATTACAGAGTAGACGAAAACGGCGGAGGCAGTCTTAAATTGTCAATAATTAGACTTATATTAATTAATTTATTTGCTGATTAAGTCGTAACATTCCCGATTTTCCGTTTATGCGATAAATTTATGTGGTTGTGATATAAATTATAATTTAGATATTGTTTCTGGTTATTAGCCGACTGA
>NZ_JABUMP010000001.1:0-20014 GCF_029169405.1 Wolbachia endosymbiont of Onchocerca gibsoni | reverse complement strand
TTCTTGATCAATTTCTAATACCTCTCTTACAGTAAACTCTTTAATTCCTCTTTCCCTCATAATCTTCTCAAATTCTTCAGGTTTTTTTCGTATATATCTTATGTCATGCATATATTGCATTACTACCAACATTGTTACTGTACCTCAAAAGCCTTTAATACTCAATGTCCTTACTTATATCACTAATAAACGTTAAGATCAGTACAATTGACTTTATTTTCAAAATTCATTAAAATTTAGTTAGTGTCCGTAGAACTAATATGTTATCCATAACAAAAAGATACAATAAGTTCAAAGGAAGCACTCATAAAAGATGAACAATAGAAGGAAGATTTGAAAAATGGGCTGTTATGTGAGCTCATACCGGAAACACAAATATCCTTATATTCTACTTCAAAAAAGGAAAAGAAAAGTTGGTATAGCATTATGTTATTATGAAAAAGAACCTTATACCTCTTCAAATAGGAAATTTAATAATCAATTCTCCGGTAATTTTGGCACCAATGTCTGGGGTAACTGATTACCCATTTAGAAGCATTGTAAAGAAACTTGGTGCAAGTTTATTAGTCTCAGAAATGATCGCAAGCAAAGCCATGATTATAAATACTCGCAAAAGTATGCAAAAAGCTAAAGTTGATGAATTAACTGCTGTGCAGCTTGCTGGATATGAGCCAGATGTGATTGCAGAAGCTGCAAAATTAAATGCGGATATGGGTGTAAAAATCATAGATATAAATTTTGGGTGCCCAGTAAAAAAAGTTGTAAATGGTTACGCAGGATCAGCACTAATGCGTGATGAAAAAAAGGCCGCTGAAATAATTGAAGCTGTAGTTAAAGCAGTTAATGTGCCAGTTACAGTAAAAATGCGTACTGGATGGAACAATGAAAGTCGTAATGCTCCCCGTTTAGCAAAAATTGCAGAGGATCTAGGTGCAAAAATGATAACCATTCATGGAAGAACAAGAGCACAACTTTACAGTGGCCAAGCAGACTGGAAATTTGTTAAAAGTGTCAAAGAGCAAGTAAAAATTCCAGTTATAGTAAATGGTGATATTAAAAATATAAACGATATTCAAAGAGCTCTCAAAGAGTCTGAAGCAGATGGAGTAATGATAGGTCGTGGTACTTATGGTAAACCTTGGTTGATTAATCAAGCAATAAATTTTATAAGCGGAAGCAAAATCTCCGAACCAACAGCCTTAGAAAAATTAAGTATAATACTTGAACATTACGATAGTGTTCTTGAGTATTACGGAAACGATATAGGAATGAAAATAGCCCGCAAGCATATAGGCTGGTATAGTATCGGGCTTAAAAATTCATCTGAATTTCGCATGAGAATAAACAATATGACAGACAGCATGGAAGTAAAAGAAAACATAGTCAGCTTTTTCAGTTAAGAAATTCTCTGGATAACTCTAACTAAATAGAGAAAGATAATTTACTGTCTATTATGATATTAGTATCTTTTGTGACACTGTGTGCTTTTAAATTGTTTTAATATTCAAGAAATTTTCTAAACAAAAAAATATAGAAGAAACTTAGCAGCAGACAGTTGTTTACTCATTTATATTTACCCTTGCAAATTGGTGTTCTGCATTATCTTAAATGAATTATAGTGTATTTTAACTTAAAAACCTAAGAATATAAGGTGAAACTAATAAAGACATGAGCATATAACATAAAAATTAAATATAAAACTAATTACGTAATACTCTCATCGTTCAATCTACATAAAATTAAAGACAATTGAATACTATTATGATAAAGGAGCTTGCCCAATAAATTTAGGAAAGTTAAAATTGTAACCTGGAAGATAAGGTAAGCAAAACAAATATACCTCTTGACATAGAAGGAAAAGGAAGAACAAACAGAGAGCTTAATTATGGTATTATACAAATAAGTATAATATAAACGATTTAGGTGTAGTTCTGAAAAATTTACTTCTGTAGAAAGTAGTAAAACTGATAAACTAGTTCTTGCAGAAAAAGTAGCAAAAAAGCTTATTACCACGTAAGTTATAGATGCAGCTGCTTAACTATTCAGCGCTACAAAAGCAAAAATAATTTTAGGAAAAAAGATGTAAAGGTGTTCAAAAACTCTAATTAAAAATAGATCTTGTAAGTAACATAGACTTACAAAAAAGCTATGGTAGAAAATACAGACTTACGTACTGCAGTAAAAGAAANCCCTAGCAGGCAGTAACACAACGTTTTAAAGTGCCCTTAAGATTGAAGTTAATGTAAAGAATTAGAAAATTATAAGGCTCTGTAAAAAAATAATACCAACTAGCTTTTGAGGTTTCAATTAACGAAAATATTTAACTTTTCTAGTGATTGGTAAATTAACTTAGATTACATGTTACAATATTTACTTTTGTATTTTTTTATCATTCCAGCATCACACGCTGGAATCTAAGTACTTCAAAAACTAAATCTTATAGTTAAGCCATAGAATAAAGATAATCCTCATTATTTAGATTCAAGTATTACATATTGAGGCGATATCATCAAAGGTATTAAAAAATACTGTCTATTACGAAAATTAACTACAAACCACAATCCCATACAGCTTATACATTTATATTAGGATGATGCAATATATATCATCACAACTAATAAATAGAGAAATTATTACAAATCTTCTCAACTTTGTCTTTCACTACTTTTTCGACATTTGAGCTATCTCCATTGATTAATCCCTGAATCACTTTATTTATTAGCTCAGCTATTTCTTTAAAATTTTTCGCCTCAAGCCCACGTGTTGTTTCAGCAGCGGTACCGAAACGCAGTCCTGAAGTAATAGTCGTTTTTTCTGTATCAAACGGTATAGAGTTTTTATTACAAATAATACCAGCTCTCTCAAGGCTATCCACAACCCCTTTTCCAGTTAATTTCTGCGGTCTTAAGTCAATTAACACCATATGAGAGTCAGTGTCACCAGTTACAATGTTCAGCCCATACTCTTTCAGAGCTTGAGCTAAAACTTTAGCATTCTCAATAACTTTTTTGCTATAAGTTTTAAACTCCGGTGCTAATGCCTCTTTAAATGCAACAGCTTTTGCAGCTATTACATGCATAAGCGGTCCACCTTGTAATCCTGGAAAAACTGCAGATTGAATTTTTTTATGTAATACTTCATCATTTGTCATTATTATCCCACCACGAGGGCCGCGTAAAGTTTTATGAGTAGTAGAGGTTATAACATGTGCATATTCAGTAGGTGATGGATACTCACCTACTGCTATAAGCCCCGCATAATGAGCAATATCTGCAAGCAAATATGCACTAATCTTATCTGCAATCTCACGAAAACGCTTAAAGTTTATTCTTCTTGGATAAGCAGAAGCACCAGCTATTATTAATTTTGGTTTATACTTAAGCGCTAGTTCTTCTATTTCATCCATATCAAGCAAATAAGTATCTCGTCTAACCGTATACTGAATTGACTTAAACCACTTACCAGAAAGACTCGGCGTTGCACCATGAGTTAAATGCCCACCACAACTTAGTGATAAACCAAGTATTGCATCGCCTGGAGAAAGCAGTGAAGCAAACACTGCTTGATTTGCCTGAGAACCAGAGTGAGGTTGAACATTTGCAAACTTAACACCAAACAGTTTACAAAGTCTTTTTATGGCGAGATTTTCAACTTCATCTATATATTCGCAGCCACAATAATACCTTTTTCCTGGATAACCTTCTGCATATTTATTAGTTAGAAAAGAACCTTGCGCTTCCATTACTGCTCTACTTGCAAAATTTTCTGATGCAATCAGTTGCAGTTGTGACCTTTGACGCTGCAACTCTTTCTCTATAGATTGATAAACTTCACTATCAGAAAATCTTAAATCCTTTTTAAGGATGAAAACTTCTTCTGAAACGCTTGCCATAAATTAAACCACGTTAAGTTTAATAATACTAAAATACACTTTACCTACAAGTAGTTTTAAGAACGTTTCTTTAACCACACAAAACCGAAAACAGCCAAAAGTAAGCATACAGGAATAATTGACATTGCCTTTATCAACAGTTCAGGACCATACACGGGATTCCCTTGTATTACTGTTCTATCCCAATAGAAATTTACTATTTTTGCAATCCAAATATGAAAAAAATAGCCAAAAATCATAATTATCATATTTGAAACAGCTGTAGCTAATCCTACTAAGTTATTGCTTACGTAGCTTATTGCTTTATAAATGGTAATTACCTGATATCCAGATGCAAAACCGATAATAAGAAGTGTAGGGACCACAACATATAAACCACCAGCCTGTATAAAAAGTAAGATGAAGCTGATAATCATTGTAAGAGAACATGTAATAATCACTTCATAATGCTTACTTGGATACCTTTCTAGTAAAAAAGCTAAAAAGAATGCTCCAGCTCCAAAACCTATAAATATAAAAGAAGAAAGAAAAGATGCCAAATCTCCTGTTATCTGATAGACTTCACATAAGAACGTTCTTGCCCAGCCATCAGCAAAACCTTCTAGTGGACCAACCATTAAGCTACCAAAAAAACTAATTAAAACTATGTGCTTGTTATAAAGTACACTTTTTAAATCTTGAAGTATATTACTATTTATAGCTTCTTGTGTATCATTATTTGGTGTTACAAGAAATAACAACAAAGCGAGTAAACAACCAATTGCTGAGAAAGCATATATAACATAATCCCAGCCAAAGCTATTAAGTAAGAAATCTAGAGGTAATCCACCATAAATAGCTCCCAGTAACCCTATTATCATAGATAAACTAGTCATTTTTGCTGATCTTTCTCGAGAGAAATACATGGTTGCAACTTTGAAGATCCCAATTGCTGAAGCAGATGATCCAACTCCAACAAGTATTCTGCCAAGTATTGAAGGATACCATTCATCAAAACATATAAGTGGTAATGTTCCAACAAATGTTAAAATAGTGCATATAGGCAAAATAAGCTTTGGCCCAGATCTATCAAGAAAAAGACCAATAGGTATATGAGCTAACGTATATCCTATATAGTATAACCCACTAAATTGACCGACATCAACTATGTTTATATTAAACTTCGTCATTAACCCAGGTGTGATTATATTTGGAATTACACGTAATATATATTGATATGTATAAAAGAGTGATGCTAATAACCATACTAAAAACTTTCTCTGTAGCATAAAACTCATTTTAAATTTACTACTATAGACGCTCTAGTTACAAAAAGCAACGTCTTTGCAAATATTTTTTCAATTTATTAAAGTTTAACAAAATTAAATTCATAACTATCATATTGACTAAATTTTATAGCATAAAGAGAATATTTTCTAAAAAGGCTTTTTACTTTGTTTCCTTCACAAATTTCATTTATACTCTTATTTTATAGTAAAATCTTATCTTAAATAGTATTATTTTTAATAAAACTTAGCATCAAAACCATCACAGCTACCGAATTGATTAGCCTCTTTACATATAGAATAACATAATACTAAAGTAAAAGCTAGATCAGCGAACACGAGAACAACAAATGATATGCTACAAAATCACATATCAAAGTATTAAGTAAGACACCTAACATACCATTTAGGTAACAGACACGATAGACTAAATAGAAAAGCTTTTAAGCAAGATAGAAGAAATAATAAAATTCATCGTAAATCAAGCAAAGCACTATGATAAAAATTTAGAAAGTCTATATAAAGATCTAAGACTTGATAAAAAATTTGTTTGGTTTTTGCTAAACACTAGGTGCTAAAACTTCCAAGCACTTACCTAAAAAAGAAAAAAGTCATTATAAAATTCAATAGTAAACATCACATCAACAGAAGCTATTTAAAAAATCTAAAGAAGAAAATTTAGTAAATAAGATAAACAACATAAACTTGATTTAACAAAATAAGAAAAATGAGAAGCTAAATATAAAAATGTATTCATTCGATTAATGGGAAACGGCTTTCTTTATAAGTGAGAAAGCTAAAGATAACTTCTAGTAAACACTACTAACATAGGAAAACAAATTTCCTAACTCACTTTACTCTGATTTTTGTTACAACTAATTTCTAATTATTTACTAGTAAAACCTTCAAGCCTACAATATTGAACGTTACCAAAGTAAGGAAAAATTAAACGGTCTAAAATTAACTAGATCATTAAAAATATTTATTCCTATCATTATTGTATCTATATAACTTACGCCAATCTAAATTATGCAAGATATACAAAAAGGAACATGCTATACTTATTGCCAATAAGAAAAAATAAAGACTTACAAAGCTGTAAACTAGAAAGGCTCCTATAGGAGGATAATAAGAAAAAAGCTACATTACTATTATTTAGAGGTACAATTCTATACCACTTAAAATAAGCTAACTAATACTAAATATAATATTTATTAGATTTATTTTATTAACACAAGGGAATATAGAATAGCTAACTTAACATCTTACATGCTTTTACAATACTATTACACCCAATCTCTAGTTGCTCCTGAGAAGTCGCATAAGAAACTCTGATAAAGTTTTTCAGACTAAATGCAACCCCTGGAATCACAGCAACTAAATGGTCTTCTAACAAATACTCAGCAAAATCAAGATCATTATTTATTATTTTACCGTTTTTTGTACTCTTACCCAATAGATTTTCACACGAAATAAACAAGTAGAACGCACCTTGTGGAATAAACACCGACAACCCTGGAACTGAGCCCAATTTTTCAGCCACAAAATCTCTACGATTTTTAAAAATTTTTATCCTTTCTTTTAGAAAATCATGATTACCATTTAATGCTTCAACTGCTGCCGCCTGTGCTATTGAATTTGGATTTGAAGTACTCTGAGACTGCAGTATAGAAATGGCTCTTACTACATCACTTCTACCAGCAACATAACCTATTCTCCAACCTGTCATTGCATAAGCTTTTGATACTCCATTAACTACAAAAACTCTGTCATAGAGCCTTGGCTCAACCTGAGCAATAGTAAAAAACTTCCCATCGTACACTATGTGTTCGTAAATATCGTCTGTAATAATGTTTACGTGTGGGTGCTCAAGCAATACCTGTGCTATTTTCTTCAATTCGTCATATGTATATACAACTCCTGCTGGATTGTTTGGTGAATTGAGAATTAACCATTTAGTCTTTTCAGTTATCTTACTCCTCAATAACTCCGATGTCAGTTTAAAGTTTTCCTTGCATTCTGCCACAATTGGTAAGCCGCCAAAAAGGCTTACCATATCAACGTACGAAACCCAGCAAGGAGCTGGAATTACAGCTTCATCTTCAGGATTAATCGTTGCCATAAACAAGTTAAACAGTACTTGTTTAGCACCAGCACCAACACAGATTTGGCTAGGCATATATTCAAGATCGTTATCCCTTTTTAACTTATTAATTATCGCTTCTTTAAGCTCACGAGTTCCATCAACAGCAGTATACTTAGTTTTACCTTCATTTATTGCTTGGATAGCTGCTTTCTTTATATGACCTGGAGTATCAAAGTCTGGTTCCCCTGCAGCTAAAATACAGATCTCTTTTCCTTCACTTTTTAGTCTGTTTACCTTATCAGTTACAGCAATTGTAGGTGATAGTTTTATTAAAGACATTCTTTTCGCGAGTTCTAACATAATCTTACTGAAGCCAAATCCAAATAATAAACCTCGTTCAACAAAAAAGCCAGAAATTTCATTATCGTATTAATAATTTTTTACTAGATCCACTAATGCAACAATATTTTCAACTGGAGTATCAGGAAGTACTCCATGCCCAAGATTAAATATGAAAGGTAAATCTCTAAAACAATCCATTATGTGTTTTGCTTCTTTAATTGCCCCTACTCGATCGTATGCTAAAAGACTAGGATCAAGATTACCTTGTAAAGGAACTTTTAGATTTGTCTTTGCCCATTCTACTGAAATGTCATAGTCTATGCTTATCGCAGATATACTAGTCTGTTGACAGTAATCTTTGTAAAGCTTTCCAGCAGATTTTGGGAAACCTATTATCGGAAAATCTGAAAATTTATCTTTTATTGCTAGGACAATCTTTCTTGTTGGTTTAATAATATATTTTTTAAATAATTTTTCTGGAAGAATGCCAGCATTACTATCAAATAGCTGAATAACGTCCACTCCATACTCTATTTGTTTGGTTAGATAAATAATCGTTGCTTCTGTTATTTGTTCAATTATTTTTTCCAATTTTAAGGAACAAAAATTTAGCGTTTTGTAGAAAGTCTTATTGTTTCTACCTTCTATGATATATGAAGCTATTGTCCATGGTCCACCGGCAAATCCTATAAGGGACTTTTCCTCTGGTAATTTATGCCTTACTTTTTTTATAGCATTCAGAATTGGCAAAATTTTAGTCTCAATTTTCTCTAAATCAGTCAACTCTTTAGGGTCTTCTATAGGCTTTATTATTGGACCTATACCGCGTGTAAAATTTATATCACATCCTAAAATATCAGCTATTACTAAGATATCTGAAAAAATTATGGCTGCGTCCATGTTGAATCTTGTTACTGGTTGAAGTGTTAGTTTTGTGATTAGATCTGTGTTATAGCATGCTTTCATAAAGTTGCTTACACCTTTCATTGCTTTATGATATTCTGGAAGAGACCTACCTGCCTGACGCATTAGCCAAATTGGTGTTTTTTCGACTTGTTTACCATTTCTAATAACTCTTGCTATTATTGATTTAGTAGATTTATTCATTTTTTTTATATAAAAAATATATATATAATAATAGATCTCTTAATAATTTGTTACTAGTTTGAAGGTTAATGATAACTTTCTTTGTCTCACTTGTAGATAAGTATGTTAATAACTTTAATATGTTATTGGCTTTCTATTGTAAATCGTGTGTATAAGTGAAATGTTTAAATTATTGGTAATCTCTTTTTATGAAAAAATTTTTTTATCGTGTGTTGTTACATAGTTATGTATATGCTGGTGAGAAAGTTGTTGAGAAACTGTTAATATCTTATATCAACATACAACTCACAGGTTAATTTAATGTTATTCACACACTTATTAAATATTTGACAACAGTTTTCTTGATAAATCTAATATGAAAGCGTTTTATCTATTACAGGAAGCAACTTGAATAAAAAAAGGACTTTAGGGGAAAAGATTGTGTGTGAAGTCTTTCTATTTCTTTTTGGAAGATTTCGTATGCTAAGAAAATGTGCAATCGAAGCACTAATGAAAAATCTGCCAGGTTTTAATATATTTAATGATTTATTGAAATTTCATGACTGTAATATAACTGATATAATGACTCCACGTACAGAAATATGTGCGTTAGACGTTGAGTCGNCAGTAGACATGAAGTAATAAAAAAGATAAGAAGTACTCACCACACTAAGATACTGGTTTATAAGAACAACTTTGATAACATAATAGGATTCTTTTATGTAAAAGATGTTCTTTTTGATAAAAATGAGATTTTTGATTTGAAAAACTTTGTACAAAACGTAATATTTGTTCCGCCTTCAATGAAGATTACTAACCTTTTTATTAAAATGAAGTCTGCTAGACCACACTTAGCTGTTGTACTAGACGAATATGGTGGAACTGATGGTTTAATTTCAATGATTGATCTCATAGAAAAATTAGTACCGAACGTTAGCGAAAATGAATCTTTTGAATGCACAATCATTAAGTTATCTCAAAATGAGTTTGAGGTGTCAGCGAGGGCTCTTATAAAAGAGATAGAGGAAAGTTTAAAAATAGAATTACGTGATCCAAAAGAGGATTACGTTACGCTTGGTGGATTAATTCTTTCAATTGCAGGTAAGGTGCCTTCTGAGGGTGAAATTATCAAGTATAAAAATGGTATAAAGTTTATCATTAAGGATGCAAGTGAGCGCTACATTAATAGAATAATATTAGACCTCAATGATTATAAAAAGTAGATTGGTTTCTTTTATAAAAAATTGTCTCATTTTTAGATAAAAGAATTTACAACGTGTTGATACTCGTCTAGTGAATATGCCTTCCTTTAAAAAGGCTGAACAACTTCAGTTCCTTATATTAAGGCTTAAACTTGTAAATACTTTTTGTAAAGTGTGAGGTTATCCTTGAGTTAAAACTAAACCTATTTCTAGCAAATTATTTTCACAAGAACAATGTATTTCAGTGTTATAATATTCTAGTAATAAAGAAGTCATATATACATTAACATCTTTTGCATTTAAATTAANNTACTATCTTTTTTTGTTAATTTATTTGCTAAAGATTTACTCATTAACTTGTGCTTGTTTAAAATTTTTATGGTTAATAACGTTTTACCTTCTGTTTGGCTTAATAAAACAGAAACTAATTCAACTTCTGCTATCACACTAGCTATAGTTAGTGCCATATTAGAAATTATCTTATTTATTTTTTCAATTAAATCTTCCTTACCTTTTACAGGATATTCGTCTATCTCCCACATAAACTTTACTTTTTTTTTAATAAGTAACTTTCAATGTTAGATTTAGTTTGGTCAAAATTGTAATTATCTGCTGAAGAAGAATATGCTTGCTTCATAACTTTATGTTTATTTATTAAATCATCAGAACTTTCTTTAAGCAATGACAACGCTTCTTTGCATGCAATGTCATTATTCTTATTGCATTCTTCAAACTCTTCTAAGCCAAACATTATTCCATTCATAGAATTAGCGAAGTCATGAAGCAGCTGTCCTGACAGTAACTCTGTTATTAATAACATATTTTTGATGTTTTTATTCATTAGGCGATTGTAAATGATTTAAATTACCCTATATTGGTAAATGTGTGATAGTCAATTGAGAGGAAGTTTCGTTGTACTTTTTGTGATGGCTTATTAATATAGTGTTAATAACTATAAAGTTTACAAAGAGATTATGAATACCTATTCTAAATCGGGAGTAGATCTCGAACTGTATAATAAGTTGATAAGAGAAGTCAAACTTATTGTTGAGAAAACTAAAAAGGAAGAAGTACTTAGTGAAGTAGGTTCTTTTTCTGCACTGTTTGATTTTGCTAAGTTAATTAAAAATTATAATCATCCTGTATTAGTTTCCTCAACCGATGGGGTAGGTACAAAGCTGTTAATAGCTCAAGAAGTAAATAAACATGATACTATAGGTATAGATTTAGTTGCAATGTGTGTAAATGACTTACTTGCACAGGGAGCAACACCTTTATTTTTTCTTGATTATTTTGCAACTGGTATTTTGAATAAAGATGTTTTGCTTTCTGTAGTTTGTGGTATTGTAGAGGGATGTAAGAAAGCTAAGATAGGGTTAATTGGTGGGGAAACTGCAGAGATGCCTGGAATGTATGGCAATGATCACTATGACCTTGCAGGATTTGTAGTTGGAATAATTGATAAAAGTGAAATTCTTCCAAATTATAGTATAATGAAGGCTGGTGATTATATAGTTGGGTTAGAGTCAAGTGGAATTCACTCAAATGGGTTCTCTTTAGTACGTTGTGTTTTTAAAGATTTAGGTATAAGCTATAATGATTTGTCTCCATGGAATAGCCAATTTTGGGGAGAAGTGTTACTTAAGCCAACAAAAATATATGTTGACTCTTTGTTACCTATTACACCGCAAGTAAAAGGCATTGCACACATTACAGGTGGTAGCTTGGTAGATAATATCCCACGGATTCTTCCAAAGAATTTGTTTGCAAATATAGATACTAATTCTTGGGAATGGCCAGATATATTTTTATGGTTAATGGAAGAAGGCAAGATAGGAAAGAAAGAAATGTTAAAGATATTTAATTGTGGTATTGGTATGGTATTGATCGTGGATCCTAAGGATATGCAAAATGTAAAAAATCATTTTCAAAAACATGGGGAGAAGATTAAAATTATTGGAAAACTCAATGAGGTATGCGACCCTTCCTTTGATAGAATAGTACTTAGTTAATCTAACTTTAATGACAACCTTTTTGCAACTTCTAAGTATGCTTCTTTTAAGTCTCCTAAGCTTAAACGGAAAATATCTTTGTCTAATTTTTTGTGTGTATTTTTATCCCATAATCTACAATTATCAGGGCTGATCTCGTCAGCTAAGACGATTTTTGTATCGTTATCTATTAATCTGCCAAATTCCAATTTGATATCGACTAGGTTCATTCCTGCATTTGAAAATAAGTTTATTAGAAATGTGTTGGCTTTTAAGGTTATAATTTTAATTTTTTCTATTTCTTTACGAAATAACCAGCCAAAATATATGATATGGTTTTCATTTACCATTGGATCGGCTAGACTATCATTTTTATAAAAAAACTCAATTATAGGAGATGTAAGTCTCTTACCTTCTTTTATATTAAAGCGCTTACAAAAACTGCCTGCTGCAATGTTTCTCACTACTACTTCAAGAGGTACAATTTTTAGTTTTTTAACTAGCTGTTCTCTTTCGTTTAGAGTTTTTATAAAGTGTGTATTAATTACCATTTTCTCAAGTTTTTCCATGATGAAAGCACTGATAAAATTATTGATTAATCCCTTACCTTCAATAACCTCATGTTTTTTTTTATTAAATGCTGTWACATCGTCTTTAAAGTGCTGTATCACGGTTAATGGGTCTTTAGTTTCAATAATAGACTKAGCTTTACCTTCATATATTAKTTTACCTGGTAGCATAAATGGTTTGACTATGTATTATAAACATTATATCAATTTCTACTTAGGTTYGCTACAAATCTGTAAANGATGGTTACTATTACAATATKAACATATTNNTCCGGAGATGCTTCCTGGGTTCCTAAAGTATTCTCTTGCTGGAAAGGCGTTAGAAAAAAAAATATGGAACCTTGAMGTAGTAGATATACGTTTTTTTGCTGAAGATAAACATTCAANCAGTAGACGATGTTNNCNACACCATATGGAGGTGGAGCAGTCATGATTATGCGTCCCGATGTGATWGGTAATGCAGTTGATAGTGYTWTTTCTGCCCATAAGAATACTAGATTTATTTGTATGACTCCATCTGGCACAAAGTTTAATCAGAACGTTGCAAGAGAATTAATWAAATTCTCTCACATAACAATATTATGCGGTCGATTTGAGGGTATTGACCAGAGGGTGATTGATGAGTATACTCCTTATGAATTAAGCATTGGAGATTATATCCTTTCAKGAGGTGAACCAGCTGCTATGGTGGTTCTTGATACATGTGTTAGGCTTCTTCCTGGAGTAATAGGTAGTTCCGATAGTCTTACTGAAGAAAGYTTTAATTATACTGGTGGTATACTTGAGTATCCTCAATATACTAGACCTAAGCAATGGAGAAAACGTAAAGTGMCTGAGGTTWTGTTGTCTGGTGACCATGAAAAAATAAMTGATTGGAGGCAGAGACAGTCTCAAATTATANNACAAMGAGACGTAGACCTGAATTATTAGGTGGAGAATTAAATGGTAAATTTACTTGAAAAATTTAATAATAARCAAATGGAAATGCTAATTAAAAAAGTACCAGAGTTTCGTTCTGGTGATGATTTAAAGGTCACTTTTAAAATAGTTGACGGTGCAAGTGAGCGTATTCAAATATTTGAAGGTGTATGTATATCGAAGAGGAATCGTGGATTACACTCTTCTTTTACGGTTAGGAAAGTGAGTTATGGGGAAAGTATAGTATCCCAATTTTTTGTTTGTTCTCCTACGTTAGTTTCAGTYCAAGTAACANAGGAAGGGANAAAGTTCGTAGAGCAAAGCTGTATTACTTATGTAAACTATTTGGAAAGTCTGCGAGAATAAAAGAGCGTACTGCTTATAAAAGCGATAAGGTCTAGGCMAGTGAAGTGGAGTTTTGACGTCAACATCGTACAATWATGTGAGCACTAAGTGACAAAAAWGGTATKAGTATTTRCTATAAGAGAATATCTTATTTAGAATAGTTGTAAAATGAGCATAGAGACAAAATTCCTTAGGTTGCTTCGCTCTAGGCGTGTACACGCTCGTATAAAAAGAAAAAATAAAAGAAATAGAGTATTNNGTATATTTGTTCTKNTTATAACGTTAGTTATTTCACTTGGTTGTCCTATATGTATATTGCTGAGTATATTAATTAACTCTTATAGCGCCTTAACAATAACATAAATTTTATTGCTAATAGAAGTAAACTCTGATTTTTTTTTATCAGGTAGTCCTAGTGAWTTNAAGATACAAATCCATTGAACTGCTCAATGATTCACTGCGTAGAGTATTTAAAGGAACTGATTTTAWAAATAGTGACGAGATTCTGAGTCGTAGTTCTTATAAGGAATCTAGAGAACTTTTTTTGTAGAGWAGTGGAGTATGGTGGTAAATATGAAATCTGGTTTACCGCATCAAGTATAATTAATTCAATAAATAAGAATAAGTATTTTAATGATCATTATGCTAAATTACTTAGCTGGCTARAAGAAAAAAAAAGGGTAAAAAAATTCTTTAATAAATCTTTGTTTCTTAAWTCTGATTCTCGTGAACCTGAAAATGCAGGAATTTTAGGAGCATTTGTTGGCTCTTKAATGACGATTATGGTATGTTTAGCTTTAGCATTACCAATAGSAATTATGTCAGGTGTCTATCTTCATGAGTTTATGTCAAGAAATAGTGTAATGACTAATATTGTAGAGGTTAGTATAAATAATTTGACTGCAGTACNCTTCAATAATATTTGGAGTAGTAGGCCTAACCCTCTATCTTGGCATATTTGAACTACCTCGTTCTTCGCCACTTGTTAGTGGAATGACTCTTTCATTTATGATGTYGCCTAATATTATCNAATTGCAACAAAAAATGCCTTTGCAAATGTTCCTANTTACAATAAAGGATGCAGCTTTTGCTCTTGRGCCTCCTCATATCAAGGTAATATTAGATCACTCTTTGCCGATTGCGTTANNRAGAATMATACATGGTACWATGCWWGCGGTTGCAMGAGTTKTAGGTGAATCCTCTCCTTTGCTTATGGTGGGTACGGTAGCATTTATCGCTGATACACCTGTATCCNNNTTTWCCGATBCAGCNAACTGTTTTACCTGTACRAATATACATATGGTCAAGTAGTCCTGAAATTGCGTTTATTGAACTNTGCTGCTATTGCAATTATAGCTTTGCTGATAATGTTATTTGCTCTAAATTTAGTGGCAAATTTTGTGAAAAGGAAATTTGAGTTTTTTAATTTTTAATTCATGAAWGTTATTATTTTATTTGGTTATGGTTTAAATWGTGAAAACGAAACTGCATTTGCATTTGTAGAGTGCAGCAGAAAACTTGGTATCAGTAATGTAGAAGTRAAAMKTGTTCATATTRWTGAAATTATATGTAATCCAGATGAATTGAAATCGAGCGATATACTTGTAATTCCAGGTGGTTTTTCTTACKGTGATAACACTGGTGCTGGTAATGCTTTTGCTCTACGTGTTAAGAACAACTTATTGAATGAATTTCAAGATTTTTTATCTAAGGACAAGCTTGTTATAGGAATATGCAATGGTTGTCAAATATTAGTAAAATTAATTCCAGAATTTTTTGATTTAGCTTTAGTACGTAATGATATAGGCAATTATCAATGTCGWTGGATTAGAGTNTAAAGTTAATCCATATAGTAATTCTATTTGGCTACATGGTCTAGATGAATTATATCTTCSTATTGCTCATGGAGAAGGTAAGTWTTTTATGAGCAATAGTGTTTTGAGCCATTTGATTAAAMATAACTCTATTGCACTGCGTTACGTTGATGAGAATGGTAACTATGCTAACTTGCGGTTTCCTTATAATCCAAATGGATCCATATATGACYTAGCAGCTTTGTCAAATAGGARTGGTAAGGTGTTAGCTTTAATGCCTCATCCAGAGAGAGGGATATTTTTTACTCAGCAAGATAACTGGCYACTTGAAAWAGWAAAGTGTAAGCGCCTAAAGTCCGCTGTGCCAAAGTATGGTGATGGGATGCTCATATTTGAAAATGCATTGAAATATTTTTGTTAGGATGATTTTGCAGATATTTTGNNAATTGCAAATTNGATCTGCAAAANNTTTATGTTCTATATATACCSATAAGRAATAGAMATCTTTTTTCTCGTCTTGACACTATAATAGTAGTGTAMGTGTTAAAGAACAAAGGANTATATAGTGATCATGAATTTGCCCATTTTTTGGAAAATTGATATAGAAAAATTGACACTTTCTGTGAATCTTTCTTTTATAGATTCAATAGATTATTGTACCGGAATTAGTAAAGTTATTAAAATTTCCACTTCCACTTCACTAGGAATATGAGCTTGTTTTAAATGATTCTTTTTTTTTACTAGAGGATTATCTTTCTAAATAGGAAATTAGATAAAAAGTTCATATTTTTCTCTAATACACTAAATTATTTTGCTATTATTAATTGGTGTGCTAATCAHAATTAGCTGCTTAAAATTTATCAAAGTTGGAAAAAAGAGGATTGTCATTACTGCATATTTTTTCCAAAAAATTGGTGAAAGTTAAATATCAAAGCATTATAGTRAAAGCTTTGGTATTTAATAGTAATAAGATCTAACTCWTWTCTCTTGAAAGAGGGAACAATAATATCAACTTGATTTTGATTGTTATAGATAGAGTTAGTCTATATGGAAAANTAAATTGGAGTATAWAAAGTAAACGATGATAAAATATATTAAAATATCTTATAAAACTCTTTTTTTAGTATATCATCTAATTCAGGGAGTGGAGCTTCAACTCCTAGTTTTTTCATTGATGTAATACCGTAGTCTTTTAGTCCACAAGGGATAATACCCTTGTAGTGAGAAAGATCTGGAGAGACGTTGAGCGCTATGCCATGATAAGTTACCCATTTTCTTAAACGAATACCGAAGGCTGCTATTTTTTCTTCTACTCCGTTTTTAGTTACCCAAACACCTATTCTATCTTCTTTAAATTTTCCAAATATATTGAAGTGCCTTAAAACGCTTATGATCCAATTACTTAGGTTTCTAATATATAGTTTTATATCACATTTATTTCTTTTTTTAAGGTTTAACATTAAATATATAATACGCTGTCCTGGACCATGGTATGTATACTTACCACCCCTACCTGTTTTATGCACAGGAAACAATTCTTCAACGATTTCATCATCTATTGCACTAATCCCTGCTGTGTATAGTGGAGGATGTTGGAGTAGCCATACTAGCTCGTCGGATGAATTGTTATAAATTTCTTGAACTTTTGTTTCCATGAATTCTATAGCATACTTATAATCAATAAGCTGATCAGGTATTAGCCATTTTACCATATTCAATTTCTTTGTTCTTTAGATCTGTTATTGATGTTAATGATACTTTAATCCCGAAAGAAATCCAGAATTTTGCTAAAGAAGACTATATTAAAGATATTATTGCGCTTTTAAGCGATCATGCGGTTGTAGATACCACACTTCGGCGCTCTTTATTTTTATCGATGACTGATTAAGAAAAGTCATACCTGAAGGTCTATCAATTACTGAAGTTGCTTTATTCTCCTAACCTAATAATATCAAAATTAGAGTTTATTGAGAATAATTATGACTTACAGATTAATCAGTGATAAATACTTATGATAGATGGTTCGATTGAATCGAAAAATAGCAGGAAAAAATTATCAACATGACTTTGCCTTCTGCGACAGATAAGATTAAAATTATTGAGGGAATAATGTTTCTTATGTATCTGCTGCACTTGTGAATAATAATAACTACGACTTTAATTTTGGTAAGCTTGACCGAACATATAGCAATGTTAAATCTTAAAACTTTCAATCTTTTGAGTAGTTTGATATGAGCTACACCAATTATGATGGTGCGTATAATGTAGATCAATATAATTAAACTGGTACTTGTAAAAACTAAGCAATGTTCAAAATAGGGTAAGATCAAAATGTAGTATGTAAGTCAGCAGATGGAAGGTGATGGTAATTTNAGTGAAGAATAATATTAACTCTTAAGAGCGGAGAACGATCATTATTCAGGTCTTGTGTTAATGGTTGAGGTTAGTATTTCTTGAAGGAGGCTTGAAAGTAAAGGTGAGTGTTAATATAAAGAATTTGCTTGGAAATACTCCTTTAAATCATGTTGTTGAATTAATAGTTAATTGTGTATAGTAAAACTAAAAGTTGCGAACTTGTGTGTAAGTAAGAGGAATTTGCAATTTCAAGCTCAAATGATACCGAAAATAAAAAAAGAGGATATTCCTATATAACCTTGTATAAGCAGTTAATTAATACTTTGCTTCAGCCACTCTTACTATGGGTAATGCACTTGATAGAATAAAAACCTTTCTAAAAGAAAACAGAGATGGATTTAAGATGAGGATGAGGCTTGGGATTCAATGAAAAATATCTGATTGATTCTGTTACTTTCGAAGATACTACAGTATGGCATGTTCTAAAACTGGAATTGTGTGCGATTATTTTAGGAATGATTAAAAATAATCACCAAATAGGGATCTTAGTAATTCAAGTGCTGAGCAACTTCAGACAGCTATCCGACTTGTAATTAGTGATGATGTACATAAATATTCATTGATGTGGAAAAACATGTTTCCTAATTACGTGTAAATAAATCACAACACAAAAGCTTCTGTTCATTGTTTAATTAAGGTAACTTTTTCCCTTTTTCGCGTGTTATGAAACTGAGTTTTCAATGACTACTTATCACGCAGCTGATCTATATGTATAATGCTACTGCTTAATAATTTTTTAGTACATTTTTTACCATTGTATTTCTTGTCAGAATCTATACTGATTTTATCAAATATTAAAACATCTCCTGAAGTTTTATCGTGAAACTCACTGATAGCAAAAAGTGATACAGTAATTTGTTCTTGTTTTCCGTGAAAGCTTAACCTGACACTAAATCTGTCCTCAAAAACTTTTAAACCATAAAACTGATGCTGTAATATGATAAGCATTTGGGTAGGGTATGACTTTTTCAAATAATCTGGCACGATAACACCGTTAAAATATGTAAAAAATAGTATTTCTAAATGAGGTGTGAAATCATTATTTGATATGATGGCTAAAGCCTTTTTGATAACTTGAAACTTTGCAAAGGTAAGTGATTTTTTATAATCTGTTTTATTCATATGACTTTTATGCACATAAATTCTTGTGGAACCTTCTGTTACCCGGCGTTCCCAAACCGTGCTTATAGTAATAAGATTATAGCTTAGTTTAAGCAACTAATGCTACAACATTACCATTAGCAGCAAAATTATCGTTTGCATCTAAATTATAAACTCTTAACGGTGGTATCTTACCGAGCAAAGCTACCATCTTTACTATGTATGTCGATCCTTATTCGCCCCCATGTAAAAATATGGTGGAGGCGCCGAGTACTGCCCTCGGGTCCAATACACCTATTACAAGGTAATTTTATTGCCATAGTGTACAAAACGCACACATTTATTATGTAGTAGCATTGGGTAGATGTCAAGATATTTAACTTCAAGATGATTAATAACTAAAGCAAAATTAAGATTTCTTAGTATAAAGAGATTACTTTATTTGTTTATTTAATGATACTACTGGTTACAATAAAGGTATTTAGAGAGCTTAAAATTTATCTCTGCTTACAAGGTTTTTATCTAAATTTCAGTTAAAATGAAGTGTACACATTTTTTAATGTACATAGGTGCGTATTCACGTGTTTAATCTCTTTCATATATGCATTCATTTTTTTTGAATCTTTTTTTATGTGGTGGACCTTATATCTAAAATTTTATACTTTTAATAAAAACCACTTAAGCTATTAAAATCCTTGATTATCACACGCCTGTATAAGTATTGAATAGGGGGAGTTTATATCTTAAAAGGGTCGTATACATTAGTAGTTTTTTTGGAGTTGCTTTTTTTTAATTTTTCACTTAATAATCTTAGAATAGACTGTAAATCATCATTAATTGATAAACATAGTATTTCTTTATTAAGATAATTAACTAAGTAATTTCTCTTTTTAAGAATTTCTGCTTCTTGCAATAAGTCGCATTTGTTTAATACCACAATTTCTTCCTTTTTAGTGAGATTATAATTGTAAAGCTTCAACTCATTGTG